>NZ_JARUWZ010000005.1:0-274141 GCF_030433775.1 Erwinia sp. PsM31
CCTGAACAGTCAGTTCACGGATACGCTGTAAGTTGGTGTTCATCTCGTTCAGAGAACCTTCAGCCGTCTGAGTCAGAGAGATACCGTCGTTGGCGTTACGTGCCGCCTGAGTCAGACCTTTGATCTGAGAGTTCATGCGGTTAGCAATCGCTTCGCCTGCTGCGTCGTCTTTTGCGCTGTTGATACGCAGACCAGAAGAAAGACGCTCGATAGCGGTGCTCAGAGAAGCCTGTGATTTGTTCAGGTTGTTCTGAGTGGTCAGGGACATAATGTTAGTATTGATAACGGACATAGTCGTTTCCTTAAAATTTTTACCAGAGTTCGGATACGGCGCCAGGATGCCCGTCACCGTCTGTATTCTTTATCGTCACGCCCTGGCAAAACTTTAAAGCGACTTGCATAAAAATCTGCAAAAACTGCCGTTTAGGATAAGTCTTAACTTGTGCGAACCAACAAAAGAACCAGCCCTGAAATAGTCGACCGCCGCCGCTAAAACTTTATCCTTTTTCATTAATTAATTTCCCTCACAACAGCATTGCGGAATCAAAGGCTATCCCCCGGCCAGTAGCGTCTATGCTTAATGCTCTAAAAACAGAAATAGTCCCTACCTACTTTGTCGTTCCTTTCTCTTTGCATACCGGAGGCCTGGCATGAGCAACCAAGGCAATAACAGTAAGAACCAGCCGTTTCGCCGCACCACGGGCGAAGCCAGTAACCAATATGAAAATATCCCTTTTCACCTGACGCGCCGCACGCTGCTGAAAGTAAGCGCGGCAACAGCGGCTACGGCGGCAGTTGCGCCCGGCGCGGCGCTGGGCGACAGCGAACGTCCAACCGCCCGCGCGCCGGAAATGCTGCCCCTGACGCTAAAAGTGAATGGTGAGAGCAAACAGCTTAACGTTGACACTCGTACCACGCTGCTGGATGCGCTGCGCGAGCACCTGCACCTTACCGGCACGAAAAAAGGCTGCGATCACGGTCAGTGCGGCGCCTGTACCGTGCTTGTGGATGGCCGCAGGCTGAACGCCTGCCTGACGTTGGCCGTGATGCATCAGGACGCCGAGGTCACCACGATCGAAGGTCTGGGCACGCCCGACAACCTGCATCCGATGCAGGCCGCCTTTGTGAAACATGACGGCTACCAGTGCGGCTACTGCACGCCAGGCCAGATTTGCTCGTCCGTGGCGGTGCTGAAAGAGATCGAAGCGGGCATTCCCAGCCACGTCACGCTCGATCTGGTGTCATCCCCGGAAGCGACGGCGGATGAGCTGCGGGAGCGAATGAGCGGCAATATCTGCCGCTGCGGCGCTTACTCCAATATTCTTGCCGCGATCGAAGATGTCGCCGGGAGCCAGAAAGCATGAAGGCCTTTACCTATGAGCGTGTGAAAACGCCCGCCGAGGCGGCAGCCAGCGCGCAGCGCACCCCCGGCGCTAAATTTATTGCGGGCGGCACCAACCTGCTCGACCTGATGAAACTGGAAATTGAAACGCCTTCCCATCTGATAGATGTCAATCATCTGGCGCTGGATAAAATTGAACCCACGACCGACGGCGGTTTGCGTATCGGCGCGCTGGTGCGCAATACCGATTTGGCCGCCGACGAGCGCGTCCGCCGCGATTACGCCGTGCTTTCCAGGGCGCTACTTGCCGGCGCGTCGGGCCAGCTGCGTAATCAGGCCACCACGGCCGGCAATCTTCTTCAGCGCACGCGCTGCCCCTATTTTTACGACACCAACCAGCCCTGCAATAAGCGTCTGCCTGGCAGCGGCTGCGCCGCACTGGAAGGCTTCAGCCGTCAACACGCGGTGATTGGCGCCAGCAAAGCCTGTATCGCCACCCATCCCAGCGATATGGCCGTTGCCATGCGGCTGCTGGATGCGGTGGTGGAAACGGTCAGCCCGGACGGTAGCGAACGCCGTATTCCCCTCAGCGATTTCTATCTGGCGCCGGGCGACACGCCTCACCGTGAAACCGCGCTGAAGCCGGGCGAGCTGATTGTCGCCGTTACCCTGCCCCGCCCGCTCGGCGGCACGCATATCTATCGCAAGGTGCGCGATCGCGCTTCTTACGCTTTTGCGCTGGTGTCGATTGCTGCTGTCGTGCAGCCTGATGGCACGGGGCGCGTTGCGGCTGGCGGTGTGGCGCATAAGCCCTGGCGGCAGGAAGAGGCGGATGCACAGCTGCCGCATGGCGTGCAGGCGGTTTACGATCGGCTGTTCGCCGACGCGCACCCCACCCATGAAAATGAATACAAGCTGCTCCTGGCGAAGCGCACGCTCGCCTCGGTACTGACGGAAGCGAGGGCATAAAATATGAAATTCGATAAGCCCGCAGGCGATAACCCTATCGATCAGCTGAAAGTTGTAGGGCGTCCTCACGATCGTATCGACGGCCCGATGAAAACCACGGGAACCGCGACTTACGCCTATGAATGGCACGATAAAGCGTCCAACGTGGCCTATGGCTATGTTGTCGGTGCCGCCATCGCTAAGGGGCGTATCACCTCAATGGACCTTCAGGCCGCGCAGAGCGCGCCGGGCGTGCTGGCCGTGGTCACGGCGAAAAACGCCGGCAGCCTCGGCAAGGGCGAAAAAAATACCGCCACGCTGCTGGGCGGGCCGGAGGTTGAGCACTATCACCAGGCCGTGGCGCTGGTAGTGGCGGAAACCTTTGAGCAGGCACGCGCGGCCGCCCAGCTGGTTGACGTGCAGTATCGCCGTGAACGAGGTAGCTGGGATCTCGCTGCGGAAAAACCTGGCGTCACCGAAGCGCCGGAAGACCAGCCGGATACCCACGTCGGTGATTTCAACCAGGCCTTTTCCTCGGCGGCGCTGAAGCTTGACGCTTCCTACACCACGCCGGATCAAAGCCATATGGCGATGGAGCCGCACGCTTCTATGGCGGTCTGGGAGGGCGAAAAGCTGACCGTCTGGACCTCTAACCAGATGATTAACTGGTGCCGAACAGACTTAGCGAAAACGCTGAAGCTGCCGGAAGAGAACGTGCGCGTGATCTCGCCCTATATCGGCGGCGGCTTCGGCGGCAAACTGTTCTTACGCAGCGATGCGGTGCTGGCCGCGCTGGGCGCTCGTGCCGCAAAAAGGCCGGTAAAGGTGATGCTGCCGAGGCCGGTTATCCCTAATAACACCACGCACCGCCCGGCCACCATCCAGCATATTCGTATCGGCACCGACCAGTCTGGTCATATCACCGCTATCGCCCATGAAAGCTGGTCGGGCAACCTGCCCGGCGGCACGCCGGAGACGGCGGTGCAGCAGACCGAACTGCTTTATGCCGGCGCGAACCGTTTCACCGGCCTGCGGCTGGCGAAGCTCGATCTGCCCGAAGGCAACGCCATGCGCGCGCCGGGCGAAGCGCCAGGTCTGATGGCGCTGGAGATCGCCATTGATGAGATGGCGGAGAAAGCGGGTATCGATCCGGTGGCCTTCCGCATCCTTAACGATACCCAGGTCGATCCTGCCAATCCTGACCGCCCTTTCTCGCGTCGTCAGCTGGTTGAATGCTTGCGCACCGGCGCGGAGCGCTTCGGCTGGGATCGCCGCAACGCTACGCCCGCACAGGTAAAAGAAGGTCGCTGGCTGGTCGGCATGGGCATGGCGGCAGGCTTTCGTAATAACATGGTGATGACGTCCGGCGCGCGAGTACATCTGGATGCCAACGGCATCGTTACCGTGGAAACGGATATGACCGATATCGGCACCGGCAGCTATACCATTATTGCCCAGACGGCGGCCGAGATGGCGGGCGTGCCGCTGGAAAAAGTGGTGGTGCGGCTGGGCGACTCCAGCTTCCCGGTTTCCGCCGGTTCCGGCGGCCAGTGGGGCGCGAACAGTTCTACTGCGGGCGTTTATGCCGCCTGCGTCAAGCTGCGCGAGGCGATAGCCAACAAGCTTGGCTTCGATCCGAACACAGCGACCTTTGCCGATGAACAGGTACGCGACGGAGAGCGCAGCGCTCGTCTTGCCGATGCGGCAGCGGACGGTACGCTAACGGCGGAAGACAGCATCGAGTTTGGCGATCTGGAAAAGCAGTATCAGCAATCCACCTTCGCCGGCCACTTTGTCGAAGTGGGCGTGGACAGGGCGACCGGTGAAGTCCGGGTGCGTCGAATGCTGGCCGTGTGCGCTGCGGGCCGTATCCTTAACCCTAAAACCGCCCGTAGCCAGGTAATTGGCGCGATGACGATGGGCCTGGGCGGCGCGCTGATGGAAGAGCTGGCGGTTGATAAGCGGCTGGGCTATTTCGTCAATCACGATCTGGCGGGCTACGAAGTGCCGGTTCACGCCGACGTGCCGGAACAGGAAGTCATTTTCCTGGATGACACCGACCCCGTTTCCTCACCGATGAAGGCGAAAGGCGTGGGCGAGCTGGGCCTGTGCGGCGTCAGCGCGGCTATCGTCAACGCGGTGTATAACGCGACCGGCGTGCGGGTGCGGGATTATCCCGTTACGCTCGATAAGCTGATCGCTTCGCTGCCGGATGTCGTTTAAGGAGGCGCTATGCTGCAACAGGCTTTCCTTAGCGACCAGGCTGCGCCAGCGAACCCGGTGCCGCAGCAGGCGCTGCTGACCGACGACAGCGCCGCTATCCTGCGCTTCGCGGTAGAAGCGTTAAAAGCGGGCGTCGCGGCGGCGCTGGTCACGCTGGTGGCGATCCGCGGCGGCGCGGCGCGTGCGCTGGGCGCGCAGATGGTGGTGCGCGAAGACGGTTTGTACTGCGGTTTTGTCTCCGGCGGCTGCGTGGAGGCCGCTGTCGCTCACGAAGCGATGGCGGTTATCGCCTGCGGCCGCGACCGTCAGGTGATGTATGGCGAAGGCTCGCCCTGGTTCGATATTGTGCTTCCCTGCGGCGGCGGCATTACGCTCAGCATCCATAAACTGCGCGGCGCGCGGCCCCTGCTGGACGTGCTGAACCTGCTGGCGCAGCGTCAGCCTGCGGGGCTGCGCTACTTTCCGCAAAGCCAGCGGTTACAGAGCGACGCCTCGCTTATCCGGACGGGCTGGCACAACGATTTTTTCGCCACCGGCTATCGCCCCTGTACGCGGACCATTGTGTTTGGCCGTTCGATAGAGGCGCAGATCACGGCCAGCCTTGCCCAGGCGGCGGGCTATGATGTGCACCTCTGCGAAGCGCTCGATCCGCAGGCTGCTGCACAGATAGATGCGCATACCGCCGTGCTGCTGCTCTGGCACGATCTGAACCGCGAGCTGCCGGTATTACAGGCCGCCCTGACGGCCAGACCGTTTTACATTGGCGCGCTGGGCAGCCAGCGCACCCATGCCAGACGCGTGCAAAAACTCAGCGAGCTGGGCTGGCGCGATACGGATATCGCCCGCATCAAAGCGCCCATTGGGCTGTTCCCCAAAGCGCGCGATGCCAGCTCGCTGGCGCTTTCCGTTCTGGCTGATGTCGCGGCGGCCCGCCTTAGCCTGGCGGAGGATGGCTAGCCGGATTGGGCGGCTTTAAGGTACCGACAGGGCAGCCCTGTTCGGCTGCCTTAAAGTTGTTGCCAGGGTAATCCTGCCCGGCTGCCTTAAAGTGCCGATACAGTTGTTTCACCGATCCTGAAGCCCCTCGCGTTCCCCGGCGAGAAAGTCCACAAACGCGCGTAGCGGCGCGGACATAAAGCGGCTGGGGAAGTAAAGCCAGGGGCCTTCAAACGCGGTCCACCATGCCGGGAGCACCGGCAGCAGCTCGCCCGTAGCGAAATGGGGTTGCAGCCAGTTTTCAAAAGTAGCGATTACGCCTTTGCCGCTGCGTGCCAGATCGATAGCCGCGGCAGCGCCGTTAACGCCGATAGTCAAACGCCCGGCGGGATTGACGCTGACGGTTTCGCCATCGCGTTCAAATTCCCACGGGATCAGGGCGCCGCTTGAATATTTCAGGCGAATGCAGTCATGTGCCACCAACTCTTTCGGATGCAAAAGAGCACGGTGAGAACTGAGCCAGCAAGGTGCGGCAGCCAGCGCCAGCCGCTGCGTTCGCGGCCCTATGGGGACAGCGATAATATCTTTTGCCAGATGCTCGCCGTAACGGATACCGGCATCGCAGCCTTCGGCCGTTGCTTCAATAAGACGGTCATCCACCATGATTTCTACGTGTAAGCCCGGATGACGACTAAGAAAACGGTCCAGCAAGGGCGGTAAGATATCAACCATGACCGCGCCGGTAACGTTCAATTTAAGCGTGCCGCGCACCTCTTGCTGAGAGCTGGCAACGTCATTCAGTACCGATCGCATTTCATCAAGCAGCGGCGTCATTCGTTCAGCCAGCGTCCGGCCTGCTTCGGTTGGCATAACGCTACGCGTGGTGCGAATAAAAAGCGGCACGCCAAGCCTCACCTCCAGCGCCGTGATCCTTTCACTGACCGTGGAAGGCGACAGGCCCAGCTTTTTTGCCGCTACCCGAAAGCCCTTATCTTTAAAAACCGCGAGGAAAACCGCTAAATCATCCATTGCCCTTTCCCGTGATTGTTCGCTATTGCGATCACCTTATTCGTATTGCACCCGATTATCAAACAGCGCCGCACAGGTTATAAATCAGACAACGCACTGCTTTCCGTTACGGAAAAAATCAAACCTGACTGGAGCCCGCATATGAAAAACAAAAGTGTTCTTATTACCGGCGCGAACAAAAGCATCGGATTCGAAACGGCCAGACAGCTGGGCCTGCTGGGTTACAAAATTTGGCTGGGCAGCCGCGACAAAGAGCGTGGGCAAGCTGCCGTAGACAAACTTACCGGATGGGGCATCAACGCCCATTTGGTTATTATTGACGTCACCAAAACAGAAAGTATTGAGGAAGCTGTTCAGCAGGTGCTAAAGGAAGACGGGAAGCTGGATATTCTTATCAACAATGCCGGCATTTCGGGCGCGCAGCCGGTAGCCCCGAGCGCGCAAAGCATCAGCGATGTTATGGCGGTCTACGACACCAATGTTTTTGGCATTATCAGGGTCACGCAGGCTTTTATTCCGCTGCTTAAAGCCGCGCAGGAGGCCAGGGTTATTATGATCGGGAGCGGGCTGGGCTCGCTGACATGGGTCGCCGATCCCAGTCATCCTTATTCCCACGTACAGGCAATGGGCTACACCAGTTCAAAAACGGCCGTTAATGCGATAACGGTCGCCTTCGCTAAAGAGCTTACCGCTTACGGTATCAGCGTGAACGCAGTCGATCCGGGCTATACCGCCACGGATTTCAACGGCCATTCCGGCCCCAGAACGGTTACCGAGGCTGCCGCCGGCATTGTCTGGCTGGCGGACCAGGCGCCTGGAGAGACCACCGCTGGCTTCTATTTCGATCAAAATCGCGCGCCGTGGTAATGCTTTAAAGCGTGTAATTATCTGAGCAGAGGTGATGCCCTCGCCTCTGCGATCGTGCCCCGCCTGACAGTATCAGCACCCCTTTTCCCAATAACAGCAAAGGCCGTTATCACGCAGGCCCTGGACAAAAAGCGTGCTGTTGATACGCTGGATAACGACCAGGCCAACCGCCTCGTTTACAGCAGGCGCTCTGATTGACCTGCCAGTCGTACCCGTTCAAAGGTTGTGTATAAAAAAATAAGGGACTTAAAATGAAAAACAACATCGCCTGCCTGACCCTGGCCGCCACCGCCCTGCTGGGCTGTGCGGCTATGCCTGCCGCCGCCGCGCCTTTTCCGGCCACGCCTGATTTATCGGTGCCGGTTAGCCGTTACGTGACGCAGGTAAACGCAGATAAAAGCGTGACCTTCCGTCTTTTCGCGCCGGATGCAAAGCGGGTATCAGTCATTACCGGCTCCTCCCCGGATAGCTTTGTCTCTCACGATATGAGCAAGGATAAAAGCGGCGTGTGGTCGTGGAAAAGCGGCTCGCTGGCCCCGGATTTGTACGAATACTACTTTGATGTAGACGGCTTTCGTTCTGTCGATACCGGCAGCCGTTTTCAGAAGCCGCAGCGCCAGGTCAATACCAGCCTGATCCTGGTGCCGGGCAGTATTCTGGACGATCGCGCCGTGCCGCATGGCGATCTGTTGACGATGACTTACCACTCAAAAGAGCTGCATTCAGAGCGCAGGATGTTTGTCTGGACGCCGCCGGGCTATAGCGGCAAAAGCGAACCGCTGCCGGTGCTCTATTTCTATCATGGCTTTGGCGATACCGGACTTTCCGCTATTGACCAGGGACGCCTGCCGCAAATCATGGATAACCTGCTGGCCGAAGGCAAAATCAAACCGATGCTGGTCGTTGTCCCGGATACAGAAACGGATATCGCTCAGGCAATCCCGGAAAATTTCCCGCCGAAAGATCGCCGCAAAACCTTTTACCTTCTTAATGCCAAAGCCGCAGACCGCGAACTCATGCACGATATTATTCCGCTGGTCGACGCCCGATTTAACGTGCGCCGGGATGCGAACGGCCGCGCGCTGGCCGGCTTATCGCAAGGCGGTTTTCAGGCTCTCTTTTCCGGCATGAACCATCTGGACAGCTTTGGCTGGCTGGCGACGCTGAGCGGCGTAACCAGCGCAACGGTGCCGGATACAGGCATTGCTCGTCAGCTCGACAGGCCCGAGGAGATTAACAGGCAGCTGCATAACTTCACCGTGGTGGTGGGCGAAAAAGATTCCGTTACCGGCCAGGATATTGCCGGGCTGAAAAACGAGCTGGAGAAAAAGCACATCAGGTTCGACTATAAAATGTATCCTGGCTTAAACCATGAGATGGATGTCTGGCGTCCGGCCTATGCCGAGTTCGTGCAGAAACTGTTTAAATAATGTTTTGCGCCTCCTTCAGGACTGGAGGGGGCGTTGGAATGATTTTGCGCCTGGTCTGTCGGCTAACGGCACCTTCATCATGTCGGGATGCAGCACTGCGCTGAGAATTTATTTTCGTTTTCGGACAGGAATGACCGCAGATGGAAGACATTAAGAATAAGTTCACCCAGCTGTACTGACGTGGGTAGCGTCGTAGCGTTAGCGACAGTAGAAGACCCGGCATGTGACGAACCTTCAGTTTGTAAACCGGACTTCTGGTGTGACCGGGAGCCATTCTTAATGATAAGAACCCGCAGCCGCTGACGTCACTGTTCGAAAACGTCGAAATACACAAAAGGAAATTGACTGATGCAGATACCTACGCTCATAACGGAACGTCTGTGGCTTAAACCGCTGGTTACAGAAGATGCGCTTCAGATTCAAAAGCTCTACCCGCATTGGGAGATTGTCCGCTATATGGTCGCCTCAGTACCATGGCCTTATCCTGATAACGGCGCTGAGAATTACGTTAATAACGTTGCATTGCCCGATATGGCAAAAGGAATCGCCTGGTTCTGGACTATCAGACGTCGTGAGGCACCTGATGACCTTATGGGTTTAATTTGTCTTTATGACGTTGAGGATAATAATCGTGGATTTTGGCTGGCGCCGGAGTATCAGAGGCAGGGCTATATGCGTGAGGCCAGTACTGTGGTTACAGATTATTGGTTTAATACATTAAATAAGCCGCTACTGCGAGCTCCGAAGGCTGCACTCAATAGCCGATCACAGCTTATTTCAGCCAGTAGCGGTATGCGGCTTATCAGGACGGGGAAGCAAGAATATGTCAGCGGCCTGCTTGATTCCGAACTCTGGGAAATTACCCGCGACGAGTGGAATGCCCGTCAGGTTAACTGATATTTTTTATGGATACCCGCTTTCCGCTCCAGGACGAAGAGCGCCTTCTTATCCCTGCCGGGCTGCTAAACGCCAGAAGCGGATATCGGCTGTACAGCGAGATACAATCGGGCAGCATGTTCCTCAACCGCGTGTTGCAGGGATCTGTCCTTTTTGTTTTCTGCCGATGGTTCTTCCCTGAGTGACGAGACAGCTTTGCTGGCCAAATTTGACCCTCTACGAAAATTTCCCATAGCGCTTCTACGGCCCGGGGCATCTTGCTGCAGCCCGGAAAAGCCTCATCTCAACGAAGATCCAGAGGGCGCGGTCTTTACCTGCAATCCGCTGAGCTCAGGGGAGCTTTTCAGGATAGGCTAAAATTCTATAAGGAAGGGTCAGTAAAACACCCCAGAGTTACCACGCGGTTTATCAGAAAGAGGACGGGAAATGAAAATTACTGTGATTTTTGAGGATACAGGCATTGAAGAGGAGCATGATTTTGACACTAAACCTCGCGCCGGAGAGTTAGTAACTTTAGTTCGCGATGGTAAGGATGCAGATTATATCGTTATAATTGAGCCTGATCCCGACCATACTCATGATAATGGGCGTGACGGATATCCTACAAAGGCCAGGGTCCGGCCAGCTTAATAAGCAATGATTTAACCGACCGCCCACCAAGGCGGTTTTTTGCATGGCCGGGAGCTAACCATCCTGACTGGCTTCGTACTGCTCATCACCCTAACCCTCCACGTAATGCCGGTATCAGACAGCACCTCCCCTGCTAAAGCCGCCTGTAAGCAGATAACGGTATGTTCACTGGAGCGCCGGTCATTTGTTCAGCTTAAGTATGGGTAAGTAAGAAATAAACTTCCTGCTGACGATTTAAAGAAAGTAATATTTGTACGAGCGAGGAAGTAATGTGGGCGATACAGTATAGCCGTTAAGTTCAATCATCAATTACGCGTAAGACGCCAGTCAAAAAAGTTGTCGTTTATTATCAAAATGGCTTTTAACTTTCTCTAAGAAAGATCGTATCGTTTCCCCCCAAGGTTCGGGGCAGAACTCTCCCTGACTGATAGCGCCAAATGCCTCTGTAAGCGCACCATCGTTTAACGACAGTAAATCATCAGTTTCCTGGTAAACTTTCAAAGCTGTTTTGGGGTTTTCGGTTTCTAAGTAGCTGTCCAGTATTTCTTCTATCGTTTCGCCAAACAGATCGTAATCCTGACCAAAAAACACCCGTACAAGCGTCCCGACATTTTTATAATTTTTAGCCATTGCCAGCCTCAAAAAGAAGGATATGAAGTAATAAACATGCGAAAAAGCACGCTGCCATTTAGCAAGACGCTGAAGAAACGCTGATTTTATTAAGAAAGTGGTGCCGATAATAGGAATTAAACATCACAGCAACTAATTGAAAAAAATGAAAAATAACAATAAAAAATATAATCCCCTCATTAATGCCCCCTATATATTGTCTTGCCTTTCTGCTTCTGCCCCTCCCTCTTGGTAAAAGGCAGCCGCAATTGATATAAAGCTTTCTTTGATCACATTGAATTACTTCATTTCGATGAAGTCTTCCAAAACCAACCTTGTCGCACGTTGGGAAATTTCTTTTTTCATTGATAGTCCTAAATCAAGCCAATGGACAACATTATAGAAGTATTGATGAGTGCTGAGAACATCAGCCATGATAGTTTCAATTTTAGACCTCGAGGAAAACTGAACGACCTTTTGTGAGGTTTTTTCTCTTATAGCTGAGTTTTCATGCCCAAGCAGCTTCTTGATATTTTCATCAGATATACTCATGAAAGCAGTTTTGTTAAAGCCAGCAACAATAATCGCTAAAATATTTTCGTTGATAGAGAATGTCAGAAGTTCATTCTCTCTACCTCTAGCAAGTTTTAAAATTGTTTGGGCCGCCAAAATAGACACTTTGTTACTTAACCCTCCTAGAAGCTTTTTATTTCCGTTTAAATCCTCATTAGGACAACATATTAATTTTATATCCTCCCACTCACCAAACCTCGACAAATAACTCAACACAACAGGCGTCAAGGAAATACAGTTATCACTTAGCAACCTCCTCAAAATTATTAGATCGGAATCATCCATATGTTGGAGGAGCCACTCAGCACACTGAGAAACTATATTACTCCTAACATTGTCTCCTATCTTGTTCAGTGCATCAATCAAGGCTTCATTTTTATTAGGTATTGCGCTAACAATACTTTTAAAATGCTCCTCGCAATTATCATTCAATATCCCTCTAACTTTGGGAGTGTACTTTTTTTTATCCTTTACAGCCAATGCAAGTAATGCATCAACATTAAAGTTAAAAGACTCACTGGCTTTTGCTTCTAAATATTTTTTATCTTCTAAGTAGAGTGTTAATTTAGTATACACATCATGTAAAGATTTATTTTCCTTCCCGTCCTTATCTTTATAAATAAGAATCTCTTTAGATTTGGCTTTATATAGATAAAATGACTTACGAGAAAGGTTTATTAAACACTCAGCTCTTATGTCATAATCCTCATGCTCTAAAAGAGTAATTAAAAAATCATCATTAACTATCTGGCGACTTAAAACTTCTTCAAGACAAAGCATTCTTATTCTGCCATTTTTATGGCTTAAACCTTCTACAAGCTCTTCATTGGAGATGATTTTAATATTCCCCTTTATTTTTCTTACTATCTTCTCGCCAATTACTACAGGTTGCAACTCTAACAACGCGTGAAAACCACTTGAGATTGAATCTCTTATTTTAATATTTATTATTGCATCAATCGCTTCATTATTCGTTAAAATATCTTTCTTTTCATATTCTTTCATTATTACAGAAAGGTCATTACTCAAACCGTTCTCAGATAAATATTTTAATGCAGAAACCTTAACTTGACTTGGGCTTTTTTCCGAGAACCAGTCTTCTAGATAAATATCCCTAACCTTCCCAATTTTATGACATAGTAATTTCATAGCATCGATTACCTTATGCCTCCATTCTTTACTTATAAAAAAAGTAAAAGCTTCTATCGGGATATTACTGTTTTTTAACCATATCCATAAAGGAACGTTATGACTATTAAATTTTTCAAAGCCTGCCATTGCCAGACCGATAAACTCACTCCCACCAAAAGAGTAATTATCTTTATAAAGATAAACTAAGTTAGCATCATGTGCGCCCAAGCACTCATTATCATTACCACTCTTTTTCAATATATTTGCCAACAAACGCATGTAAGCAGTATCAGCGGCAGTAGTCTCATTAACCCCTTCAGTCTTCAACTTATCCTTTATATGACCTAAAAAATCAAGGCTAGCTTCAGAAAGGTAAGAATTTTCATGAGTTTTTATTTCCCTTTCTTTTTTATCTTGGCTTACTACTGAAGATTGATCATCTTTCTCAATATTTTTTGTATTATCAACTAAATCATAAATATAAGTAACAAGTCTTCTTCTCAGTTTTCTTTCAAAATCTTTTTCATTGGTGAACTTTTCAAACAAAATCTTTTTTTCACTTATCAACTTACCACTAAAATCAATAACCTTCTTTAAATCCGTACCAGGATCTCTAAGCAACTCTTCATCAACTGCTTTAAAAAGCATACTCATCTGCGGTTTCCCTTCTCGAGTATATCTGTCAATTGATAATGAAAACTCTTCTTCAAAGCCTGATGTATATGCTCCTCCATTATCAGGAGGCGTCCCCCATCTTTTCCAAAGAATACCAATGAAAAGCTCACACCTAGCTAAATCTTTATTAATAATTTCTTGGGGCCTACCTAATGAACCAACAGTTTCTTCCCACCCTACTAAATCAATCTGGTAGCCGGTATATTCTGCGTGAAGTGAATTAATTTCATCAACAAGATCTCTTGCAATTCCACGCTCAGTATTTACATCACCAGGAGAAGCAATAAATACCTTGACCACTTTTCTCATGTTTTGCATGTAAATAATACCCCTTGCAGATAGATTCAAAATTACCAATGATAGTTCGTGAGCCAGGTGCATTGATACCCGGCCATTCTACTTAGCGCGCAATGCTATCCCCGCCACGCCTGCCCGCTTTATGCACCGCTTTTCATGCAGCTGCATGCACGGACTCAGGCCGCGTCAGCACTGGCCATGTTCGTGCTTCCAGTACGCATTTTTTGCATGCAAAACCATGCGGCTCTTGCATGCATCACTATTTATACTCGTCACTCTGCAGAAAATCTTTAGCTTTGTACAAAAAAATCCCCACCGGATAGCAGGGATTGAGTGAGGATTTGGGTCAGTGGCGGAAGGCGCTTCCGTAGCGGCCCAGCGTCTGTGACTGGCGCGGAGGCAGTGGCGGCGGCGCCTCGCAGACTTCAGGCTGCGGCGGCGCGGTGATCACACGGGTAACACTCTCGCTGGTCTTGAACGCACACGAGCAGTCCAAATTGGTGCACTGATGATAACGTTCCTTAACCTGTTCGGACATGTAGCGGCTCGATTTGGCGTGCGCCGGGCTTTTGCAGTACGGGCAGTGCATCATGCCTGGCTCTCCTTCTGCTGTTTTCTCTCAAGCTTTGCCTTGCGCTCGTGTACCAGTTTGTGAATGGCGGCCGGGCTGTTTAAAAGGCGCATATCTACGCCGGTCAGCGCCGGGCGATGAACGCCAATCTCTGACACGACAGGCTCCGCGTCCATATCCAGCCGCGCGGCTTCCGCCTTATCGACCAGCACCTTACCGACCTCGCGGGCGAGTATGGCTTCCGGCTCCACATGCTGCGGGTCGGTATGGCGACCCCGGTCGTTGAGCCGGAGCGACAGCAGCTTAAGACGAACGGCGCGTATCAGCGTCGGGCTGAGGTTGCGCATGGCGGCCTCCCACTGGCCTTCAGCATACTGCGTGAAGGCCGTGTTATGCGCGTTCACGTAAACCCTACCGGTGCCTGCGGCCTTCATCATCTCCCCCTCGTGCTCAAACTCCAGCTCCTCAATCAGGCCGGTGAACTCTTCGGCCAGCTCGCGGCTGACAATGCGCTGGCTGTGCTGCGCCCTCAGCTCGTCGGTGAGATTGCCGCGCAGGCTGCGAAAGCGGGTGCGCCAGCTCGTTTCCGCTTCCTTGCCGTTCTCAATGGCCGCCTTGCGCTCTTTTTTACTGCGGGCTATCGCGGCGGTGATGTCGTTGATTTTCATCATCTGCGCGGTGTGTTCGGCTCTGGCTAAATTCCAGTTGACGTCAGGTAACTGGTATTAAGGCAATATATTTGTTTATAAAGACTTTTATTGAGCTTAATTGTCTTGAAAGTACGTAAGGATGGTGCCGATAATAGGAGTCGAACCTACGACCTTCGCATTACGAATGCGTAAATTGATCTTGTAAAATCAATACCTATCGAATTTAAATGGATTTTTTGCCACAATATTGCCACAGTTCGTTAGGAATCAGACAGAAATGGCGACTATACGCAAACGTGGTAACTACCAATGGGAAGCTCAAATCCGTAAACGTGGTTTTCCCTCTCAAACCAAAACCTTCAACACCAAAGTAGAAGCAGAAGCTTGGGCCAAAATGATCGAGTCAGAAATGGCGAGAGGAGTTTGGCTTAGCCGCAGCGAAGCGGAATCTACGACATTGTATGAAGCCCTAACACGATATGAAAAAGAGATTGTTCCCGACAAAAAAGGGGCAGTGCAAGACCGATCATTGGTGCGGATACTAAAAGGCACTCAGCTGGCGAAAAACTATATGGCCAGCATCAGGAGTGCCGATGTCGCCAAGCTGAGAGATGAATGGTTGAAAATCTATGCTCCTGCAACCGTTTTAAGGCGTTTGGCCTTACTTTCTCATGTATTCAATGTTTCGCGGAAAGAATGGGGCATGGAGAGCCTGCTGAACCCCGTAGAGGCCATTCGCAAACCCCAACCCAAGAACTCCAGGACCAGACGTTTGGAAGCGCTGCCTGTAGTTTCTGAGAAAACCGGTGTTACCTCAGGAAAGGAAATAGCCAACGAGATCGAACATATCATTGCCGCAACACATTCATTAGTATTGCCAGCAATCATTCTTCTGGCGTTAGAGACAGCCATGCGCCGTAGCGAAATCGCAGAACTTCGATGGCGCTTTATCGATCTTGATAGGCGAGTTGCACATTTGCCGGATACTAAGAATGGTAATGCCCGCGATGTCCCTTTATCAACGAAAGCCATTACGATACTGTCCAGTCTTAAGGAACATTCTAAGTCAGATGCTGATAAGGTTTTCGATATGCGTGCAGACGCGATTACTCGGGCTTTTGACCGAGCTGTAAAACGAGCCAGAGAAAGATACGAGAAAGCAAGCTCATTATGCGATAAATCTTTCCTTAAAGATTTAAGATTTCATGACCTTCGACATGAAGCAACTTCTCGACTTGCTGAAATTTTCCCAATGCATGAACTAACCAAAATTACGGGACATAAAGATCCAAGAATGATGATGCGATACTATCATCCCAAAGCTGAAAATTTGGCGTTAAAATTGAAATAAGGACTTTATATGGAATATGAAAATAAGTTAGCTGATGTATCACCAAAATTAAATAACCCTCAACTACTGGCTATAATATACTTAATACCTTTTGGATACTTGATTGTAGAAAACCCATTATGGCTAGAAAATATATACATTGCCGCTCCAGTTTTTCTATCATCTATAGCTTTATTAACTAGTGTATACATAGGATATCGTGATTTATTAAATAAAGTATTCAATAATACAGTGGTTAAATGGGGTATAACTGGCTTTACATATTCAGTATGCTTATGGATCGCAAACTTTAAGCTTAACATAGCTTATGGTATAGCCCCAGAAAATCTTAATTACTCGACATTAGCTTATGCTTTCATGCTCTCATTTCCAATAGGAGCAATGATTTGTGCAATTACAGTCTATATATACATATTTTTGCGAGATGTATCTCCAGCAAAAATAGTAATATCCTCTATAATTTCGGTATATATTGGGAACTTAGCTCAACATCATATGCAGATGAACAATCTTCCTGAAAAAATAATATTAATAGGACTCATAATTATGGTCCCCTATAGCATGGTCAATCTAGCCAGTTCATTATTTATTAAAAAGAAATTTAATTTTAATCGCTTAGTATCAGGCTTATCCCTTTTTGCTGTGTCAGTTGCTCTTTTTATTATTAGCATGACAGCAATGAAATACATTGAAAGATTTCAAGAAAAGTTTGTTTTTCTCGATGCAAGAACATCTACGACATGTGGTAGCTCAGAAAGCAAATCTCTTTACATTGAAAAAAATGAAACCCAGTGTTATAAAATATCAGGAGATGAATTCTCGGAGTTAAAACTAATTCTTGTCGATAAAAATATCTCGAATATAAATAATAAGGGTATTTCAACTTATGAACAAAAGTAATCCTGCTAATTCATCTTCTATAGAAGCAAGGAAAGAAGCTTTTCAGAGAGCTGAAGCCAGTCTTTTTTTATCAAGTAAAGACCCCAAGGGCTCCTCATTTTTTAATGAAATAAAAAAATAAGGTGATCAATGGAGAGCTAACCTATGAAGAGGCAAAGAGAGAAGTATTAAATTATCACATTGAACAATCTAAAAATCAAAAAGGCTAACATTTAGTTAGCCTCTTATCACTAGTGAGCCATTTTATAGTCCCTTAATGCACTTTTAAGTAACTCAGTTTGTTCATCAGCATCATCATAATTATAAATTCCGGTAGCAGAATAATACTCTTCGATGCATAGAATATTTATCAATGGTTCACAAATCTCTTTAATAAACTCCTTGTTGTTATCGGCAAAAATAATTTTTATTCCTTCCAAAACAAAGCTATTATAACCAGCCATTATTCACCTCCTTACAGGTGTTTAGTGGAAGCGTCAGTTAACGTTACCGCGCTAACTGACGCGCCTAAATCAAGATTTTTTACTGCCAGTTAAACTATCACCCTCAAACTCATCCTGTTCGTGGTTACTCTGACGATCGGCTGTGTGTTTACGTATTTGATTCGCTATTTCCCCACCAACGGTCTGTTGTGATCGGATAGAATTAGTACTTCCCTTCATCATCTGATACTCCGCAGCTCCATTAGACAGCCCGCTCGCCATGTGAGAAGCCATGTGGCCAGCTCGTGAGAATGATGAAGCAAACCCTTGGCTTCCTCCGCTGGCGCTACCTGTATTGCTCCCTGCAGACGAACCACCGGAACCGCCTGATGGTTGTCCTCCAGAAGTATCTACGGAACCGGTATCTTCCCCGCCGCCAAATCCTCCACCTGAACCGCCTCTATCACCAGAACCAGATTCTTCGGCCATCGCCGCTTGTGCAGATTCAAATGCTGCTTTTAGAGCGGAAGCACCACCACTGACTTGAGCTGTAGCGCTCATTGCCATTGCCCCAGCGCCACTCATTGCAGTAGTAGCAGCGCCAGTAATCATACCTGCTCCAAAACCACCGATCCCTTGTAAGGACGCTCCTCCTACAACGCCTGATAACAACAACGGTAATCTATTAGTCAATACTAAAAGAATGATTGACGCCAGAAGTAAAACAATAAGACTATTAAGATCAGGAATATCATTTTTAATAATAGAAAAATACTGATCTATAAATGATTGCCCAATCCCAATAATTAATGCCATCGTAAATAATTGAATACCAATGGATAATACAGTGCGTAAGTAATTTATTGCTATATCAGAAGTCCATTTCGAGCCACCAAACCCAAGTAATATAACTCCTGCATAACACAACACCCATGCAGAAACTAACATTATTAGCATATTTATCGCGATAAGTGCCATTACGACTAATACTATTATCGCGACGGTTATCATAATGGTCGAAATCATTGGCGACCAAATTGATGCTGCTGCACTGACCTTTGTTAATATCGCAAAGGCCATATCAACTATGCTTGAGGGTGAAATACCAGTACTTGTTCCTAAAGCATTTGCTGCAAGTTGTCTCATTGAGTTAATAATAGATTGTGATATGGCTGGGCCGTTGATTAAAAGATAGTAAAAAAAACCAATTACGGCAAAAAAACGAACTATCTCTGCAAGTGCACTGGTTAAACCTTCCCCTTGCATCGCCAACATACCAAATGTCCAAACCATACTTATCAATACCATTCCCCAGAAGAGCCAATTTGCATAATCACCAATTACTAAAGTCCATGTGCTGGCTACTTGCTGAAACTTATCTAATAACGTATCAAGTAATCCGCTACTATCTAATTGACCAGCGTAAGCATTTACAGAAAACAAAAAAATCATGCCTAGAAAAGTGAGTTTGCTTACTATTCTCATAATTACCATTCTCGCTTAGGACTAGGATTGTTATTACCGTTCAGGGCACATTTATCGTAGTTATGTTCCTTCAATTTATTCTCTGGCGTCGATAAACAATCTTCATCTTTTTTATCGCAAGAGCATAAAATTAATGAAATGATTAGAGTAAAAATGAACAAAAATTTATCTTTCATTCAGCTATCCCTCACCAAATTCGCTTCGGGCTTGGTGTGTTCTCACCAGCTAACGCTTTTTCATCAGCGACTATTTGTTGGGCTCCTTTATCAGCCTGAGCTTGCGCCAGTGTCGCTGTAGCGTTTTGCTGAGCTACCAGAAGCGAGCGGATTTGCAGTAACTGGTTTGTCTGTGCACTGGCAAGCTGGTTAGCCGCCTGAATAGCTTCCATTTGCCCTTGTGCGCCTGTTGCCTGGCTTTGTAAGTCAGCCAGGTTATCAGCATCGCGCTGCAGCGTTTCTTGTTGTTCGTCAATTGCCTTGAAAACGGCGTCATTAGCCTTTTTACGCGCCTCAGAGCTGTTCTGTTCAGCCTTACGCAGCGCGCTAATTTCAGACGAAGTACATTCAACATTACTGTTAAAGCACGGTGATGAGCGGTAGTAATTAACGTCCTGATAGCGTTTCAGATATGAATCGAGACTTCCGGCCTGATTTTTGTAGTAATTAAGAGTGTCCTGCGCCTGCAATAATTTGTTGATGTTCGAATTGGCCTGATCCCATATGTAGGCCGCAGGTGCTACTGTGTTTTTCATCATGTTTTCATACTGCTGTAGCTGCGTCTGGTACTGCTGGATCTGTTTTGCCACAGCCTGAACGTTGTTGACTGCGCTGATAGTGGTCTGCACAACATTAGTACCATCAATGACAGGGATACCGGCCGTCGCCGGTAATGCCATGATTGACACCACAAAAGAAGCTACTAAGGCCTTTTTAGCAGCTAAAATTCCTCCCTGTGATGAAAATACTCGGAGCATTAACTTCATTTGCTTACCTCAATTTCAAAAGATTATTGATAGTGAACATTTAGACTGTTAACAGATGCAGATATATAGAAAAACATGCATTTATTTATCCAAGATTCTATCCATAATAATTCTTAGCTCATATCTAGTTGATTCTATTTTCGCAAGCAACGTTTTTATCTGTGTGGGTGAAAAATTAACTGTGCGAGAATCATTAGCTAACCACAATTTAAGTAACCCACCAAGTCTACCAAGATCAGCATTTACACGGCTGAGCTCTATAACCTGTTTAATATCTACAATAGACTCAACTTGATAACCCATTGCAACTTTCCGAATGAAACTCGCTACACTTAAGCCAGAAGCTTCTGCATTTTTCTGGATTTGCGCTTTTTCATTTGGCAAACAATAAACTTTAATGGGTGTACTATTTTTTCTAGTCTGAGAAATGGTCATATCATTCTCCATACAGGCGGTAGCCGATCAGCCTCGCAGAGCAGGACTCCCTTGAGCAGCCATTCGGCGAATAAGGGAAGGTAAAGTTGGGCCATCGTTTACGGTGGGCCTACTTTACATGTCCTGCCCCACTGTAGCCGTTGTATATCTGTGTGCCCATTGTGTATTTCGGTGTACGTAGTGTGTTTTCCTAAAGCATTTGTGCAGGATTAGTCGTGTAAAAATGTGCAGCATGTGTGTTTATTGAAAGGGGAATTATTTGAATAACCCCAATAAATATATTTATTCTCGCGGCTTGTGTTTTAGCGGCCTGCCACGTTTTCTTTGAAACCTATTTATCTCTTTCGCTATATCGTCATTCTCTGTCTTTGACTCAACAGATTTATCTATCCAGTCCTTAACATCTTCTCTACGCCAGAGAAGACGTTTATTACCGGGAAGACGGCATCTTGGTGGAAGACATTTTGGATTTCGCGTTGCATCACTGCGGATACTTTTTACAGTTTTCTTTAATGCAAAAGCCAACTCTTCAACGGTTATAAGTTCTGGCATAACTGATTTCATCGAAGAACCCATCTCTCAGTAGAAATTTGAGGATTTTAGCGGCTAAAATTTTAGCCGCTAAAGTTTGCTAACCAACGTTATGAATTGAGAATAATTAAAACTTACTGGCAAAAAGAATAATGTCAACAGTGTTTTTATTCATCGGGTTCTTTTTATATCTGAAATTATTTTTATTGACCGTTTTCTGAATGACACTAATATTTTAATAATTATTTTAATCTTTTTGGTTATATAAAGGGTTAAGGATCAGGTTAGAGGGCTGTGGAAAAGAGACATATCCATTTGTTTATTATGACAATTTTAAATTATATCCGTACCTCAAATGTCATGAAAGCGTACCTCATATGTCATAAAGGCGTACCTCATATGTCATATAATAAAAAAACAAACAAACAAGTTACACACAACATTATTAACAGAATCTGTGGATAAGTACACAGCTTATACATGGAAAAATAGATTGTTTAGCTAAACTAAATAGCAACAAATAAAATGAAACAAAATGTAAATAACGGAAGGGTTATAGATGCATTATAAATTTTATTAGCTAACCTTTATAACAAACACTATTGGTAAATATTTCATTCCTGACAATGGATATATCGAATTTTAGTAAGAAAAACACTTCAACTAACCTTACTCTCTGATTTGTTTAGCTAAACAAATTACTACAAGGAATTCTATGCCCTATGAAAAAAAGGGGGAGATATGAAGACGATAAATGCTGCACCTTCAACTGTCGGAGAAATTTTATACGAAGAATTCTTGAAACCATTGGATATGCCTCCCGCAAGACTTGCTGAACTGATGGATACAACATATGAAAAAATTTGGGAAATAATTAAAAATAAGCGAGATATAACTCTTGAAGAAGCTACTCAACTCTCGATAATTTTCAACACAGATGCATCTTTTTGGATGAAACTGCAAGAGCTACATGAGACATGGTTAAATAAAAAAAAGTAAGGACATTCAATTAGATTACTTAATCCTAGAACATAATTTTCCTTGAAACATACTCATACATTACTAACGACTTATTAAAGCAAGATAACACTCGGACGACTGAGGGTAAAAAAATCGAATCCAAGATGATGGTACCTAGTCCGGACAGGACAAATCATTTTAGCAGTGGTACAGGCGACACTGTAAGTCGATATAAAGAAGCCAGAATGGTAACATCTGGCCTTTTTGTTTTGGGACTCTGGCTTGAATAGAACATCCTACATTAGACGTTAAGATCTTACATCTAATTATCCGAAAATACTAATGGATGCGTAGTTGCATTTGACCTGACCGCCCATTTGAATTTAACCTTATGACTGTTTGCTGATTACTCGATCATCGCCAATAAAATCCGACTACTCAACTTCGGAAGTGTTAGGCTGTAGGTCTTAAACCTGAATGGCTGCTATGTGCCAGAAGCGTACATCATAAACGCCACAGCGTCTTAGATCAGAGCCCTAAAATCATGACAGGCGCTTATGATTTAACCAGAATTTTTTTTAGAAGATAATCCTTCTAATAAGAAAAGAACAGACTATAAATAAAAGCTCTTTAAATTAGAACATTGCGTATGCCTTTGTCACTTGCTGACCTAAAATTTGAGCTGTTAATAAATATAGATACTGCTTAGGTTGTGTTTTCAAAAACTCACTTACCAACCATTGTTCTTTATTTGAAAACAAGCTATCAAAGAGGTGGGGGCGATATCTTGTGATTGAGCCAAGATAAAACATCATCATATAAATAATAGACTCCTGACTATATCTGAATGACGGATCCATACATTTTGATATGTAAATTGTATAACCATCTGAGCCAATATAGTACCAAACTCCATCTTTTCTAATCTCTTTAGAAAGATTGTAATATTCCGATTGAGTAGGATCCTTAGAATAGCGCATGGTGATCGAACAAATGTAATAATAATGTCCATCTTTTAGGCCAGGGTAAGTTGCTCCTGTATCTAAACTCCAATGAATATTAGAGCCATTTTGTAGACTTGATGAATGGCAGATACCATCTTTAAATTTTATAATATTATATCCAGACTTAACTAAATTTTCTGCATCTGTCTCATTCAAGCATCCTAGGTCTCCACGGAAGTACAATATTTTCCCTTTTCTAAATAATGTATGGTCAATTATTTTAATAAAAAACTCCGGCTTTTTATATATTTCACTATATGATCTGTGTATGCCTATGCAGTGCGATAGTATATCTCTGATATTTAATTTTTTTGGTCCATTATTATAAGGCGGCGCTTTCGATAAATCAAAAAGACGTAACATCTCATGGGCAACTTGAATATCACCGTTATTACTTGTTTTTATAGTTACGCTGGATTTAGAAAATTCACTCTGATAATCTTCAGATATACCATGTATATATCCCTTAAACAAAACATTATCTGACCGGGAAATGTTTATTGCGATTTTTGAAAGGTTAAGAAATGCATAGTAATATAATAACGGCTGGGATTTCACCGGGCTATTTTCTGCTGATTCGTAAAAGTTTCTTGCCTGCTCCAGAAAAGAAAATAGTACCTTTTCTTTTCTAAGTTTATCAGTAGTCGTTTTGGTTGTTTTCTCAATATAACGTTTCAAGATATAGTCCCAAAAAGCCCATATGTCAGAAATAATTATTTTTTCACCTGAACCAATTTTTAGCTTATTATAATCCATGGAAAACAATGGAAAACCATTAAGATACTTTCTTATCTGTATAATTGACATATACCATCCCAGTACGTTACTGTGTAATTTAAAAAAAGCCATTTTTTCATTATGCTATATATTTATGATTCACCCTTATTTAGTCCGTAAAGTTCAGATAAACGCTTTTTTTCGACCTGAAACTCTTTATCAATACTAGCGAAATCAGGTAATGAATCAATCAAATCCTGAATGCGGTGAATTATTTTCCATGCATCATAATGAATGAATGGGTTCATACCTATAACATTTCCGGCATCGGGCATAGTCGAATTTCCGACATTAGCGAGCATATTAAATTTATCTATAGCCATGTTTTCATTCCAATCAGATACAAATAGAAGCAACGCGGAGACAGCAAGCAGCTGATTATTTCTCATTATTGAGAGTGGAGTAGTAAACTTTCTCCTGAGAGAATCATAGCGCTTAATTATTGCCGTTGACAAGTGCATGACTGCCACGTATTTATCATTTAGCTCTCGCCTGTCAAATATCCTTATTCCTTTATCCTTTATAATAAGTCGATGCGCTTGTTTTGCTAATGTTTTACTATACAACCTCATAAGCGGGTTGTTTTCTTCAGTGTTCAAATCAATATTTAAGAAAGGTGGGTATTTGTATTTTAATGACTCATACACTTCATCATTTATATTAAACCATGATTCGTATTGCTTACCATCCTGAACTACATATTCATCAGCATCACCTTTACTATAAAATGACGCTCTGATAAGATTAATAATGTGCGGGCTGTAGTTGATGACGACATTCCCCGACTCGCGCAGACCAGCAAACCACTTTCTCATATTTCTGATATCAGTCTGGTTAAAAATTTTATGCTCAATTCCTCGACAAACCAGCTCTCTTACTAATATCGTAATTTCTGAACCATCCTTCCCGAACTTAATAAAGGCGTCACCACCTGAATCTCTAACTTTGTCTGGGCCAGTATAATGGTCACAAAAAACCTTGTGTGCATCCGTATCGTCAGCTTTTCTAAATGCAAAGCATGCCTGCTTAACCTTTTTACCAGTTATCTTCGAATAGCCTTCCGATACATAATATGCACCTGTAGCGTTGCACATTGGGCATTCTGCGTCTTCATGTACGAATTGTCGAAAACCATCTAAGTTATCTGACATATTTTTAAGATATAATCTTTCTAATTGTTCTTTATCCAGCTCGATTTCAAACTTCTTTGAATAAACAGTGATTGCCACATGCTTCTCCATTAGTTAATGGTTAAATAATGCAGGCTGCTATTAATAATTAGGTAAGCCCAGTAGTTTTTAGCCAGTTGGTGTTCCGATTCGTGTAATGCTTTATTATATTACTGCTATGAGGGGCATAGTATAAGCCAGTACGATCACAACTTGCGCTAATTATACGTTTTCTATCCCATAGCTACTGTGAGAAGTAAAGCCTCAGCTACACTGCTCTGACATGCTCCCCATTGATTATGAAACATTTCTGTAAGTGATTTCATTATAATGTTCCTTACTGTGTATACAACGCAGTCCTCTCATTGCTGCTCTTAACAGACGCTGTTCGGCGTACAGCTCCGCGTTGTATCAGGAGCAGACGTTGCAGGCTTCAGTCTGTGCTAATCAACGGGGAATCGGTCACAATCACAGACTATATATTTTTAGGGTCTACCACTTGGCGCAATAAGCAAGCGCTGCAAATTGCACTCCGCATTAATTATTGAACGATGTTTGAATAGCCAATTGTAAAAATCAATGCATTATAGCCCAGTAAATGATGTGAAAATAATTGTGCCATTATAAGGGGTTTTTGGGTTGACCGTTACCTCACAAACGGAAGAACGTAATCAAAATACTCTAATCGAGCAGTCCGAAACACTTTCCAGTGCCTGGCATTAGCAGGTTCATCACGCTTGTTAGTATGAGTTAAAATAAGGCGTCTCTTTGCTCGCGAAACACCGACAAAAAAAGCGCAGCGATTGTCTTCTTCATTACCAAAGAAAATCTCATTTTCTACAGCCATGATTACAACCGAATCAAACTCTAATCCTTTGCTTTTATGGATAGTCAAAATTCGTACAGCTTGATCATCAGTAAATCTTTTTAGTGCTAGCGGTAAATCAGATTCGATTTCTAAAAAATCTTTGATACGTGCTTTTGCATCGCGAATAACCTGTTTCAGACGCTCATGGGACTCATAATCTGACGATAATGCGACAAGCGTCTGGAAACCTACGTGCTTTAAGAAAGCGCGGCCAAATTTCCACCATTCAGAAAAGGGAGTGTCCGTTTTTTTTGCATCAGACACCTCCTTTCGATGCTTTCTTATCAGTTGATCTAAATCTTTTCGCGCGCTGGTCTGAGTTTCTTCATCAGCAAAGGGAAGCAGCTGATTCATCAGGCGAATCCATGCTTTAGGTTCACGCTGTCCAAATAGACAAGACAGGTAATCAACGATTAAACGAGCCACGGGCTCGACCGTGATATCCTGTACTTGCTGCTCATTTCGATAGGGAATTCCCCGTTGCTCTAGCTCTCTGAAGAGGTGGTCAGCATACAAATCTGGTTGCTTAGAAATCAGGACTGCAATTTCAGCCGGAGGTAGTTTCTCTGTGTTTATCCAGCCATTAATCAGCTCAGCCAGATAAATAGCTTCTGTTTGGCTATCTGCAAATTCCCATGCAAAAACCTCCCCTTCGTCACCCTCAATTTGCTCATCAGGCATTACGGAGTCAGGATCTAACTTACGAATAATTTCGTTCTGAACACGCAGCAATGTTGGTTTTGAACGGAAGTTGCGATACATGTTGAGCGGTACCGCATTAAAATCCTTAGTGAAAGACTTGAAAATACCGTCCAGAGCACCTGCCCAGCCCATAATTTTCTGCTTTGTGTCACCGACTGCAGTCAGTCGAATTCTGGTCCCCCGGAAAGCGAGCTTTACAAGGTCATATTGTAAATTTGTGCAGTCCTGAAATTCATCAAGAAAAATATCACTATAAGTTTGCCGGATTGCATTTCGGGCTATTTTTGAGGTTTGCAATATCTTAATCGCATAGGGAACCATTTCGCTGTATTCTATTTCATTATGAGATGGCTTGTTTTTTTTGTCTACAACGGCGTAACCAGCATTTAGGGCATATTTCCCCGTGAGTATCGGTCTGAAGCGATCAATAATCCGCTTGGCAAATCCGTGGAAAGTATAACTGTCAAAGCGTGAAGCCAGATCCCGCCCACACCTACGTTCTACGCGCTCTTTGAGGTTTTTGCTGGCATCAACCTTAAATGAGATCGCCAAAATCCTTTTGGGGTATCGACACGTTCCTGTTCGCAAAAGGAAATCAGCACGCTGTGCGAGCATTTCCGTCTTTCCCGCGCCCGGTCCGGCAGTTAGTGCCAGACAACGTTTACGCGCTTTCGCAGCACGTTTCGCATTAGGTTCCAGCGTCAATCCATCTGCAGGCTGCCATTCTTCTACAGTAATCATTCTGGAAGTTCCATGAGTTTAGCAATAACAGCATTAGCCAGCCTTTCCAGTGAATCCGGCATGCTCTTAAGCAGATCAGCATCATTTAGCTGAGTTAACGCCTCAATATGTGCTGCAGGTTTGCTGCCAAGCTTGAAACGTTGGTGATAGGTATTAAAAAGCGCTAATTCATCATTACTGTACTGAGATGGCTCGTAATGACTTTTCCCAAGAACAGCTTTAAGGGTTGCCTCGTCGGGCTTCTCTTCGTGAACGTCATAGGCTTTTGGATATGCAAGTAACATCGAAAAGTCTAAATCCATCGGATAGGAAAAAAATATGCCCCGCTCTTCAAGCATGCCGAGATAATTTTCGGAGTTCCGAATTTTCTGTTTTCCATCATTCCATTTTGGAATTACGCAATCATCGGGGAGTTTTTTACGCCGTTGACGTTTGGAAAGCTGGTCATTTACATACCTAATTCTTCCCCACCCTGCCGCATAGCGCGCAACATCAAGATCAAGCAGTGTAAAATAAGGGATCTTTAATGCTGCAAGCAAGCGCCAGAAATGGTTTACATGCCGCCCACCCAAAGGCGCTATCGTGATAGCTGACTCATCAACGGGTGCACCCTTGGCCTGAAGCAAGCGTGGCAACACAATCTCTTCGCTATCCCCTTCGCCAAGCACTACCAGCCGTGAAAAATAGATTTCCGGAAATGCCTGCACGGCTTCCCGCACGAACTTATGTGCCTCATCAGTTTCATCAGGCAATTTAATACAAGTGACGCGCGTCTCTCGTGACTCAGTCAGTCGAAGATAGCGTATGAGCTCAGGACCTACTCGGCGCAGCATTGTGGGTGCATGCGTCGCAATGAGAGCTTGCGCATCCAGGTTTTTTGTCATGACATTCAGGGAGCTTACAATGCGTCCCAGGTAATGTGGAGAAAGGCTGTTTTCTGGCTCCTCAAGGGCTACCAATGTGAAGACAGGAGGACGCAATTTATCGGGATCAAATGATACATCTTCTTCAGCAAGAACAGCTCTGCCAATAGCTTGAGACGATAGGACAAGAGAAAGGTAAAGCATGGATTTTTGGCCATCGCTCAGCCGTGAGAAATCGACAAATGAGCCATCGTGACTTGGGGTAAAGGAAACTGACAGATGCCTTAACAGCGATTCAATTTCTGATGCGACAAAAGTAATTTTAGGGTCAGCAAAAAATTTACCTTTATGCAGCGTTGCCCATGTTGCCTTTAAACTCTCACTGAAAGCATTCACTGAGGGGTTTGCAGCAAGACTTTCACTTACTTGATCGGTCAGCCCTTTAATTGTTTCGCGCTCAGCGTCCCAACGTACAGCGCGAAGTAAACGCCCGAGTAATGCATTCGCACCGTAGGTAATATGGTCAGCGGGATCGCGTCTGGCAGGCAGATAGTGTACCTGGATATGATTACGTTCAGCGCGTGGAACTTTAGCGACATTCAGAGGCAAGTCATCCCCATCAACTTCATGGACATATACCAAAGTTTCTTCAATATCGCCATCCAGCCCCATAGTCGCCGAAAGGCGAAAACGCACGCGCGGAACCCCATCTGGCTCGTCCAGTCGCATATGACTAAAGTGGGGAGCTACGGTACTGTTGTCCTCTTCCTCTGCCAGTTCGGGAAACAGAAAATCAGCTTCTATCCACAGCTGGCGCTCAAGCGGAACCTCCTCCTCATTAAAGGGGACGTGGAAATCTGAACGCTGGATCCGCCTTAAGGCGGGGTCAAATGCAAACAGTCGACATAAAGCCTGAAGAACTGCAGTTTTACCTGAGCCATTAGGACCAATGATATATGTTATATCTTCTAGGCTCAGTTCGGTTGGTTCATGTCCAAACGACTGAAAACCAGATAAACAAATTGTTTCAAGC
Source organism: Erwinia sp. PsM31 (assembly GCF_030433775.1). Taxonomy (NCBI): domain Bacteria; kingdom Pseudomonadati; phylum Pseudomonadota; class Gammaproteobacteria; order Enterobacterales; family Erwiniaceae; genus Erwinia; species Erwinia sp. PsM31. The sequence goes on from NZ_JARUWZ010000005.1 coordinate 29,032, forward strand.
TTCATGCGCCTCCCTACATAAAGTAATTAAATCTCTAAGTTAATTACTTAATCCACTCACCATCTAACAGTGGCATTATGTTAAACCCAGACATAAACATGATAATTACAGAAAATTCTTATTCCTTATGCTTAATTATTTTTTAACATTTTTAATGAAAACATTAAAGTCATTTTTGTTAATCCAGTCATTCGGTAATCTCGCTTTCCACAGCAGAACTGACACTTGAGGCTAGAGCAGAACGCAAATAGACCGCAGCTAAGGGGAAGTGAGTGCTGAAATTAAGCAAAGCGACTCTTGCATAAGGTCGCCAGGGTGGCAGAGAAAAAAGGATATGTAACCGGGCCCCTTACTACCAAGCTCAGGTGACCTGCTCCGACTGACTCAAGCCACCTTGATGTAAGCATGCATTCCGAACTTCCGCTTCTCGCTCAAAGCTGCCTGTCAATGTAGCTGGGCCCTGGATGCATTTTTTGTTGGAGATGACCAAGTAAAATGCAAACGGGTAGCCAAATGAATGCAAATACCCAAATGGGCGACTAAAAGTGTTTGTATGTATGCTTTTTTAATAACATCCTTTCGACCCATTCTTGCAGACAGTGAACTGGACTGACAACCTCGGTAACTAGAAACCATCAAAGTAGTAATATTGCTCAAAAGACAAGACAGGCAGGAGCTACAAGGTAATACATGCTGTTAGCATATCCTTGCATTGAGCCACAAACGACCACACTGTAAATGCCACAATTTTGCCACACGTACAACGCGCAAAAATGCACATTAGTGTTAATAAAAGCAAAGCAATGCAACAGTAACCAGATGATTTTATGAGAAAAGATGGTGCCGATAATAGGAGTCGAACCTACGACCTTCGCATTACGAATGCGCTGCTCTACCAACTGAGCTATATCGGCTTTCAGGAGGGATACTGCGGTCACTACGTTAAAAAAAACCTGACGCGGAGTCAAGCGCCTGCGGACTAAATGATGACTTTATAATCAACAGGTAACGCTCGCCCCGTTTTTTGCCTGCTCTGCTTTTCTTACTCTCTTCTGGCCTGTCTGGCGGTTCGCGGTCTGCTCGTCCTTCCGCGTTACTTCCGCCCTTCCAACAGCATGCGCATCGCCAGGCCGGTTAACACCGTGCCCATCAGCCAGCGCTGAAGCTTTTGCCACGTTGGGCGCCGTGCCAGAAAGCCAGCAATACTGCCAGCGGCAAAGATAAGTGAGCCATTAACCAGCATACTGATTGCGATTTGGGTAAAGCCAAGCTGCAAAGACTGGGACAATACGTCGCCCTGCTCCGGTCGGATAAACTGCGGCAACAGCGTGAGGTAAATAACTGCCGCTTTAGGATTTAACAGGTTGGTCAGCAAGCCCATAGTAAACAGCTTACGGGTGCTGTCGGGCGGCAGGTCGCGCAGCGCAAAAGGTGATTTACCGCCAAAAACCGCCTGCCAGGCCATATAGAGCAGATAGCAGGCACCCGCAATGCGCAGCGCCTCATAAGCCAGCGGCACCGCCATAACCAGCGCGGTGATCCCCAGCGCGGCGCAAACCATATAGAAAATAAAACCGAGCGCCACGCCGCTCAGCGAAACAAAGCCCGCTCGGCGGCCCTGGCACAGGGAACGGGAAAGCAGATAGATCATATTCGGGCCTGGCGTCAGCACCAGCCCAAAAGCGATAGCCGCGAAGGGAAGCAGTTGGGAAAACGTAATCATCAGAACCTTCCTTTTCAGTTCAGTTACTTATCTCCCTGTGGAATGTAAGCCACTTCCCTGTGGCCCACGCAATCAGCTGCGCACGGTGTCGTTGCCGAAAACTACCCATTTGTAGGTGGTCAGCGCCTCCAGCCCCATCGGGCCGCGCGCGTGCAGCTTCTGGGTGCTGACCGCCACTTCCGCGCCCAGGCCAAACTGCCCGCCATCGGTAAAGCGCGTGCTGGCGTTAACGTATACCGCAGAGGAATCAACCTCGTTAACAAAACGCTCTGCGTTCACAATGCTGCGCGTGAGGATCGCGTCGGAGTGCTGCGTGCCATATTCACGGATATGCGCGACAGCCTCGTCCAGTCCGTCCACCAGCTTCACGTTGAGATCCAATGCCAGCCATTCATCGCGATACTGTTCTTCCGTCACCGCGCTGACCACCGCCGGGCCTTGTTGCAGCAGCGGCAGCGAGCGCGGATCGGCGTGCAGATTAATACCTTCATCCTGCATACGCGCGCTTAGCGCAGGCAGGAACGCCTCGGCTATCGCCGTATGCACCAGCAGCGTCTCTACGGAATTACAGGCGCTGGGACGCTGTTTTTTGGCGTTAACGATCACGTTTAACGCCGCCGCAGCGTCCGCGTTACTATCGACAAAAATATGGCAAACGCCGATCCCGCCGGTGATCACCGGAATGGTCGACTGCTCGCGGCACAGCTTGTGCAGGCCAGCGCCGCCGCGCGGGATCAGCATATCGACATAGCGATCCAGCTTCAGCAGCTGGTTGACCAGCTCGCGATCCGGGCTTTCAATCGCCTGTACCGCGCCCGCCGGTAAGCCGTGCTCCTTCAGCGCATCCTGGATCACGCGCACGGTCGCGCCATTGGTGCGATAAGTCTCTTTACCGCCGCGCAGGATCGCCGCATTGCCCGTTTTCAGGCACAGCGAGGCGACATCCACCGTCACGTTCGGACGCGCTTCATAAATCACGCCCACCACGCCCAGCGGCACGCGCCGACGTTCAATACGCAGCCCGCTGTCCAGCACGCCGCCGTCCATCACTACGCCGACCGGATCGGCCAGATGGCACACCTGACGCACGTCGTTCGCAATCCCTTGCAGCCTGGCAGGATTAAGCATCAGGCGATCCAACAGCGCCTCGCTCAGGCCGTTTTTGCGGGCGTCCGCCAGGTCAAGCTCGTTAGCGGCCAGGATGTCCGCGCTCTGCGCTTCCAGACGATCCGCAATGGTCATCAGGACCTGATTTTTTTGTGCGGTAGAGAGCACCGCCAGCTGGTAAGAAGCGGCTTTCGCGGCTTTACCCATTTCTTCAAGCATCTGCTGCTCCTTAACTGACGATCATATCGTCACGGTGAACCGCGACCGGGCCATATTCGTAGCCTAAAATTTCGCTGATTTGCTGGGAATGGTGCCCGGCTATCATCCGCATCGCATCGCTGTTATAGCGGCAGACGCCGTGCGCCACATCGCGCCCTTGCAGGCTGCGAATGCGGATCACCTCGCCGCGCGAGAAGTTGCCGCTGATTTCACGGATACCTTTTGGCAGCAGCGAGCTGCCGCGTTCCAGCATGGCGGCCAGCGCGCCGTCGTCGATGGTGATCTCGCCCGCCGGCGGCGCGCCGAAGATCCAGCGCTTGCGGTTCTCCAGCGGCGTTTGCAGCGCGTGGAAGCGGGTGCCGACCGGCTTGCCGTCGATCGTATCGCCAATCACGCCCGCGCGGCTGCCGGCGGCGATAATGGTATCGATACCGGCGCGGCAGGCCACGTCGGCAGCCTGAAGCTTGGTCGCCATACCGCCGGTTCCCAGGCCGGAGACGCTGCCGCCCGCCAGCTCGCGCAGCGCATCGTCAATACCGTGCACGTCGTGGATCAGCTCCGCCTGCGGATTATTGCGCGGATCGGCGGTAAACAGGCCGGCCTGATCGGTCAGCAGCAGCAGCTTGTCGGCCCCGGCCAGCATCGCAGCAAGCGCGGACAGGTTATCGTTGTCGCCGACTTTAATCTCTGCCGTCGCCACCGCGTCGTTTTCATTGATAACCGGCACGATATGGTTATCCAGCAAGGCCCGCAGCGTATCGCGCGCGTTCAGAAAGCGCTCGCGATCTTCCAGGTCGGCACGCGTCAGCAGCATCTGGCCGATATGAATGCCGTAGATGGAAAAGAGCTGCTCCCACAGCTGGATCAACCGGCTCTGCCCCACCGCAGCCAGCAGCTGCTTTGAGGCGATGGTCGGCGGCAGTTCCGGGTAGCCCAGGTGCTCACGTCCGGCGGCCATTGCGCCTGAGGTAACGATCACAATCCGGTGGCCTGCCGCGTGCTGCTGCGCGCACTGACGCACCAGTTCGACAATATGTGCCCGGTTCAGCCGACGCGATCCGCCGGTTAATACGCTGGTCCCCAGTTTAACGACCAGGGTCTGGCTGCTGCTCATTGTTTCCTGCCATAGCTTTAAAAAGGTGAAGAAGACGTTTTATCAGGTGTGGTGCCGGAAGCCAACAGCCGCCGCCCGAAAAGGCGTAAAAACACGGTGCAAGCCGCTAGTCCAGAAACGGGGAATTAACAAGAAGTGAGAATAAATGTAATAAAAGTTTCATCTCCTCAGGGTAAAACGTTCGTGCCCCGAACAACGTCATCGGGCCATTTAAAATTTTACTCATTTGGGAATAACAACAAAATGAAGAAAAGCGCACTGGCAATCCTGACCGCCGCTCTGGCTATGACCACGGCAGCCCAGGCCGCAGAAATTTATAATAAAGACGGTAATAAACTCGATTTCTACGGCAAGCTGAAAGCCATGCATTATTTAAGCGACGCGGACAGCAATGACGGCGACAAATCTTACGTACGTATTGGGTTTAAAGGCCAGACGCAGATTAACGACCTGATGTCAGGCTACGGCCAGTGGGAATATCACGTGCCGTTGAACAACGCGGAAAGCGACGGCACCACCGGCACCAAAACGCGTTTAGGCTTCGCCGGTCTGAAATTCGGCGACTACGGATCCATCGACTATGGCCGTAACTACGGCCTGATTTACGACGTGGAAGCCTATACCGATATGATGCCGGAATTTGGCGCCACCGCGTATACCAAAGCTGATAACTATATGCTGACCCGTACCAACGGCGTGGCGACTTACCGCAACACCAACTTTTTTGGTCTGGTCGACGGCCTGAAGTTCGCCTTGCAGTATCAGGGCAAAAATGAGAGCAGCAGCCGCTCTAACGCCACGTCCAACGGCGACGGCATGGCGGCGTCGGTAGCCTATACGCTGATGCAGGGCCTGACGATTAATGGCGCTATCTCTTCTTCCGACCGCACCAACGGTCAGCAGGCCAGCGTTTACGGTCGCGGCGACAAGGCGGATGCCTGGGCGACCGGCCTGAAGTATGACAACAACAGCGTTTACCTGGCCGCCACCTACGCCGAAACGCGCAATATGTCGCCCATCAGCGGCACGGCACGCATTAATGACGCCAACGTTGCCGTTAACGGTTACGCTAACTATCTGCAAAATATCGAGCTGGTGGCGCAGTATCAGTTTGATAACGGCTTCCGCCCTTCTCTGGCCTATGTGCAAACCAAAGCGAAAGATATTGAGAACGGCGTGGGCGATGCGGATATTTATAAATTTGCGGACGTGGGCGCGACTTACTACTTCAATAAAAATATGTCCGCGTTTGTGGATTACAAAATCAACCTGCTGGATGACGATAATAAGCTGGCGCAGAATACCGACGATATCGTTGCGGTAGGCGTAACTTACCAGTTCTGATTTAAATGTGAGCCGCACGGATGCGGTTGTTGTGCCCCTCGTTATGTGTCTGTAAGCAAAGGCTGGCAATCGCCAGCCTTTTTTTATGGGTGCGCAGACAAAAGCGCAGGGAGCAATTAAGCGCAGCCCTGCGTTTTTTTATGCGGTCAGCTTTACCGGCTCGTCAGCGAAATCCGCAGCGGGTTTCAGACCCAGCTCCAGCTCTTCCAGCAGCGCTTTCAGGCGCACGTGGAAATTACGCAGCGTCTCTTCCAGGCGTTCGTTGTTTTCCTTTCCTTTAATTGCCGAAGGCTTCCAGTTGCCCTCTTTATCGAACAGGCCGAAGTGATACTCATAGGTGAAGTGATCTTCCTGTGCTTCCAGCTCCATCCACCAGCCCCAGAACTCACGCAGTTCCGGCGCAGGTTTCACATTGACGCAAACGGCCAGACAGTCGAAGAAGAAGCGCTCATCCACACATTTGGCCTCGCGGATATAAGGTCCTAATGTGCCGAAACGCTTCATTAAGCGGCTTTTGGGATGCCCACTCGGTAACGCCATTGTTAAAACTCCTTTGTTGAGCCCGTTAGTTTTCGCTAAGCGTTAATATTTAGCCACTCAGCGTGTTAATCGTTTAGCTAACCAGTCAACAATATCACGTAATGCTTTATCAAAGTTGCTCAATACAGGCGAAAGTGCGATTGGCATCAGCTTACCGTCGAGCGAGGAATTCACGATCAGCTTTGATTCCTCCGCCGGGCTGAAAGGATCGTTCGGCCAGTAAGCGGACAGCATCGGCGTTGGGCAGCGGCGGCCCAGCAGCCCCTGGGTTTTCAGCGAGTAGCGGCTCAGCTCGACCCGCAGCGCGGAATCGGCGGCCGATGCCATGCCCAGCCGGCTGGCCAACACGTCCATATACATTTCGGGAATGCTGTCCTGCAACGCGCTATCGCACAGCAGGCTGTGTACCACCGGCCCCAGACAGGCCACGGCGCGCAGTCGAGGCGCTTCCAGCCAGGCCAGCCGCACGGCAATGTTGCCGCCAAAGCGATAGCCGAAAGCGGCCACGCGGGTATGATCGACCCAGGCAACGTTTTCCAGCTGTTTTAACACCTGCTGGTGCAGAAAACTGGAATCCTGCGTCAGCTTCCATTTTGCAGAGAAGCCGACCGAAGGCATGTCGATGGTCAGCATTGCGATGCCACGCGGCGCAAGGTAGTCGTGGAAAAGGCGATAGTGATCGGTTTGCAGTGAATCCAGGCTGCTGCACAGCAGCACCGTAGGATAAGGCGCGCGGGCTTTTTCCGGCATATGCAAAAAGCCAAAAATGGAACTGCCGCCGGGAATGGTGAACTCCAGCTCTTTCAGCTCGCCCGGCAGTCTTGAGGTGGCCTCTTCATAGGCACGATTCGCCAGCTGCTGCGCCTGATCGGCCAGCTCATCGCCTTTCAGATGCGGATAGCCCGCTACGCCGTACAGGTTAGCAGCGTGCAGCCAGCACTGGCCCGCTTCGGCATCGGTAGCCGCCGAGGCGGCTTTATCCTGCCAGCGCGCGGCCTGCTGCGACCATTCGTAGATCCAGTTGCCGCCGCGATAGCCAATCACCGTATCCAGCAGCTGTTCATCAGTGTGGTCGGCGCGGCTGCTGGCTATCCTGGCCAGCACTTCGCCAATCTCCAGCGGCGACAGTCCCCGCCACGTCCAGAGCAGACGATTAACCATCCGATACCAGCCTGCATGGCTGTCGCCTTCCAGCGCGGAATGCAGCGGCAGCGGCTTGTGATGATGCAGGCGCCGGATCAGGGAGGAGGTTTCAGGATGCTTAAAGCGGGGTTTAAAGAGTTCTTCGCTGAGATTTTTAGGCGACATAGTACGATCCTTCGACATACGGAGAATCGTCTTAGTCTATAGCAGCCTGGCGGCTGATGCGAACCGTAAAACGCGCAACGCCCGGCGGAACCGGGCGTTTTGATTGAGCTAAATCAACCTTTTACGATTGGCGGGATATACACCACGCCCATATCCCACGGCTGTTCAATCCAGGTATTCTGTGGAATATCCACGACATAGTCGTCCACCAGCGGACGACCGGCCGGTTTGGCGAAAATAGTCACGAAACGCGCTTTTGGATACATATCGCGGATCGCCTGAGCGGTGCCGCCGGTATCGACCAAATCGTCAATCACGATAAAGCCTTCGCCGTCGCCTTCCGCGCGCTTCAGCACGTGCATTTCACGTTGGTTGTCGTGATCGTAGCTGGAGATGCACACGGTATCGACATAGCGGATGCAGAGTTCGCGAGCCAGCAGCGAAGCGGGCACCAGGCCACCGCGGCTGACCGCAATAATGCCTTTCCACTGTTCGACAGGAAGCAGGCGCTGGGCCAGTTTACGGGCATGGATTTGCAGCATGTCCCAGGTGACGACGTATTTTTCACTCATAAAAGGAGTCCCGGCCGATAATAACGGCTTAAAAATGTACAATGGGATGGGTTGCGCGGAATTATAGAGATCTGAGCCGCTAAAAACCAGCACAGGATAGCCCGGAAGGTGCTTTTTTGCCGAAGCGAACTAAGCATGCCTCTGGAAACAATGATATTCTTTGGGTTTGCTGCGTCAGATACTGACAAACCCTATCACAAATGCTCACTATCCCGCGCGCCGCTGGCCGGGGATGTCGACACAGGAGATTTAACGTGTCCGAACTTTCTCAACTGTCACCACAGCCGCTGTGGGATATCTTCGCCAAAATCTGTTCAATCCCGCATCCTTCTTATCATGAGGAAGAGTTGGCTAACTATGTGCTGAGCTGGGCTGGCGAGCAGGGTTTTGTCACCTTTCGCGACGAAGTGGGCAATATTCTGATCCGCAAGCCGGCCACCAAAGGGCTGGAGCACCTCAAGCCGGTCGCGCTGCAGGCGCATCTGGATATGGTGCCGCAGAAAAACAACGACACCACCCACGATTTCACCAAAGATCCAATTCAGCCATGGGTTGATGGCGAATGGGTCAAGGCGCGCGGTACCACGCTGGGCGCCGATAACGGCATCGGCATGGCGTCCGCGCTGGCGGTGCTGGCGGATAAAACCGTCGAGCACGGCCCGCTGGAAGTGCTGCTGACCATGACCGAAGAGACCGGCATGGTCGGCGCTTTCGGTCTGCAACCGGGCTGGCTGCAGGCGGATATCCTGATCAATACCGACTCGGAAGAGGAAGGCGAGATCTATATGGGCTGCGCGGGCGGCATTGATTTTACCACCACGCTGCCGCTGAGCCGCGAAGCGGTGCCGGCCGGTTACGAGCATATCCAGCTGATCCTGAAAGGCCTGAAGGGCGGCCACTCCGGTGCGGATATTCATCTGGGCCTGGGCAACGCCAACAAACTGCTGGCCCGTTTCCTGTTCGCACACGCCAAAGCGCTGGATCTGCGCCTGGTGGATTTCACCGGCGGCACGCTGCGTAACGCTATCCCGCGTGAGGCGATGGCGACGCTGGCCGTTCCGGCCGACAAGCTCGACCAGCTAAAAGGCATGGCGCTGCACTATCTGGAAACCCTGCGCAACGAGCTGGGTCTGAAAGAGAAAAACATCAATATCGTGGTGGAAAATATCGCCGCTAACGACCAGGCGCTGTCCACCATCAGCCGCGACGCCTTTATTGCGCTGCTGAACAGCACGCCAAACGGCGTGATCCGCAACTCCGACGTGATGAAAGGCGTGGTGGAAACCTCGCTGAACGTCGGCGTGGTGTCGATTAAGGATGACGAAGCACGTATCAACTGCCTGGTGCGCTCGCTGATCGACAGCGGCAAAGATTACCTGGTGGAAACGCTGACGGCGCTGGGCGATCTGGCGGGTGCGAAAACCGTGGCGAAAGGCAGCTATCCAGGGTGGCAGCCCGATGCCTCTTCGCCGGTGATGGCGCTGGTGGAAGAAACCTACAAAAAGCTGTTTAACAAAGCGCCGAATATCCAGGTGATCCACGCGGGTCTGGAGTGCGGCCTGTTTAAAAAGCCGTACCCGGATATGGATATGGTTTCTATTGGCCCCACCATCACCGGCCCACACTCGCCGGATGAGCAGGTGCATATCGGCAGCGTCGGCCTTTACTGGCAGCTGCTGACCGCGCTGTTGAAGGCGATCCCGGCTAAATAAAACAGGACGGGCGAAGCACCACGCTTCGCCCGTTTTCTCTCCCGCTCGCAATCTCGCTCAGGGCAACGTACGCGGCATTAAATCCCCAGCAGTAATTGTCTTTCCAATTGCGGATTCAGCAAGGTTACGTGCAGCCCGACCAGACGCACGCCGCGCCCTGCCCGCCGCTCTTCCCAGGTTTTTTTCGCCACGTCGATCAGGTCTTCTTTATTCAGCACTGGCCAGACGTGCTCCTGAGTCGTCTGCTGGAAATCGTCAAACTTCAGCTTTACGCCCTGCCTGGCGATCAGCAGATCGGGCTTAATCACCTTTAGCCGCCGTTCCAGCTCCGCATAGAGAAAATCGATGATTTCCAGGCACGCTTCCCATTCATGAATATCCGCCGACAGCGTGCGCTCCACGCCCAGCGATTTACGCAGGCGATCCGTTACCACCTCGCGCTCGTCGATGCCGTTACAGCGCTCCCACAGCACGCGGCCAAACTTGCCGAAGCGCTTTAGCAGCGCGGCCAGATCCGTTTTCTGCACGTCGGCGCAGGTGTGCAGCCCCAGCTCCTCCAGCTTTTTCGCGGTGACCTTGCCGACGCCGGGTATTTTTGCCAGCGGCAGCGTCAGCAGAAACTGCGGGAGTTCCTGCGGCGTGATCACAAACTGGCCGTCCGGCTTATTCATATCCGAAGCGATTTTTGCGACGAATTTAATCGGCGCCACCCCGGCCGACGCGGTGAGATCCAGTTCGCGGGCGATGGTCTGCCGGATCTCCCGCGCCATCAGCGTGGCGGATCCGTGGCAGTGCGGGCTGTCGGTAACGTCCAGGTAGGCCTCGTCCAGCGACAGCGGTTCGATAAGCGAGGTATAGCGCGAGAAAATATCCCGAATATGCGCGCTGGCTTCTTTATAAGCGTCAAAACGGCCGGGGATCACTTTCAGATGCGGGCAAAGCTTAAGGGCCGTCGCGGTCGCCATCGCGCTGTGCACGCCAAACTTCCTGGCGGGATAGTTAGCGGTGCTGATCACGCCGCGCTTGTGCTGGCTGCCGCCAATAGCGATAGGGATATTGCGCAGGCTGGGATCGTCGCGCATCTCCACCGCCGCATAAAAGCAGTCCATATCTACATGTATAATCTTGCGCATTCGCCCCTCCGCCAGCACTGGATAAGTATACAGGCAGCGAGCGCGTTTTCAACAGGTTAACGGGCGGCCGAAGCGCAGCGGCAGCGGCCTGGCGCAACTTTTCTCGGTTTTTTCTACGCGGCTCTCTTGATAAAAAAATAGACAATGCTAATGTGACGCAGCTTTTACGGATATTTCCGAAACTGCGAGTCAACCACGTCTTCGGACGGCGTATCAACCCTACTATCAAGGGAACCAGAATGGGCAAAATCGCACTGCTGTTTGCGATGTTTTTTCTGCCAGCCGTTGTTTTCGCCAGCGCGCCGGTCGCACCGATCGCTCCTCTGGCGCCGGTAAGCAAAGAGTTAAAGAAGCAGTTACTCGGCACACCTGTTTATATTCAGATCTTTAAAGAAGAACGCACGCTTGAGCTGTATGGCAAAATCGGCACCGAATATCGGCTGCTCGACAGCTACCGTATCTGTAATTTCTCCGGCGGGTTAGGCCCTAAACGTCGCCAGGGCGATTTTAAAAGTCCGGAAGGGTTTTATAGCGTGGGGCTTTCCCAGCTGAAGCCGGACAGCCGCTTTTATCGCGCTATTAATACGGGTTTTCCGAACGAATATGACCGCCAGCAGGGTTATGAAGGGAAATACCTGATGATCCACGGGAACTGCGTTTCCGTGGGCTGCTATGCCATGACGGATGCCAATATCGACGATATCTATCGCTATGTGGAAGCGGCGCTGCGCAACGGCCAGCCGCGCGTGGCCGTCAGCATTTATCCATTCCGCATGACCGACAGCAACCTGCAGCGCCATCGCTATTCGGTTTATTTCAGCTTCTGGCAGCAGCTCCAGCCCGGCTACGCCGAGTTTGTGAAAAACCGCCAGCCGCCGGCAATGGGCGTCAGCGGCGGCAAGTACGTGCTGAACAGCCCGTTGCTGAACGATGCCACCAGCCAGTCAGCGCTGGCGCTCTCCGAGGCAAAATAACGCCCAGTCGCCTGGCGCAATTTTGTGCCAGGTTTCGTTGCCCGTTAAGGGCTGAGTGGCGATCACCGTGACCACGTCATCCGGCGTGGTCTGCTTCTGAAAATCTATCTCCACGTCCTGATCCAGCAGCGTCGCTTTACCGAACGGCGCGCGACGCGTGATCCAGAACAGATTGGTCGAGCAGAACGCCATCAGATAGCGGCCATCCGACAGCAGCATATTAAATACGCCCTTTTCCCGCAGTTCCGTCGCCAGCTCCGCAATATAGCGAAACACCGCCGGCCAGTTGCCCGGCGTGCGCGGGTAGCGCGTGGTCAGCTTATGCAGCAGCCAGCAGAACGCCTGCTCGCTGTCCGTCTCGCCTATCGGGCGAAAAGGGCCGGTTTCCAGCCCGCGATAGCCTTTCAGCTGGCCGTTATGCGCGTAGGTCCAGTTGCGTCCCCACAGCTCGCGGGTAAAAGGATGGGTGTTTTCCAGCGACACCTCGCCACGGTTCGCCTGACGAATATGCGCCACCACCGAGCAGGATTTTATCGGATAATCCTGCACCAGGCGCGCTATCGGCGAATTAAAGCTGGGCTGCGGATCTTTAAACGTCCGGCAGCCTTTCCCTTCGTAAAAGGTGATGCCCCAACCATCCTTATGCGGGCCGGTTTTTCCGCCGCGCTGCACAAGCCCGGTAAAGCTGAAACAGATGTCCGTAGGGACATTCGCGCTCATCCCGAGCAGTTCGCACATAGCCGTTCCTCGCGTCAGTTACTTCGCCATCTCTTTTTCAATCAGCAGGATCAGGATATGAATAACTTTGATATGAATTTCCTGAATGCGATCGGCGTAGCCAAAGTGCGGCACGCGGATTTCCACATCGGCCGTTCCGGCCATTTTGCCGCCGTCCTTGCCGGTCAGGGTAATCACTTTCATTCCCTGCGCGCGCGCCGCCTCTACCGCTTTAATCACATTAGCAGAGTTGCCGGAAGTCGAAATGCCCAGCAGCACGTCGCCCGCGCGGCCCACGGCCTCAACATAGCGTGAGAAGATATGATCGTAACCAAAATCGTTGCCCACGCAGGAGATATGGCTGACGTCGGAGATAGCGATTGCCGGATAGCCGGGACGGTTGTCGCGATAGCGGCCGGTCAGCTCCTCGGCGAAGTGCATGGCGTCGCAGTGTGAACCGCCGTTGCCGCAGGAAAGCACCTTGCCGCCGGCTTTGAATGAATCCGCCAGCAGTACCGCAGCACGCTGAATAGCATGGATATTGGCGTCATCGCTGAGGAAATTATTGAGCGTGTCCTGTGCTTCACTCAGCTCGGCGCGAATGATGTCCTGATACATAGGGAGAGTCCTTTTAGGTGAGGTCTGCGGCAGTTTAGCAAGTTGCCACGCGGGCGAAAAGCGCCCTGCCCGTTCACGCGGCGCTTTGCCCTGTGCCGGTCGCGCTTTGTGAGCCAGGTTGTAATTATCATGTAAATAGATTGATAAAGAAAATCATCTCTATTACATCTGTAGCTAACAGGTCAGACCTCTTACAACTTACGGAGCGATGGTTATGATGGTTTTCAGTTGCGTGGCGACAATTTTGCTCATTGGCGCGCTGTTTTATCACCGTGTTAACCTGCGGCTGGCGAGCCTGCTCGTGCTGCTCTGGACGGCAGCCTGGGCGATGGCTGGCGTCTGGACGCCGTGGCTGCTGGTACCGTTAGCGATTATTCTGCTGCCCTTCAACGTGCTGCCGCTGCGGCAGGCGCTTTTTTCCAGACCGATGTTGAAGACCTTCCAGAAAGTGATGCCGCCGATGTCGCGCACGGAAAAAGAAGCGATCGACGCCGGCACTACCTGGTGGGAAGGCGATCTGTTTCGCGGACGGCCGGACTGGAACAAACTGCATGACTATCCGCAGCCAAGGCTGACGCCGGAAGAGCAGGCTTTTCTGGATGGCCCGGTAGAAGAAGCGTGCCGACTGGCTAATGATTTTCAGATAACCCATGAGATGGCCGACCTGCCGCCGGAGCTGTGGGCTTATCTGAAAGAGCAGCGTTTCTTCGCGATGATCATCAAAAAAGAGTACGGCGGCCTTGAGTTCTCCGCCTATGCCCAGGCGCGCGTGCTGCAAAAGCTGGCGGGCGTTTCCGGTATCCTGGCGATTACCGTTGGCGTGCCTAACTCGCTTGGCCCAGGCGAGCTGTTGCAGCATTACGGCACCGACGAGCAGAAAGATTACTATCTGCCCCGGCTGGCTAGCGGCCTGGAAATCCCTTGTTTTGCGCTGACCAGCCCGGAAGCGGGTTCCGACGCGGGCGCTATCCCGGACGTGGGCGTGGTGTGCCGGGGCGAGTGGCAGGGCCAGCAGGTGCTGGGAATGCGGCTGACCTGGAACAAGCGCTATATCACGCTGGCACCGGTCGCCACGGTGCTGGGCCTGGCGTTTAAGCTTTCCGATCCCGACCATCTGCTGGGCGAAAAAGAAGAGCTGGGCATTACCTGCGCGCTGATCCCAACCCAGACGCCGGGCGTGGAAATCGGCAAGCGCCACTTCCCGCTCAACGTACCTTTCCAGAACGGCCCGACGCGCGGCGACGCTATTTTCGTGCCGATTGACTATATTATCGGCGGGCCGGCGATGGCCGGTCAGGGCTGGCGGATGCTGGTGGAATGCCTCTCGGTCGGACGCGGCATCACGCTGCCGTCCAACTCCACCGGCAGCCTGAAAAGCATCGCGCTGGCTATTGGTGCCTATGCCCATATCCGTCGCCAGTTCCGTCTGCCTATCGGCAAGATGGAAGGGATCGAAGAGCCGCTGGCGCGCATCGCCGGAAACGCTTATGTGATGGACGCGGCCGCCTCGCTGATCACCAGCGGCATTATGCTGGGCGAGAAACCGGCGGTGCTCTCCGCTATCGTAAAATATCACTGCACCCATCGCGGCCAGCGCGCCATTATGGATGCGATGGATATCGCCGGCGGTAAAGGCATTATGCTGGGTAAAAGCAATTTCCTGGCCCGAGCCTATCAGGGCGCGCCGATCGCCATTACCGTTGAGGGCGCGAACATTCTGACCCGCAGCATGATCATCTTCGGTCAGGGTGCTATTCGTTGTCATCCCTATATCCTTGCGGAAATGGCGGCGGCCCAGGATCATAATCTGCACGCGTTTGATAAAGCGTTGTTTCACCATGTCGGCCACGTCGCCAGCAATAATCTGCGTAGCCTGTGGCTGGGCCTGACCGCTGGCCGCACCAGTAAAACGCCGACCCGCGATGCAACCCGCCGTTACTATCAGCATCTGAACCGCTTAAGCGCCAACCTGGCCCTGCTTTCTGATATTTCGATGTCGGTACTGGGCGGCAGCCTGAAACGCCGCGAACGCATCTCTGCACGCCTCGGCGACGTGCTCAGCCAGCTTTATCTCGCCTCCGCCACGCTGAAGCGTTATGAAGACGAAGGCCGCAACGAGGCCGATCTGCCGCTGGTGCACTGGGGCGTGCAGGATGCGCTGAACCAGGCCGAAACCGCTATTGAGGATCTGCTGCGCAACTTCCCGAACCGGCTGGTCGCGGGTTTGTTGCAGGTTGTCGTCTTCCCGCTGGGCCGCCACTGCCGCGCGCCTTCCGACCGGCTTGACCATCAGCTGGCGCGTATTCTGCAAGTGCCTTCGGCCACACGCTCTCGCTTAGGGCGCGGCCAGTATCTGACGCCGGGCGAAAATAACCCGGCAGGCCAGCTGGAAGAAGCATTAACGGACGTGATAGCGGCGGAAGCTATCCATGACAGACTGAACAAGAAAGCGCAAAAGCCGCTCTCCTTTACCCGTCTGGACAAGCTGGCGCAAAAAGGCCTGGTGGAAAAATGGCTGACGGAAGAAGAGGCCGCCGTGCTGACGCGTGCCGAAGCCAGTCGCCTGCGCTCCATTAACGTGGACGAGTTTGAGGCGGATGCACTGGCAACGCAGCCGGTAAAGCAGCAGGATGATCCTTTGCATAAGGATCGGACGGAGAAAAGCCAGCCGCAGGCAGAAACCGAACGCAAAACGGAAGCCGCCTGAGTTGTCCGGCAGTCGTCGTGAAAGGTAGCGGCCTCGGCAATGGAATAAGGGAACCGGAAACGGTTCCCTTTTTGGCTTAACCGCCTCCGCTTTCTCAAGCAGGCCCTCTTTGTGCAGATCGGCTACACGCCTGCTTTCCTGAACCCGGTTTAAAATTAAGGCGAAACGAAGCAGATAAAGGGACAGAAAGCATGTATCCAGCCGAAGCGACATTAAAGGCTTTGCTTGATCAAAGGGCAGAGAAGACCTTTCCCGCCCTTGCTATGGCTATTGGCAAAGGCGATAAACTAATATGGCAGGCGGCAGCGGGCTACGCTGATGCTAAAAACCACCTCAGGGCCACGCCGGAAACGCTGTTTGGCATTGGCAGCATCACCAAGGTTTTTGTAGCGGTCATCATCCTGCAGCTGGTTGAAGAAGGCTCCCTGACGCTTGACGCTTTCCTCGCAGACTGGCTGGCGGAAGAGAGCCTGGCAGGCGTCGCCAATGCAGAAACCGTTACCGTCAGGCAGCTGCTTGCACATTATTCCGGGATACCCAGCTGGGAAAACCAGCAGGCATGGATTTATGCAGCGCGCGGTCGGGAGGTCAAACCGGATAAGATATGGCTGCCGGAGGAAAACCTGGACTTTATCCGGGGGAAAAGCCCGCTCTGCCAGCCTGGAGAAGCCTTTCACTATTCCAACAGCAACTTTACGTTACTGGGTTTACTGATTGAAAAAGTCACCTCCCACGCGTTCGAAGAAGCCTTGCGCCAAAGAATCATCGGCCCGTTGCGGCTAAAAAATACCTTTCTTGAAACGTCGTTTTCTTCAGGCAGGAAAAACCTGGCGAAAAGATTTCACAGGCTGGATGCGCATTTTATTAAAAATGCCGGGATCTCAGCTTATTTCAAGGCAGAGCCTGGCGATCTTCTGGACGTTTCCGCCGTTAATCTGTCCGTTGAGTGGGCTGCCGGCGGCATCGTTTCTACCGCACAGGATGTGATGACTTTTATACTGGCGCTGAAAAATGGAAAATTGCTCAACCCTGAAAGCATGGCGGCAATGCAGCGCTGGCTGCCGGCCGATAGCGGAGAAATGGGGTTAAGCTTATTCAGAATAAATACCGATGGCGGGCCGGCTACAGGACATGGCGGCAACGTGCTCGGCGCCAGCGCCTGCGTATGGTGGTATGAAAAAGCCAACTGTGCGGTCGCCCTTCTCACCAATGTAGGTTCAATGCATGCGGCCCCTGAGGCTGACTGCGCAAGCGCACTTTTTAAAAACTCTGCGGCAGGTAGCCTGGCCCGACAAATCGCCGCGCATTATTAACCCCTTAAAGTCTGGCGCGGTGCGGCGTCCGGCCCGCCAGGCCGATGCCAGCGCCCTCCGGCAATGCCATACCGCACGGTGAAACGCGGTACAGCCTTAAAAATTACAGGTATAATCCCTGAATTATTCAACAGCCTCAGAAACGAAAATGACAAAACTTACCTTACAAGAGCAGATGCTGAAAGCTGGATTAGTGACCAGCAAAAAAATGGATAAGGTCCAGAGAACGGCTAAAAAATCACGGGTTCAGGCTCGCGAGGCAAGAGCGGCCGTGGAAGAAAATAAAAAAGCCCAGCTTGAGCGCGATAAGCAGCTAAACGAGCAGCAGAAACAGGCGGCTTTATCCAAAGAGTATAAGGCTCAGGTGAAGCAGCTGATTGAAATGAACAGGATCGTTGTTGCAAGAGGCAATATTGATTTTAACTTCACGGATAACAATCTTATTAAGAAAATTACCGTGGATAAGCTTACTCAGGCGCAGCTGACAAGCGGTCGCCTCGCCATCGCTCGTCTCACGAGTGATAACGGCGGCGAGCACCAGTACGCTATTATCCCCGCGAGCGTAGCCGATAAAATTGCGCAGCGGGATGCGAGCAGCATCGTATTAAACAGCACCCTGAGTCAGGAAGAGCAGGATGAAGAAGATCCGTATGCCGACTTTAAAGTGCCTGACGATCTGATGTGGTAATAAACGCCTGCGGCCTGGGGTTATCTGACCTCATCCAGCCGCTCTTACGTTAGTTCCGGACGGGGTCGCTTTCAGAACGGGCTGGCATGACGGGTTTCTATCCGCTGCTGGCTAACGGGATGAACGAAATGCAGTTCGCTGGCGTGCAGCATCATGCGCGGCGTCCGTTCGGTGCCTGGCAGCAGGCGTCCGCCATAAAGATCGCATCCCCAGATAGGGTGGCCCAGCAGCTGGCAGTGAATGCGGAGTTGATGGGTGCGCCCGGTTTCCGGCGTCAGCTGTACTCGCGTCAGCGGCAGCGACGTTCCGTTTTCCAGCTCATGATAAAAACGCTCAACGACCCGATAGCCGGAGCGAGCGGGCTTGCCGTGGGTGGCGCAAATTGACATCAGCGGGAACAGCGCCGGATCTTTGGCAATCGCGGCGTCTATCACCCCTTCGTCATCATCGGCATGTCCACAAAGCAGCGCGCTGTACACCTTGGTTACGGCGCGCTGGCTGAACTGCTGGCAGAGAGCGGCATTGATCGCCTTAGTGCGCGCAACCACCATCAGCCCGGAAGTGCCGAAATCCAGACGGTGAACCAGGGTGCAGCCGGGAAATAGCTTTACCAGCCGATGATGCACCGAATCCAGATTCTGCGGGTTTTTCCCCGAGAGGCTCAGCAACCCGGCGGGTTTAGCGATCAGCAGCAGATACTCGTCCTGATAAAGGATAGCTATTTCGTCATGGCACGGCGGAGCAATAAAGGTGTCGGGGATCACAGGCATCGGGTTACCGCACGGAGAGTGGCTGCGGATGATAACGAATTTTCAGCCCGCTGACGAATCTGTCTGCGCCCCGTGCTTAGCTTTCTCTCCGTCACGCCAATACTTCCCTCACCCTCGCCGCGCTTTTGTCGGCCTCGCATAGCCGAAAATTATCGTCCAGACTTAAAGTAAAGGCGTAGTCTGCGCGGGCATTGTGCTTTACACTGCGCGCTGCAAAAACTGAGTAGATAATCGATTAAGTAGGCGGTAATGGCGATGAACGGAACGATCACAACCTGGTTTAAAGATAAAGGCTTCGGATTTATCAAAGATGAAAACGGCGATAACCGTTATTTTCATGTGATTAAGGTCGCCAACCCAGACCTGATTAAAAAAGATGCGGCGGTAACTTTCGAGCC
This sequence comes from Erwinia sp. PsM31, assembly GCF_030433775.1. Lineage (NCBI taxonomy): Bacteria > Pseudomonadati > Pseudomonadota > Gammaproteobacteria > Enterobacterales > Erwiniaceae > Erwinia > Erwinia sp. PsM31. Next base: position 47,989 of record NZ_JARUWZ010000005.1, read on the forward strand.
TACCACCAACAGCAAAGGGCTGTCAGCCTATGCGGTGAAAGTCGTCCCGGAAAGCAAATACATCTATATTGCAGGCGAGCGCCTGAAGCTCACCGCCATTAAAAATTACGTGGTGTTCAGCGAAGAAGTGCCGGTCGATGCCCGTATTGATAAAGAAAATCCGGTGCTTTCCGTGGGCGTATTGATGAGCAGCATCCGGCCGAAATCATCGGTTAAGCCAGGAGAAATGCGTACGCTGAAAAAACTGGCGATCACCACCTTCCAGGGCACCACGCTGATCTTCTCGGAAGATGAAATTGATATTGATGCGACGGTGAAACTGCTCAAGATGTAAATTAAGCCAAAATCCCGCAGCGTTAGCGGGATCCCCGCCCCGCTGGCCGGCCCGAATGTTCAGTACAGGGCGCGGCTGGCGGGTTGGCACCATTTTATCGGGCCGAAACCGCCTTGCGTAACGCCTCAGCCGTTCTGGCGCACTCGCGCTATCAGCGCATCAATGTTTTCGACATGGTCGGCGGCCAGAATGAGCGTTCTGCCCAGCGTTATCGCCTGACGGACGCATTCCGCTTTCATCACTTCATCCTGAATCGTTTTGATATCGGCAACCTGCGACATGCCCACGGTACGACGGATCAGCTCTGTGCCGCAGTAGCCCAGCGTATCGCGCCAGACTTTTGCCAAAAATTCGGCGGCATACCCCGGATAAGCCAGCGCGCGATCCCGCGTTTTTTCGGCAGCCAGCGCCAGGAAACCTTCGGCAAAGCTCTGCCAGGTTGTACGCACGTCGTCCAGGCGCTTTTCCCGCGCGTCGGCCGCTTCACGCGGCGCCAGCAGGCCGGGCAGCGCGCAGTAGTTGATTAGTAAATTACCTAATGCACTGCCAACGTCAAAACCCATCGGGCCGTAAAAGCCAAATTCCGCATCGATCACTTTCAGGCTGTTTTCCGCGACGAAGATCGACCCGCTGTGCACATCGCCGTGCAGCAGCGCTTCCGCATTCGACAGAAAACGATGCTTCAGCCCGGCAACCTTCTGGCGCAGCTCGTCATCGGTACGCAGCTGAGCGACCAGCGACTCCAGCGCGCGCGGATAGCCGTTGCGCTCATGCACTTCATACGGCTCGTTAAAGAAGAGCTCTTCGGTGATATCGCACAGCTCTGGGTTGGTAAAACGGATAACGTCCGCTTTTTTCTGATACGGATGCTGATAAAAGTCGGAGGTATGGAACAGCGTCTGCGCCAGATATTCGCCCAGCTGCGCGGCGGCCTGCGGATAATCAATGCCTTTCACCTGCTCACCGCGCCAGATAGCGTGGCTGGAAAGATCTTCCATCACCATTACCGCCAGCGCCGGATCGTAATGCAGAATTTTTACCGTATGCGCCGGACAAAACTGGCCGTGGATTTGCAGCACTTCTGCCTCAATGCGCGCGCGATCGAGCGTCAACGGCCAGGATTCACCCACGCAACGGACATAGGGGAGCGCCTGCTTAACGACGATGCGGCTGACGTCGTCACGATCGAAGATTTTAAAAACAAGGTTAAGATTACCGTCGCCAATTTCCTGCGAACTGACCAGGCTTTGTGGGTCGGCAACGCCGCCAAATTCACGGGCATATTCCACCGCATCAGCTGCGGTGAACGTACGGTATTGCGACATTAACTCCCCCTCCACGTTTTAACTTGTCTGCTGCCTTCTTTACCTCAAGCCGTTCAGACGTCTATACATCCGTCAGGCATGTTGGCACAATATGACCTGACTACGCAACCAGGATTTAACCTTCATGCAGACACTAAGCACAACCAGCTTACAAGTTCGTGACAACCAGCTGTGGATCCTTGACCAGCAGGCGCTGCCGCAAAAGAAGATTTGGTGTCCAACGCCCGATGTGGCGGCGCTGGTCGAACATATTAAAACGCTGCGTGTACGCGGCGCGCCGCTGATTGGCCTTTCCGCCAGCCTGCTGCTGGCCCTGCTGGCGGAAAACGGTATGCCTAAACCGGCGCTGAGTGATGCGCTGGAAGTGCTGCGCGCCTCCCGCCCTACCGCCGTTAATCTGATGAACAATCTGGATCGGATGAAACTGGCGCTGGCTCAGGAGCACTTTGTCACCGCGCTGACTTTTGAAGCGCTGCGGCTGGTAGCAGAAGATAAAGCGCTGTGTGACAGCATTGCAGCGGCAGGCGTGAAGCTAATCAAGCCCGGCAGCCGCCTGCTGACCCACTGTAATACCGGCGGTCTGGCGACGGCCGGCGTCGGCACCGCACTGGGCGTGATTGCGCGCGGCTGGCAGGAAGGCCGGGTGGAAAAGGTCTGGGTAGATGAGACGCGCCCACTGTTGCAGGGCGGCCGCCTGACGGCCTGGGAGCTGGGCGAACTGGGCGTACCCTATCGTCTGATCTGCGACAGCATGGCGGCCAGCCTGATGGCGAAAAAACAGGTCGATGCCATCTGGGTTGGCGCGGATCGTATTGCCGCCAACGGCGACGTGGCGAACAAGATTGGCACCTACAGCCTGGCGGTGCTGGCGCACTACCACAATGTTCCCTTCTACGTGGCTGCGCCGCACACCACGCTTGATGCGCACTGCCCGAATGGGGACGCCATCCCGATCGAACAGCGAGCCGCCAGCGAAGTCACGGGCGTGACGGGCAGTTTCGGCCAGGTGCAGTGGGCGCCGGAAGATGCGCAGGTCTATAATCCGGCCTTTGACGTCACGCCAGCGGCGCTGATAAGCGGCTGGGTGCTGGATACGGGCGTGGTCACGCCAGCCCAGGTTGAGGCAGGGGTTTTTCAGGCGGTGGATTGAGAGGCATAAACAAGAGCCTGTACGATGAAAAGTGGCTGGATTGCAAAATCTGTCGTTTCCAGGTTGTGCAACTCAAAGCGCTTTTATTAAAGCGAGGCTCTTTTCTTTTACGAACCTTGCCCTTAACACAAAGGGCTTTATTACCCAAATACAGCCCCAGCTTCACATACAGGAAAATAATACAACATTGAAGCCGTTAATCGCTCAGCGCTGAAGCTTTTCAACCTGTACCGTTAACTTTTAATTATCTGCGGCTTACTCCTCGCAGGAAAAAAACGGATTTTCGCCCCAATCTGAAGCGAGGAAAGGTATGTGCCTCCTTGAATAGCCAATAATAGTTATTTGTGTATCGCTTTTTTTTATATAGTGAATGCATTCATCGGAAGCCATGCCGTTTGGATTAAATCTTAAATCGACAGTCAGCCCTTTGAAGGTTTCTTCATACCACGTTGGGCCACAGTGATAGTGCCAATAATTTTGCTCTTCATAGCCATCTGAACCAGCGATTTTTTCATAATTATCGTTGACCCATGATGGTTTATTCTTTCCTTTCAGAGCGCGGCCTTCACCAATATCTATTGCAAACCTGGCGATTGTCCTTTGTTCGTCAGGAGTCAGATATATCCAGTCAGTTGAAAAAGGCTCATCTAAACTGCCAGGATTGAACTCATCGGAAAGAGTGGCCTGGATTTTCACAAGTCGTCCTTACTTGTTATCGATATAGTGACTACCGCTGCTTGCGATTAGCCGCAGACAGAAAATCCTCTACCGTCATGCCTGGTTTATAGCTGACGCTCTTGCCAGGCGTAGTTTTACCACGGTTAAGAATGGCCTTACCTATTTTATCCCAACACTGATGCGCTTCTTCCTCACGCGCCATACGCTTTAGTTCCTGAACATGCATACTATGCTCCACTCCACCAGATTGCTTTGCGATGGTGTTTTTTAACGACATCGCCAGTGTACGTCTTTTAACCACTTCCGGGCAAAGAGAAACTGTCAGCAATAATGCTAAGCGCCTTCCAAAACTTTAACGTTTTCCCGAGCCAGGTTAATCAGTCCAGATTACGAGCGTTCGGGGGATGAGCTCAATTCGTACGGCCCTGAACCAGTTTTGTACCCGCTGTTACGGCAATGCCATCCCGTAATCTGTTAATCTCGCTGGCCCTTTGCTGCGTCCAATAAAAAAGCGGGCCCTGAACGCTCCGCTGCCTTAACTCAGACAACGCATTGTTCAGAACCCGCTCTTTCCGCGATCGGACAGCTATCAGGCGTAGCCGTAGCTCATCAGACGCTGATAGCGACGATCCAGCAGCTCTTCTTTGCTTAGCTCGTCCAGCTCGGCCAAATCGGCCAGCAGCTGTGCCTTCATCGAAGCGCCAATCGCCAGCGGATCGCGGTGCGCGCCGCCCAGCGGCTCCGGGATCACCGAATCGATCAGCTTCAGCTCTTTCAAACGCGGAGCGATAATGCCCATCGCTTCTGCGGCCAGCGGCGCTTTATCCGCGCTTTTCCACAGAATTGACGCACAGCCTTCCGGCGAAATCACCGAGTAGGTGCTGTACTGCAGCATATTCACTTTGTCGCCGACGCCAATCGCCAGCGCGCCGCCGGAGCCGCCCTCACCGATAACGGTACAGATAACCGGAACGGTCAGGCCAGACATCTCACGCAGGTTACGTGCGATAGCCTCAGACTGCCCGCGCTCTTCCGCGCCCACGCCCGGATAAGCGCCCGGCGTATCGATAAAGGTCACGATCGGCATATTAAAACGCTCGGCCATTTCCATCAGGCGCAGCGCCTTACGGTAACCTTCCGGCGCCGGCATGCCAAAGTTACGACGGATCTTCTCTTTGGTCTCGCGGCCTTTCTGATGACCGATGATCATCACCGGACGGCCTTCCAGGCGAGCAATGCCGCCGACGATAGCTTTGTCGTCCGCGTAAGCGCGATCGCCAGCCAGCTCGTCGAAATCGGTAAAGACATTACGGACATAGTCCAGCGTATAAGGACGCAAAGGATGACGCGCCAGCTGCGCGATCTGCCATGCACCTAAATCGGAGAAGATTTTCCGGGTCAGCTCGACGCTTTTTTCGCGCAGACGCTGGATCTCTTCATCCAGGTTAATATCCAGTTTTTCATCCTGACGGCCAACCGACTTCAGCGAGTCAATTTTCGCTTCAAGTTCTGCGATTGGCTGTTCGAAATCCAGGTAATTAAGACTCATAATATTCCTGTTTTAGTCAAACTCCAGTTCCACCTGCTCCGACCCGATCAGCGATCGCAGGTCGTTTAATAAACGATCGCTGGGCGATACGCGCCACGCTGCACCGAAGCGCAGCCTCGCCCGCGCATCCTCTCTCTGATAGTAGAGATGAACCGGAATAGTCCCCGAACGATAAGGTTCCAGGGATTGGCGGAGACGGTTTAAAAGCTGGTCATCAATTTGCCTGTCCGTCAGCGAGATAGCAAGCCCGCGAGCATATTTTTCACGGGCTTCATCAATGTCCATCACATCGCGAGCGGTCATTTTAAGCCCGCCGCTGAAGTCATCGAAGCTGACCTGTCCGCTGACGATCAGGATACGGTCTTTTTCCAGCAAATGCTGGAACTTATCAAGTGCATCGGTGAATAACATCACTTCCAGACGACCGGATCGGTCGTCCAGCGTACAAATACCGATACGGTTTCCGCGTTTTGTTACCATTACGCGAGCCGCCACCACCAGACCGACGGCCATGGTCATTTTGCCACGTTCGGTCGGGTGCATGTCTTTCAGGCGCATTCCTCCCACGTAGCGCTCGATCTCTTTCAGATACTGATTAATCGGGTGCCCGGTTAAGTAAAGCCCTAAGGTTTCTCTTTCGCCATCCAGCCTGACCTGTTCTGGCCACGGCGTCACGTCGGCGTAGGATTTTTCAATCTGTTCCGGCTCATCGGCCAGCACGCCGAACATATCCGCCTGGCCAATGGCCTCGGCTTTGGCGTGTTGATCCGCCGCTTTCAGCGCATCGTTCAGCGCGCTCATCAGGGCCGCACGGTGTGGCCCAAGCCGGTCGAACGCGCCGGACATAATCAGCTTTTCCAGCACGCGCCGGTTAAGCTTTTTGGTATCGGTACGCGCGCAAAGATCGAACAGTTCCCGGAAGTAGCCGTCTTTATTACGCGCTTCCAGAATCGCTTCGATCGGGCCTTCGCCCACGCCTTTGATTGCGCCGATACCATAAACGATTTCGCCATCGTCATTCACGTGGAACGGATACAGCCCGGCGTTGATATCCGGCGGCAGGACTTTCAGCCCCATCCGCCAGCATTCGTCCACCAGGCCAACCACCTTCTCGGTGTTATCCATATCGGCCGTCATTACCGCCGCCATAAACTCGGCCGGATAGTGCGCCTTCAGCCACAGCGTCTGGTAGGAAACCAGCGCGTAAGCGGCGGAGTGCGACTTGTTAAAGCCGTAACCGGCGAACTTCTCCACCAGGTCGAAGATTTTTATCGCCAGCTCGCCGTCGATGCCGCGCGCTTTCGCGCCGTCTTCAAAGCCGCCGCGCTGTTTGGCCATTTCGACCGGGTTCTTTTTACCCATCGCACGACGCAGCATATCCGCGCCGCCGAGGCTGTAGCCCGCCAGCACCTGCGCAATCTGCATCACCTGTTCCTGATACAGGATAATGCCATAGGTCGGTTCCAGCACCGGCTTCAGCGACTCATGCTGCCACTGAATGTCAGGATAGGAAATCGCTTCGCGCCCGTGCTTACGGTCGATAAAGTTATCTACCATGCCCGACTGAAGGGGGCCAGGGCGGAACAGCGCCACCAGTGCGATCATATCTTCAAAGCAGTCCGGCTTCAGACGCTTGATCAGATCCTTCATGCCGCGCGATTCAAGCTGGAACACCGCCGTGGTTTCCGAGCGCTGTAGCATATCGAAACTTTTCTTGTCATCAAGCGGAATCGCCGCGATATCGACAGGCGGCTCGCCGTGCTTCTTGCGACGGGCGTTAATCATCGCCAGCGCCCAGTCGATAATGGTCAGCGTACGCAGCCCCAGGAAGTCAAACTTCACCAGACCGGCGTATTCCACGTCGTTCTTGTCGAACTGGGTAACCGGATGGTTGCCGTTTTCGTCGCAGTAGAGCGGCGCAAAGTCGGTGATTTGCGTAGGCGCAATCACCACGCCACCCGCATGTTTACCGGCGTTACGCGTGACGCCTTCCAGCTTGCGCGCCATATCGATCAGCGCTTTGACTTCCTCGTCCGCCTCGTAAATTTCCGGCAGCTGCGGCTCGGCCGCAAAAGCTTTTTCCAGCGTCATGCCCGGATCGGGCGGCACCAGTTTAGAGATACGATCGACGAAGCCGTAAGGATGCCCCAGCACGCGGCCCACGTCGCGGATCACCGCTTTCGCCGCCATCGTACCAAAGGTGATAATCTGCGAAACCGCCTTGCGGCCGTACATTTCGGCCACGTGCTCAATGACCAGATCGCGTTTTTCCATGCAGAAGTCGACGTCAAAGTCGGGCATGGAAACACGTTCCGGGTTAAGGAAGCGTTCGAACAGCAGGTCGAATTCCAGCGGATCGAGGTCGGTGATTTTCAGCGCATAGGCCACCAGCGAACCGGCGCCGGAACCACGGCCCGGCCCGACCGGCACGTTGTTATCCTTCGACCACTGGATAAACTCCATTACGATCAGGAAGTAGCCGGGGAAGCCCATCTGGTTGATAACGTTCAGCTCGATTTCGAGGCGCTCGTCATATGCCGGCCTTTTTTGCGCGCGCACTTCCGCGTCCGGGAACAGGAACTCAAGCCGCTCTTCCAGCCCCTCTTTCGATTTCATCACCAGGAAATCTTCGGTGGTCATATCGCCAGTCGGGAACTGCGGCAGGAAGTATTCGCCCAGGCGGATAGTGACGTTACAACGCTTAGCAATTTCCACGCTGTTGGCCAGCGCTTCCGGGATGTCCGAGAACAGCTCGCACATCTCATCAACGCTGCGCAGATATTGCTGAGGACTGTAGAGGCGTGGCCGTTTGGGATCGTCCAGCGTGAAGCCGTCGTGGATGGCTACGCGGATTTCATGCGCGTCAAAATCGTCCTCTTCCAGGAAGCAGACTTCATTGGTCGCCACAACCGGAATACCTTCGACCGTGGCCAGCTCAACGGCGGCGTGCAGCCAGGACTCTTCGTCAGGCCGACCGGTGCGGATCAGCTCCAGATAGTAGCGATTGGGGAAGTATTGCTTGTAGAACGCCAGGCATTCGGCCACCTGCGTCTGGTTGCCGCGCAGCTGCATTTTGCCAACGTCGCCCCGACGACCGCCGGAAAGCAGGATCAGGCCTTCGTTCAGCTCAATCAGCCAGTCGCGATCGATGGTCGGGCCGGCCGCGCCATAGCCGCGCTGATAGGCGCGTGAAATCAGCAGGGTAAGATTCTGGTAGCCGGTATTGGTCGCGGCCAGCACGGTCAGCTGCGACAGTTCTTCGCCCATCGCCTCGCTGGCAACGTTAAAGTCCGCGCCGATAATCGGCTTCATGCCCTGACCGTGGGCCGTGCCGTAAAACTTCACCAGTCCGCAAAGGTTGGTGAAGTCCGTAATGGCTATGGCGGGCATACCCATCGCCGCCGCTTTTTTCACCAGCGGGGCAGTCTTGGCTAATCCATCCACCATGGAGTAGTCGCTGTGTACGCGTAAATGAACAAAACGAGGTTCGGCCATCTTTAATCCTGCTGAGAACTTGTTATCGGGCCGCAGCGAGCACTTCGGCATCCAGCAGCGCATTGCGCACCGGCGCGAAGCTGCGGCGATGATGTGGCGTAGCGCCGTGCAGCGCCAGCCGCTCCATATGCAGCGCCGTTGGGTAGCCCTTATGCTGGGCGAAGCCATACTGCGGGAACAGGAGATCCAGCTCTGCCATTTCTTTGTCGCGCGTCACTTTGGCGATAATCGACGCGGCGCTGATTTCCGCCACCAGGCTGTCGCCTTTGACCACCGCCTGCGCGGGCATCGGCAGCGCCGGACAGCGGTTGCCGTCGATCAGCACGAAATCCGGCACGATCGCCAGGCCCGCCACGGCGCGCTGCATCGCCAGCATGGTGGCGTGCAGAATATTCAGCTGGTCGATTTCTTCCGGTTCCGCGCGGCCCAGGCTCCAGCTTAACGCCTTCTCTTTGATCTCATCGAACAGCGCCAGACGGCGTTTTTCCGACAGCTTCTTCGAGTCGGCCAGGCCAACGATCGGTTTTGCCGGGTCAAGGATAACCGCAGCGGTCACGACCGCGCCGACTAACGGGCCGCGGCCTACTTCATCCACGCCAGCAATCAGGCTGGCCTGGGGATAGATAAAACTCATTAACACAGCTCCAGTACGGCGGCGGCGGCCTGCTCGTCGGCATTCCAGCGAATTTGGTGATGCAGTTCGGTAAAGGTCGCCAGCAGGCGATCGCGGGTTTCGCCCTGCGCCAGCAGCGGTTCCAGCGCGGCCGCCAGCTGTGCCGGCTGGCACTCATCCTGCAACAGCTCTTTCACCAGCTCGCGGCCGGCTAACAGATTTGGCAGCGAGACGTAGTCGGTTTTCACCAGGCGCTTCGCCAGCCAGAAGGTAAAAGGCTTCATGCGGTAGCCTACCACCATCGGGCATTTCGCCAGCATACACTCCAGCGCGGCCGTGCCGGAAGCGAGCAGCGCCGCATCGCTGGCGATCATCGCCTGACGGCCTTTGCCATCCAGCAAATGCATTGGCAAATCGGGCGCGACTTCCGCTTTTATCTTTTCGAACTGCTCGCGACGCCGTGGATTCACCAGCGGCACCACGATTTCAAGATTGGGCCATTTGGCGCGCAGCAGCTCTGCAGTGCGCAAAAAATCGGCGCTGAGCATTTCTACTTCCGCATTGCGGCTGCCCGGCAGCAGCGCCAGGCAGGGCACCCCTTCCGCAATACCCAGCTCCAGCCGCGCGGCGCGCTTGTCCGGCTCGATCGGCATCGCATCGGCCATTGTATGACCAATAAAGCGACAGGGAACGTTATAGCGATCGTAAAAGGCTTTTTCAAACGGTAAAAACGCCAGCACCAGATCGGTCGAGCGACCAATTTTGAAGACGCGCTTCTGTCGCCACGCCCATACGGACGGACTAACGTAGTGGATGGTGCGGATCCCGCGCTGCTTCAGGCGCCCTTCCAGCGTAATGTTAAAGTCCGGCGCATCGATGCCGACAAAGACATCCGGTTTAAGCTCGCTGAAGCGCTGCGTCAGATCGCGGCGGATCTTCAGCAGGCGCGGCAGGCGTTCCAGCACTTCCACGACGCCCATCACCGCCAGCTCTTCCATCTCGTACCAGGCTTCGCAGCCTTCAGCCTGCATCAGCGGCCCGGCTACGCCGACAAAGCGCGTATCCGGGTGCTTGCTCTTCAGGGCACGGATCAGACCGGCACCAAGAATATCGCCGGAGGTTTCTCCGGCGACGAGGGCTATCGTTAATGGCTGAGGCATGGCTTAACGGATCAAACCCCGGGTAGAACGGGCGAAGAAATCGAAGAACGGCTGCACTTCAGGATGCTCGCGAGCGATGTCGGCGATTTCCGGCTTCGCTTCGTCCAGCGTTTTACCGCTGCGGTAAAGTACCTTATAGGCGTTGCGGATCGCGTGCAGTGCTTCTTTACTGAAGCCGCGACGCTGCAGGCCTACCAGGTTGATGCCGAACGGCGTGGCGTGGTTGCCCTGCGCGATCACGAAAGGCGGAACGTCCTGGGCAACGCCGGAACAGCCGCCGACCATCACGTGCGCGCCGATGATGCAGAATTGATGAACGGCTGTCATCCCGCCAATAATGGCAAAGTCATCCACGGTGACGTGACCGCCAAGCGTAGCGTTATTGGCGAGAATGCAGCGATCGCCAATTACGCAGTCGTGCGCAACGTGCACGTTAACCATCAGCAGGTTATCGCTGCCGACTTTGGTCAGGCCGTCCGCCTGCGAGGTGCCGCGATGGATGGTGACGCTTTCGCGGATGCTGTTGCGATCGCCAACTTCCACGCGGGTCGGTTCGCCAGCATACTTCAGATCCTGGTTGACCTCGCCGATGGACGCAAACTGGTAAATCGTGTTGTCTTTACCAATCTTCGTATGCCCATTGACCACCACGTGCGATTTCAGCACGGTGCCTTCGCCAATCTCAACGTTAGCGCCGATAAAGCAAAACGGGCCAATATGCACGCGAGCGCCAATGACGGCGCCCTCTTCAATCACTGAACTGGGGTGGATAACAGCAGTTTCATCAATCACGAATTACGCCTCCCGGCTGCGCGCACACATCATGGTTGCTTCGCAGACAATTTTACCGTCAACGGTCGCCACGCCTTTAAAGCGGGTCAGACCACGGCGGGTTTTCTCGAAGGTGACTTCCATAATCATCTGATCGCCTGGTACGACCGGACGCTTGAAGCGAGCTTCATCGATGCCGGCAAAATAGTACAGCTCGCCCGGCTCAAGTTTGCCCACGCTTTTAAACGCCAGAATACCGGTCGCCTGCGCCATGGCTTCTAAAATCAGCACGCCTGGAAAAATCGGTTTACCAGGGAAATGGCCCTGGAAAAACGGTTCGTTGACCGATACGTTTTTTACCGCACGCAGAAACTTATGTTCCTCAAATTCCAATACGCGATCGACCAGCAGAAACGGATAGCGGTGCGGCAGCAGTTCAATAATCTCTTCAATTTTCAGAGTATGAGTTTCAGTAGTCAAAATACTCTTCCTGTCCTAAAAATTCTGATGGCATCAATAACACGGCCTGCAACGAGAGCATCGTCCGCAGGCCGCAAATCAGTTTCCGTGCACCAGCCTTCCATGCTTAGCATTCTTTTTATATTCCACAAGGTGCAGCGGAATAGTGAAGGCGGTTCAACAACCAGACGCTCATTCCGCGCTGACTTTACGCTCAACAGCTTTTAAGCGCTTGCTCATCTCATCGATGTTCATGACCAGCGCGGCGGTTTTACGCCAGTTTTTATTCGGTTGCAGCGGGATCCCGGACGAGTATACCCCAGGTTGGGTGATTGGTCGCATAACCATTCCCATCCCCGTGACCGTCACTTTGTCACAAATTTCCATGTGGCCGTTGATCACGCTGGCGCCGCCAATCATGCAGTAGCGGCCGATTTTCAGGCTGCCCGCCATGATTACGCCGCCTGCTACCGCGGTATTGTCGCCAATCACCACGTTGTGTGCAATCTGGCACTGGTTGTCAATGATAACACCATTCCCAATCTGAGTGTTATCCAACGCGCCGCGATCGATAGTGGTACAGGCGCCGATTTCAACGCGATCGCCAATAATGACCGTACCCAGCTGCGGGATTTTCACCCAGTTGCCGCGATCGTTCGCGTAACCAAAGCCGTCCGCGCCGATAACGGTGCCGGACTGGATCAGGCAATTTTCGCCGATCTGTACTTCGTGATAGACGGAAACGTTGGCCCACAGGCGCGTGCCCGCGCCAATACGGGTGTTTTTACCGATAAAGCAGCCGGCGCCAATCACCACGTTATCGCCCAGCTCTACGCCGGATTCGATAACGGCGTTCGCGCCGACGGAAACATTTTTACCCAGCTTCGCCGTAGCGTCGATAACTGCGCCTGGCGCAATATTCGTCGCTGGCTGCGGCGTGGTGTCCAGAATCTGCGCCATACGCGCATAGGTCAGGTAGGGGTCTTTCACCACCAGAGCGGCGCTCTGGCAAAATTCTACGTCCGCCGCCTGCAGCACCACGGCGGAAGCCTTACAGGCTGCCAGCTGTTCGCGATAGCGGCTGTTGGAAAGAAAGGTGATTTGACCGGATTGGGCGGATTGCATAGAAGCAATGCCGGAGATGACGATATCGCCATCTCCGTGCAAATCTGCATCCAACTGCTGGGCTAAATCAGCCAGTCGAATTGAAGACATTGATTATTTAACCTGTTTCAGAACATCAGCAGTGATGTCTTTGGATGAGCTGGCGTAAGCCACGGCGTTGGCATCGACCACGACGTCGTAACCTTCGTCAGCCGCGACTTTTTTCACTGCATCCTGAATACGGCTCAGGATTTTGTTACGCTCTTCTGCCTGACGGCGACGGTTATCCTGCTCGAAAGCCTGGGCTTTGCTGGAGAAGGTTTCACGCTGCGCCATCACGTCTTTTTCCAGACGGCTGCGCTCGCTTGCTTTCATGGTAGAACCGTCACGCTGCAGACGCTGCATTTTGGTTTGCAGATCGCGTTCCATTCCCTGCAGTTCAGTCGCACGGCCTTTAAACTCATTTTCAAGCTGTTTCGCAACTGTCGCACGCGCCGGTAACTGTTGGAAAATGCTGGAAACGTTTACCACTGCAATCTTGTCAGCGGCCTGAGCGCCGGCGGAAACCGCCAGAGCGAGAGAGAGGCCTGCGGCACACAACAACTTTTTCACTATAAACTCCTTACCATCAACGTTTGTGTCCAGGACACATGTGTTGCGCGTTAAGGCAGCGCGAGGCTGCCAGTGAACGGCGCGATACTCGCGGTATGACACCGCGAGCGTTGAGAAAAGTCAGACAGCGCTTTTCTCAAAGTTTGCAAAGCGTAGCAGCTTACCAGGTTTTACCGATATTAAACTGGAACTGTTCGGCTTTATCACCATCATATTTCTTGAACGGCTGAGCGTATGAGAACACCAGCGGCCCCAGTGGTGACATCCACTGCAGCGCCAGACCGGCCGACATACGAATATTGCTCGGCTCGCTGTAGTCCGGAATGCCTGCCGCGCGCGTTTCTGCGGTGTTTTCCCATGCGGTATCCCACACGGTACCGGCATCGACGAACAGCGAGGTACGCACGGAATTCGCATATTTCTCGCTAAGGAACGGCGTTGGCGTGATCAGCTCGGCGCTGGCTGTTGCCATCGCATTACCGCCGACCGCATCGTTGGAATCACACAGCGTTCCCGTTGAGCAGGTGCTGGAGTTGTTATTGTAGTAAGCCGCCTTCGGACCAATGGTGTTGGAGCGGAAACCACGTACGGTGCTTGAGCCACCCGCATAGAAGTTTTCGTAGAACGGCAGTTCTTTGCCGCTCAGTCCATCACCATAGCCTACACGACCACGACCCAACAGCACCCAGGTACGATCCTGATTCAGCGGCAGATACTGCTGCGTATCCAGCGTCGCTTTATAGAAGGCGTTGTCCGAGCCTGGAATAGTGATTTTACCATTCAGGTTGGTACGGTTACCCGAGGTTGGGAAGAAGCCGCGGTCCAGCGTGTTGTACGTCCAGCCGTAGTTGAACGTGAAGTCGTCTGCGGAATAGTCAGCGTCTTTGTTCAGATCCGGGTTCTGATCCACGGAGCGCAGATAACGGAACATGGCGATCTGCGGCTGCATGTTGGACAGGTCGTTATGGACATAGCCCAGACCCACGCGCAGCGTGTTGTTCTCGTTAACCGGGAAGCCCAGCGTACCGTCCAGACCATAGCTTCTGTTGGTATAGTCAGACAGATCCGCGTCATCCGCTTTAAAGTCGTTATAGAAGACACGACCGCCCAGGCTGACGCCATCAACCGTAAAGTACGGATCGGTCAGCGAGAATTCAGCATAGGTCTGATAATCGTTTTTGGTGCCGCTGATGCCGACGGTATTACCCGTGCCCAGCCAGTTTTCCTGCGTAACGCCGACCTGGAAGCTGACGCCGCTTTCCGTACCGTAACCCACGCCGAAGTTAAAGGTACCGGTGTTGCGCTCTTTGACCTTGTAGACCACGTCTACCTGATCGGGTGCGCCAGGCACGCGCTGCGTATCGGTTTCCACCGTTTCAAAGTAGCCGGTACGATTCAGACGCTCTTTGCCCTGCTCGACCAGATCGCTACCCAGCCACGCGCCTTCCATCTGACGCATTTCGCGACGCAGTACGGAATCTTTCGAGGTATCGTTGCCTTCAAAACGCACTTTACGCACGTAGTAACGGTTGCCCGCATCCACGTTAACGTGCAGCTTCACGGTTTTATCCGCGTCGTTGATTTCCGGCTGCGTCATCACGCGCGGATAGGCATAGCCGTAGCGACCGAACATCTTCTTGATGTCGTCTTCCATTTTGGTGACTTTGGCACCGTTATAGAGTTCGCCCGGCTGGATTTTGGACAGGGATTCAACTTCCGCCGAGTGTCCTGCCATGCTGCCGTTCACCACTACGCCGGAAAGCTTGTACTGATCGCCTTCGTTAATATTGATGGTGATATAAATGCCTTTTTTATCCGGCGTCAGGCTGACCTGGGTGGAGTCGATATTAAAGCGCGCATAGCCACGATCCAGATAGAAGCTGCGCAGGGTTTCCAGGTCGCCCGCCAGTTTCTGCTTCTGATATTTACGGTCGCCGACCAGGTTCCACCATGGCACTTCATCACGCAGCTGGAAGCGCGAGATCAGCTCGTCCGAGCTGAAGGCTTTATTGCCGACCACGTTGATCTGCTGAATTTTCGCAGACACGCCTTCGGTAAAGACCAGCTTCAGATCGACGCGGTTACGCGGCAGCGGCGTAACAACGGCCTTAACGCTGGCGCTGTATTTACCGACGCTGTAGTAGAAATCCTCCAGCCCTTTCTCGATAGTCGAGATAGTGGTGCGGTCCAGGGCTTCGCCCACCCGCACGCCGGACGCTTCCAGGTTCTGCTTGAGCATGTCATCCTTCACCGCTTTGTTACCGGAGAAGGTGATGCTGGCAATGGTCGGACGCTCTTTCACCTGAACGATCAGCGTATTGCCGTCGCGCAGAACCTGAACATCTTCGAAGTTCCCGGTCGCAAAAAGGGCGCGGATGGTATTACTGAGATCATCATCGGAGACGGTATCTCCTACGCGGACAGGCATACTGAGCAATGCCGCCCCGACGGCGACTCGCTGCAGGCCTTCGAAATGGATATCCTTCACCACGAAGCCGTCTGCCGCGTATACGGTGGCGCTGCTAAACAGCAGCGACGCTATGAGCAACTTTTTCATCGCCATCGTTGTTATGCATTCTTCCTAACTGGTTCTCGCATCAGGCAGGTTTGACCCTGTCAGAGACGCGAGAAATCATTGAATAGTGCAAGCCCCATTAACAGCACCAGCAAAACCGAGCCAATGCGATAACTGAAGTCCTGAACTCGCTCAGACACCGGCCCACCTTTGATCTTTTCGATCGCCAGAAACAGCAAATGTCCACCATCTAATACCGGCAAGGGGAACAGATTGATAATCCCGAGATTCACGCTGATTAGCGCAAGAAACATCAGGTAATAAATCAAGCCATATTCCGCCGACATCCCAGCACCCTGGGCGATAGAAATCGGCCCGCTGAGATTGTTCAACTTCACTTCGCCAACTATCAGCTTGCCCAGCATCGTCACCGTCAACTTCATCAGCTGCCAGGTTTTGACGCTGGCCTCGCCAACGGCCGCAAACGGCCCATACTGGCGAACCGTTTTGTATTCGTCCGGCAGCGGAACGATGCGTGGGATCACGCCCGCAAACCCTTCCGCTTTGTTGCCCGGCTTAACATCCGGCGTCAGCGTCAGGGCCACTGATGCACCCTGTCGCTCAACTTCAACCGCCAGCGGCCTGCCGGGATTATCGCGAACCTCGGCGACAAACTGCTGCCACTGCGCCAACGGCTGACCCCCGACTTTAACGATCCTGTCGCCTGCTTGCAAACCTGCTCTGGCCGCAGCGGAGCCGGACTGGATTTCTGCCAGCACGGTTTCAACCTGCGGACCGCGAGGATGAATGCCCAGCGACGCGACCGGATCCTCCCTGTCAGGCGCGAAATGCCAGTTACGCAAATCAAGCCGGACATCCTGAACCTGGCTGGTGCCGAAAGGCGCCACGCTGAGCGTAGTCTGCTGGTCGCCAATTTTCGCTACCAGCGCCATCCGCACAGCTTCCCAGTCAGGCGTTTCGATACCGTCAACGGCCTTAAGTTCCATTCCAGGCGCAATTTGCGCCTCGGCAGCCTGCGAACCGCTCACTATTTCACCAATCACAGGCCGTACGCCAGGCACGCCGATGATAAAAACCAGCCAGTAAGCAAAGATGGCAAACAGGAAATTAGCCAGCGGGCCGGCGCTGATAATAGCGGCGCGCTGCGCGACGGTTTTATTATTAAAGGAGAGATGGCGAAGCTCCGGCGGCACGCTTTCGACGCGTTCGTCGAGCATTTTAACATAGCCGCCCAGCGGGATCAGCGCGATAACATACTCGGTGCCCTGGCTGTCGCGACGTCGCCACAGCGCCTTGCCAAAGCCGACAGAAAAGCGTTCGACTTTGACACCGCAGCGGCGCGCCACCCAGAAATGGCCAAATTCATGCACGGTGATCAGAATGCCCAGCGCAACGATAAAGGCCCCAAGGCTCCAGAGTATACTCAACATAACGTCCCTTATAGCGTGCCGAAAGCCAGCAACAGCAGGCAGGCGAATACCGGCACCGCCGCCGTCAGGCTATCGATACGATCCAAAATACCACCATGACCTGGAATAAGCTGTCCGCTGTCTTTAATGCCCGCTTCGCGCTTGAACATGCTCTCGGTCAAATCGCCCAATACGGAAGCCAGCGTGGCGACAATGGAGCAGGTCAGCAGCGTCACAGGCGATACGCTCAGCGGCGCCCACAGCCCGAACAGCCAGGCGATAATGCCCGTAGTGACCAGGCCGCCAAAAAACCCTTCCCAGGTTTTCCCCGGCGAAACTCTTGGCGCCAGCTTGTGTTTGCCGAACAGACGACCAAACATGTAGGCCCCGGAATCCGCGCCCCATACCAGAAACAGCACGTAGAGCAGCCACCAGGCGCCGGCAAAATGGTCGCTGTCGTAATGGTACTGGCGCAGCGCCACCATGCCCCAGAAAAAGGGCACGATGGTAAGAATACCAAACAGCAGGCGTAAGACACGAGAAGCGCGCCACAGCGATGCCGATGCAGGATAGGTGAGCACCAGCACCAGCGCGACTATCCACCAGCCCAGCGCCGCCCAAAGCGAGCCCGCAATAAGGGGAAGATGCACAGGATGGTAAGCAGGCAGCGTAAACGTCATGAACGCCAGCAGCAGCCCGCACAGAACCGCGAGCCAGACGCGCTGGGAGCTGGAGGCCAGGCCAGCGAACTGACCCCACTCCCACGCCGCCAGCATACAGATAGCCAGCGTGACGATAGCAAAACCGGCAGGCGGCAGCAGAAACAGCGCCGCAATCACAATCGGGATAAGTATCAATGCGGTAATCAGGCGTGACTTCAGCAAGGATTACCCCCAGTGCGCTCAGGCGCCGCCGGGTGCTGCGCCGCCAAAGCGACGCTCTCGTTGTGCAAACGCATTCAGTGCACCTTCAAAAACTTGTTCATCAAAATCAGGCCAAAGAACATCGGTAAAAAAGAACTCCGCATAGGCAACCTGCCACAGCAAGAAATTACTGATTCGATGCTCTCCCCCTGTCCTTATTACCAGATCCACAGGTGCCAGATCGTTGAGACAAAGATGCTGTGCGAGGGTTTCTTCCTCGATCTGATCCGGACGAACCAGACCTTCCTGCACCTGTTCTGCAATTTTCCTGACGCTATGAATAATATCCCAACGTCCGCCATAATTCGCGGCAATGTTCAGGGTAAGTCCATTATTTTGCTGAGTCAGTTCCTCGGCGCGCCGGATACGCTCCTGCAAACGAGCGTTAAATCGGCCCGTATCGCCAATAATTCGCAGGCGTACGTTATGTTTATGGAGGCTTTTCACCTCGCTGTCCAGAGCCCAGACAAACAGCTCCATCAGCGCCATCACTTCCTGCGGAGGACGGTTCCAGTTTTCGCTGCTGAAGGCATACAGGGTCAGCGCATCCAGCTTATTGCTGACGGCAAAGCTTACCGCGCGGCGCACGGACTTTACGCCCGCCTTATGGCCGGTAATGCGCATTTTCCCCTGGTTTTTGGCCCAGCGGCCATTGCCATCCATAATGATGGCCACGTGGCGGGGATTTTCTCCCGACTGGTCATCGGTTTTTATTTGATTTTCGGACGACATAACGCGTAATTATTTCCTTTAATCAGAAATACGACGGTTTCTGAAATAGTTTGCCCGCTTGACGTAAAAAAGCCGTGTCGGCCACGGCAGCTGTCGCTGTATCGCTACGTCGCTTTAAGGACGGGCGCAGATTGTAACACCTCCACCCCTGCCCCACAAACGCACGCTGGTTAGCGTGCGGTTGGAAAACGCGACAAACAGGTTTTCGCCGTAGCGCGCGCGCGCCTGTCGATATCCAGTACCGCCTCCACGCTCTCCGGCTCGCGGCAGGAAAGCGTTTCCAGAACGCTCATATTCACTCGCGCAATATCGGTAAATCGGATTTGCGCATCCAGAAAAGCGGCAACGGCGATCTCATTAGCGGCGTTCAGCGCGGTAGTCGCGGCCTGCCCGGTTTTACAGGCGTCGATAGCCAGCTTAAGGCAGGGATAACGCGCGTAGTCCGGCTCGGCGAACGTCAGGGCGCTCATGCGGGCAAAATCCAACGGTTTTGCGCCGGACTGCACTCGCTGCGGCCAGGCCATTACGTGAGCGATAGGCGTACGCATATCCGGCGACCCCATTTGCGCCAGCACGCTGCCGTCACGGTAGCGCACCATGGAATGGATCACCGATTGCGGATGCAGCACCACTTCCATCTGCGCGTCGGTCGCGTTAAAAAGCCAGCGGGCTTCAATATATTCCAAACCTTTATTCATCATGGTGGCCGAATCAACGGAGATTTTTCGCCCCATCGTCCAGTTCGGATGTGCGCAGGCCTGATCCGGCGTCATCTGCGCCAGGTCCGCCAGCGGCGTTTCACGGAAAGGGCCACCCGACCCCGTAAGAATAATGCTGTCAATGCCATTATCTTGTAGAGAAGCGTATCCTAACTGGCGCTGGAGGGAAGCGGGCAAACTCTGAAAAATGGCATTATGCTCGCTATCGACCGGCAGCAGCTGCGCTTTAAATTCGCTTACCGCCTCCAGAAACAGCTGGCCGCAGGTGACCAGCGACTCTTTATTGGCCAACAGCACGGCCTTACCGGCGCGTATGGCCGCCAGCGTCGGCAGCAGGCCTGCCGCGCCAACGATCGCCGCCATAACCTGATCCACGTCGTCCAGCGCGGCCAGATCGCAGGCAGCCTGTTCGCCGCTCAGCACCTCGGTCGCCACGTTCAGCTCTTTCAACCGCAGCCGTAACGCGCTGGCGGACTTCTCGTCAGCCATGGCCGCATAAGCCGGCCGGAAAGCGAGACACTGTTCCGCCATCAGCCCGACGTTATGCCCGGCCACCAGCGCCTTAACGGCGAACAGATCGGGATTCGCTTTAATGACGGCCAGCGTGCTGGTACCGATTGAACCGGTGGAACCGAGAATGGTCAGTTGCTTCATGAAGGTGCTCTGTGTAGTGACCTGCGACGATAAGTCGCCAGCCAGGGGATTAAATGCAAAACGCCGTAAGACTACCCTCCGAAAAAGGCACCCTGTACGGCGTTAAGTCACGGCGCGGATCGACTCAGAAGTCCATCAGCTCCGCTTCTTTTTCTGCCAGCGCGGCATCGACTTTCTTGATGAACACGTCGGTCATTTTCTGGATATCATCCTGAGAACGACGCTCTTCATCTTCGCTGATTTCTTTATCTTTCAGCAGCGCTTTAACCTTATCGTTGGCATCGCGACGCACGTTACGTACGGAAACGCGACCCTGCTCGGCTTCGCCGCGCACGATTTTAATCAGGTCTTTACGACGCTCTTCCGTTAGCGCCGGAAGCGGCACGCGAATGTCGCTGCCCGCTGAGCTTGGGTTCAGGCCCAGGTCAGAAGCCATGATCGCTTTTTCAACGGCCGCGCTGATCGAGCGGTCAAATACGTTGATTTTCAGCGTACGGGAATCCTCCACGGTTACGCTGGCCAGCTGACGCAGCGGCGTGGCGGAGCCGTAATAATCGACCATGATGCCGTCAAGAATGCTTGGCGACGCGCGGCCGGTGCGGATTTTGCTGATGTGGTTTTTAAATGCTTCCAGGCACTTGTCCATGCGCGTTTCAGCATCTTTTCTGATTTCGTTAATCACGTTGTAACCCTTGAATTCTGGTTAACCTGACAGGCTCAGAAGAGCCTGTTAGCTATCTGTTAGCGTGCGTAACGCACTACAAAGGCAGAATATACCTTATTTTATGTGCTAACGGACATTATTGCGTAATCAGGGTGCCTTCTTTTTCACCCATCACTACGCGGCGCAGCGCGCCCGGCTTGTTCATATTGAAGACGCGGATCGGTAGTTTATGGTCACGGGCCAGCGTAAAGGCGGCCAGATCCATCACTTTCAATTCACGTTCCAACACTTCGGTGTAGCTCAGCTGATCGTACATCGTGGCGTCCGGATTTTTTACCGGGTCGTCAGAGTAAACGCCGTCAACCTTGGTCGCTTTCAGCACGACGTCCGCTTCGATTTCGATACCGCGCAGGCAGGCCGCCGAATCCGTAGTAAAGAACGGGTTGCCGGTGCCGGCGGAGAAGATCACCACGCGGTTGTTGCGCAGCAGGCTGATCGCTTCTGCCCAGCTGTAGTTGTCACATACGCCGTTCAGCGGAATAGCCGACATCAGACGAGCATTAACGTAGGCGCGGTGCAGCGCGTCACGCATCGCCAGACCGTTCATTACGGTTGCCAGCATACCCATGTGGTCGCCCACAACGCGATTCATGCCGGCCTGTGCCAGGCCCGCACCGCGGAACAGGTTGCCGCCACCGATAACCACACCTACCTGAATACCCAGCTCAACCAGTTCCTTCACTTCCTGAGCCATACGATCCAGCACGCTGGCGTCGATACCGAAGCCTTCCGCGCCTTGCAGAGCTTCGCCGCTCAGTTTCAGCAGGATACGTTGATAAACAGGTTTTGCATTGGTCGCCATGGTTTTTTTCCTGGAAGCAGTATTGAGGAGTTAAATCTGCGCTATCATCCCGCGAGTAGTGAGAAAATGCTATTGGGATGAGACTGAAAATTGCCGGATACGGCAGATAAAAAAGAACCGCCGGATGGCGGTTCTGGTCAAACGATTAAGACTGCTTGGACATTGCCGCAACTTCTGCTGCGAAATCGGTCTCGGCTTTCTCAATGCCTTCGCCCACTTCAAAGCGGATGAAGTTAACCACGTCAGCGTTCTGCTCTTTCAGCAGCTGGCCAACGGTTTTAGACGGGTCGATCACGAAAGGCTGACCGGTCAGAGAAACTTCGCCGGTGAATTTCTTCATGCGGCCTTCAACCATTTTCTCTGCGATTTCTTTCGGCTTACCGGACTGCATCGCGATATCCAGCTGAACCTGGTATTCTTTCTCTACCACGTCTGCAGACACGTCTTCTGGCTTAACGAATTCTGGCTTGCTTGCCGCAACGTGCATGGCCAGCTGCTTAACCAGCTCTTCGTCAGCGTTGGTTGCAGAGATCAGTACGCCGATACGTGCGCCGTGCAGGTAGCTGCCCAGCACGTCGCCTTCCAGGGTCGCGACGCGACGAATGTTGATGTTTTCGCCGATTTTAGCAACCAGCGCAACGCGCTCTTCTTCGAACTGCGCTTTCAGCACTTCAACATCGGTGATTTTGCCGGCAACAGCCGCATCCAGCACCTTGTCAGCGAACGCCTGGAAACCGCCGTCTTTAGCAACGAAGTCGGTCTGGCAGTTAACTTCCAGGATCACGCCGTAGTTGCCGTCGATTTTGGTTTTGATCACGCCGTCAGCAGCCACGTTGCCTGCTTTTTTCGCCGCTTTGATCGCGCCAGATTTACGCATGTTCTCGATCGCCAGCTCGATGTCGCCGCTAGCTTCGGTCAGCGCTTTTTTACAATCCATCATGCCAGCGCCAGTGCGCTCGCGCAGTTCTTTTACCAGAGCAGCAGTAATTTCAGCCATTCTCGAATCCTCGGTTAGCTCAGCACCTGCCCGGTTCGCCTGATGGCGCCACAACAGATGCCTGTTTCTCGGGAGAAATATTGCCCCGCCGATGGGTCACCAGCGGCAAAGCGAATTCAAAATAAAGGGGCCAATTAAGGCCCCTTACAGATTAACATCTGATTTTACCCTGACGGGTATAAGGGCTCTCTGTGGAGCAAACCTTATTACTCAGCTTCAGCGAAACTTTCTTCTGCCTGCTGAGCCAGGTCCTGAGAGCGACCTTCACGTACGGTGGTAGCCACAGCGGTCAGGTACAGGCTTACAGCACGGATTGCATCGTCGTTGCCTGGGATGATGTAGTCAACGCCGTCTGGATCAGAGTTGGTATCAACGATAGCGAAAACCGGGATGCCCAGGTTGTTTGCTTCTTTGATAGCGATGTGTTCGTGGTCAGCATCGACAACGAACAGCGCGTCTGGCAGGCCGCCCATGTCTTTGATCCCGCCCAGGCTGTTTTCCAGCTTGGCCAGTTCACGAGCACGCATCAGCGCTTCTTTTTTGGTCAGTTTGTCAAAGGTGCCATCCTGAGACTGAGTTTCCAGATCTTTCAGACGCTTGATGGACTGACGAACGGTTTTCCAGTTGGTCAGCATACCGCCTAACCAGCGATGGTTTACGAAGAACTGGTCGCAGCTCAGCGCAGACTCTTTTACCGCTTCGCTTGCAGCGCGCTTGGTACCAACCATCAGAATCTTGCCTTTACGGGCAGCGATCTTGTTCAGTTCAGCCAGCGCTTCGTTGAACATTGGTACAGTTTTTTCAAGGTTGATGATGTGAACTTTGTTACGAGCGCCGAAAATGAATGGCTTCATTTTTGGGTTCCAGTAACGGGTCTGGTGACCGAAGTGTACACCAGCCTTGAGCATGTCGCGCATGGAAACAGTTGCCATGATTACCTCTGTAAATTGATTGGGGTTAAGCCTCCATGTATCCCATACGACCGACCTCTCGGGCCGCTTGCGCAGCGCTTTAAGGCACCCCGGCGTACGTGTCGATACATGTGTGTTATTTACACATAGTGAGAGTTATGCGTTTCTCTGCAATCTTGCCCACAGAGAATCGTCGGCGCGCTTTATACCATAAAGACGCAGGTGAAGCCAATGATTGTTCGCTTTACCTGCCGCGCCGTAAACGGGAATTGGCAGCGGCCAGGTGGGCTGCTAACATTGCTGCACTTCCTTTATTATTGTCGAAAATAGCGACAGCTGCGGACTAAATTAATGGCAATTACAATCAAAACCCCTGAAGAAATCGCGAAAATGCGCGTAGCCGGTCGCCTGGCGGCAGAAGTGCTGGAAATGATCGAAGAGCACGTCAAGCCCGGCGTCAGCACCGGCGAACTCGATCGCCTGTGCCATGACTATATCGTTAACACCCAGCAAGCCGTTTCGGCCAGCCTGGGCTATCACGGCTTCCCTAAATCCGTTTGCATCTCGGTCAACGAAGTGGTGTGCCACGGTATTCCAAGCGATGATAAAATCCTGAAGGATGGCGATATCGTCAATATCGACGTAACCGTCATTAAAGACGAATATCACGGCGATACCTCTAAAATGTATATCGTCGGCAAACCGACTATCCAGGGCGAACGCCTTTGCCGCGTAACTCAGGAGAGCCTCTATCTGGCGCTGCGTATGGTGAAGCCAGGGATTCGCCTGCGCACTATCGGTCGCGAAATCCAGAAATTTGTTGAAGCACAGGATTTTTCCGTAGTACGCGAATATTGCGGTCACGGCATCGGCAAAGGCTTTCATGAAGAACCGCAGGTGCTGCACTATGACGCGGACGACGGCGGCGTGGTGCTGCAGGCCGGTATGGCCTTTACCATCGAGCCGATGGTTAACGCAGGCGATTATCGCATTCGCAGCATGAAAGACGGCTGGACGGTGAAAACCAAAGACCGCAGTCTTTCCGCCCAGTATGAACACACCATCGTGGTGACGGAAACAGGCTGCGAGATTATGACGCTGCGTAAAGACGATACCATCCCGGCAATCCTGACCGCCGACGCGTAATCTTTGTCAAATAACCCGGCAGGCAGCTTTGCTGCCGGGTCAAAAGCATTGCTCTCTCACCCCGGATCTTTCTTTACCGCTCTCGCTGCCTGCCTTCCATCCAGCCTGACGGGCTTTCTATTCAGCCCAGGGTTTACGAACACTTTTTTTCATTGGACCTGATTAACCTTGTGGTTGTAAATTGCTCAAGGCATGAAAAGTGTAGGGGCATTACCCCGTAGCCTTTCTGCAGGAAGCAGCTAATTTACACAGGGAGATCAAGCAAATGGAAAAGCCATTCCTTTTAGCGCAAACAATTAATAACGAGTTGGGACGCCGTGCCGATTGTGGAGGCCTGTGCCTCTGCTCTGTGGCCGCACGCTGGCCAGAGGAGGAAACGAATCAAGGAGGCAGCTATGGGTTACGCGCTCAGGGATGCACCTTTGAATGACGCCGATCATAAACCCGGACTGCCTGCGCTGCGCTCTTCAGGCGGCGATGGAGGAGGAGGCATGACAGAGAATATCGAACCGCGAGTAAGGAAGCTTGAAAACGATGTCGCCGTAATCAGCCACAATCTTGCTGTGCTTACCGTGCGCTCCGAGAGTTTCGCCACCCACGCCGATGTCGCGAATGTTCGCACTGAAATGGCGACAATGCGCGGCGAGCTTACAGAGCGAATGACATTTATGGGCGGCGAATTTAAAGGCGAATTCATTTCGTTACGAGGCGAGATGGCGCTTATGCGCGGCGAGCTCAAGGAGGAAATGGCCTCGTTAAGGGGCGAGCTGAAAGAGGATATGGCCTCGTTAAGAGGCGAGCTGAAAGATAATATGTCCTCATTAAGAGGCGAGCTGAAAGAAGAAATAGCCTCTTTAAGAGGCGAGCTGAAAGGCGACATCGTTTCGTTGCGGGGCGAAATTCATGAGACGTTACAGAAAGCTATCAACAAGCAAACCGTTCTGTTGCTGACAATTATTCCCGCCACGCTTGCCGCTATTGCCGCCGTCGCGGCCTGGTTTAAATAGCGCTCTGTTCGTTCTCTGACCGCCGACAGTGAGGCAGGCCACTCCCCCATTTAGCCCTCACTCTTTTTATTACCGCTCTGCCAGCCAGCACGGCGGTAAAAATCCCATCTGCTATCTGCCAGTTTCTTTTGATCTCTGGTGCCGGTAAACGCTATTGTCACTGCTTGTCTTTGTGCGGCAGAGAATGCGGGAGCGCTGGCGTGAACACGATAATTAGAGATTACGGGCAGGCATATTCTCCTGCTGAATGGACAGATGCGGAGCTGACGCGCGATACGCTGAAGCAGCACCTTGATGACTTCCAGCAGCGGCTGGGCCAGGCCTTTGACGCCGGAGAAGCCGTTGAGCAGCTTATCGCCGCCCGCACGCTGTTTATCGATCGCCTGCTGCGCCGCCTGTGGCGCTTTTACGGTTTCCCGGAGCAGGAGGATATTGCGCTGGTTGCCGTGGGCGGCTACGGGCGGGCCGAGCTGCATCCTCTATCCGATATTGATGTGTTGATTCTGAGCCGACGGCCGCTTTCCGAAGAGGATGCACAGCGTACCAGCGAGCTGCTGACGCTGATGTGGGATTTGAAGCTGGAAGTGGGCCACAGCGTGAGAACGCTGGAAGAGTGCCTGTTGGAAGGCCTGTCAGATCTTACCGTCGCGACCAACCTGATTGAATCACGCCTGCTGGTCGGCGACGTCGCGCTGTTTCTCGAACTGCAGAAAAACGTTTTCAGCGAAGGTTTCTGGCCTTCCGATCGCTTTTTCGCCGCCAAAATTGCCGAGCAGCAGGAGCGCCACCAGCGCTATCACGGTACCAGTTATAACCTGGAGCCGGATATCAAAAGCAGTCCCGGCGGCCTGCGCGATATCCATACGCTGCTGTGGGTGGCGCGCCGCCACTTTGGCGCCACGTCCCTGGATGAAATGGTCGGTTTTGGCTTTCTGACGCAGGCCGAGCGCAACGAGCTGAACGAGTGTCAGTCCCTGCTGTGGCGTATACGTTTCGCCCTGCATCTGACGCTCAGCCGCTACGATAACCGGCTGCTGTTCGATCGCCAGCTGAACGTGGCGCAGCGTCTGAACTATCAGGGCGAAGGCAACGAGCCGGTCGAGCGCATGATGAAAGATTTTTATCGCGTTACCGGCCGTATCGGCGAGCTGAACCAGATGCTGCTACAGCTGTTCGACGAGGCTATCCTGGCGCTGGGCGAGGATGAAAAACCGCGCGCCATTGACGATGAATTTCAGCTGCGCGGCACCTTAATCGATCTGATTGACGAAACACTGTTCGCTCGCGACCCGGTTGCTATCATGCGCATGTTTTACACGATGGTGCGCACGCCGAATATTACCGGCATCTATTCCACCACACTGCGCCAGCTGCGCTTTGCACGTCGCCAGCTTCAGCAGCCGCTGTGCACGCTTCCCAAAGCGCGGGAGCTGTTTCTGTCCATCCTGCGGCATCCGGGCGCGGTAAGCCGGGCGCTGGTACCTATGCATCGTCACAGCGTGCTGTGGGCCTATATGCCGCAGTGGGGCAATATTGTCGGCCAGATGCAGTTTGACCTGTTTCACGCCTATACCGTGGATGAGCATACTATTCGCGTCCTGCAAAAGCTGGAAAGCTTCGCCAATGAAGCGACTCGTCCACGCCATCCGCTCTGCGTAGAGATTTGGCCGCGTCTGCCGCAGCCGGAGCTGCTGCTGATGGCCGGACTGTTTCACGATATCGCCAAAGGCCGCGGCGGCGATCACTCCGTGCTGGGCGCGCAGGACGCGCTGGAGTTTGCCGAGCTGCATGGGCTGAACTCGCGGGAAACGCAGCTGGTCGCCTGGCTGGTACGTCACCATCTGCTGATGTCGGTGACGGCGCAGCGGCGCGATATTCAGGATCCCACCGAGATCCAGCATTTCGCGGAGGTGATGCAGAACGAAAACCGGCTGCGCTATCTGGTTTGTCTGACCGTAGCGGATATCTGCGCCACCAACGAAACGCTGTGGAACAGCTGGAAGCAGAGCCTGCTGCGCGAGCTGTTTTTCGCTACCGAGAAACAGCTGCGGCGCGGAATGGAACACAGCCCTGATCTGCGAGAACGCGTCCGCCATCACCGTTTGCAGGCGTTGGCGCTGCTGCGTATGGACAATCTGGATGAGCAGGCGCTGCGCGATATCTGGGCGCGTTGCAGAGCGGACTATTTCCTGCGCCACACGCCGAACCAGCTGGCCTGGCACGCTCGTCATTTGATGGAACACGATCTGTCGAAGCCGCTGGTGCTGCTCAGCCCTCAGGCGACACGCGGCGGCACGGAAATTTTTATCTGGAGCCCGGACCGTCCTTATCTGTTCGCCACCGTGGCGGGCGAGCTGGACAGACGCAACCTTAGCGTGCACGACGCGCAGATCTTTACCAGCCGCGACGGCATGGCGATGGATACCTTTATCGTGCTGGAGCCGGACGGCAGCCCGCTGGCACCGGATCGACACGAGGCCATCCGCCAGGCGCTGGATCAGGCTATCGGGCAAACCAGCTTCCAGCCAGCGAGAGTCCGCCGCCAGTCGGCCAGGCTAAAACATTTTAGCGTGGATACCGAAGTGAAATTCTTACCGAGCCATACCGACAGACGCACCTATATGGAACTGATCGCCCTGGATCAGCCAGGTCTGCTGGCACGCGTTGGAGAGATCTTCGCCGATCTGAACGTATCGCTGCACGGCGCGCGCATCAGCACCATCGGCGAGCGCGTCGAGGATCTGTTTATCCTGGCCAACAGCGATCGCCGCGCGCTCAGCCGCGAATTACGCCACGAGTTGCGACAACGGTTGACAGAGGCCCTTAATCCAAACGATAAAGTGTGACCAGGATTTACTTTTACCCCGCTTTCGGGCGCGCGGCCGATTAGCTGCAGGCGCGTCCCGAAACATGATTTGACACAGGAAAGCTTAATTAATGCAACAGTTACAGAGTGTTATTGAGAGCGCCTTTGAGCGCCGCGCCGAGATTACCCCAGCCAATGCCGATACCGTTACGCGAGAAGCGGTTAACCAGGTTATCGCGCTGCTGGACAGCGGCGCGCTGCGCGTGGCTGAGAAGATCGACGGCCAGTGGGTGACGCATCAGTGGCTGAAAAAGGCCGTGCTGCTCTCTTTCCGCATCAATGACAATCAGGTGATTGATGGCGCAGAAAGCCGTTATTACGACAAAGTTCCGATGAAATTTGCCGATTACGACGACGCTCGCTTTAAGAAAGAAGGTTTCCGCGTGGTGCCGCCGGCTGCCGTTCGTCAGGGCGCTTTTATCGCACGCAATACCGTGCTGATGCCTTCTTATGTCAATATTGGCGCTTATGTTGATGAAGGCTCAATGGTGGACACCTGGGCGACCGTTGGCTCCTGTGCGCAGATTGGGAAAAACGTGCACCTGTCCGGCGGCGTCGGTATCGGCGGCGTGCTGGAACCGCTGCAGGCTAACCCGACCATCATCGAAGACAATTGCTTTATCGGCGCGCGCTCTGAAATCGTGGAAGGCGTGATCGTTGAAGAAGGCGCGGTGATTTCTATGGGCGTCTACATTGGCCAGAGCACCAAAATCTACGACCGCGAAACCGGCGAAGTGCACTACGGCCGCGTGCCTGCCGGCTCCGTAGTGGTTTCCGGAAACCTGCCTTCCAAAGACGGCAGCTACAGCCTGTACTGCGCGGTTATCGTGAAAAAAGTAGATGCGAAAACCCGCGGCAAAGTCGGCATCAACGAACTGCTGCGTACCATCGACTAATTCTTCTTCGGGCCGCGCTTTGCGGCCCGTCAGTTTTTCTTTACACGCCCGCCTTAAAAAGATGTTTTCCATAAAAAAATAAGTAATGCTATTGCGCAATAACCAGGCGATAATCCGCGCCAACAAGCGTACAGGTTACCCGCCCCTTTTCAGATTTTCACATATACTCAGCTGAGCACGGGACGAGCAGGCCTGGCAAAAACAGGGAGCAACGTGCCGCCGCAGCGCGGCCGGTAAAAACCGCACCTTGCACCACAGAGTATTTGTAAAGCGCAGCCGAATGACTATTCTCCCGCACAGGAAAAAATCTTATGTATGACAATCTGAAAGGTTTAGGTATCGCCAATCCCGACGACATCGATCGCTACAGCCTGCGTCAGGAAGCCAGCAACGACATTCTGAAAATCTACTTTCGCAAAGACAAGGGTGAGTTTTTCGCTAAAAGCGTGAAGTTTAAATATCCGCGCCAGCGCAAAACCGTGGTGGCCGATAACGTCAGCCAGGGATTCAAAGAGATCCAGGAGATCAGCCCTAACCTGCGTTACGTGATTGACGAGCTGGATCAGATCTGCCAGCGCGATCAGGTGGAAGTCGATCTGAAACGCAAAATCCTGGACGATCTGCGTCATCTGGAAGGCGTGGTAACCAACAAGATCGCCGAAATTGAGGCCGATCTGGAAAAACTGACGCGCAATAGCCGCTAAGCACGCCGTTACTCCCTGCTCTGTTTCCGTTCTTCAATGCGTCAGGGCCTGGCGCATTGGTCACTCTTTTCTAAGCTTCTGCGGCCAACGCTTTAAGGCTCATCATCCAGCTGCAACGCTACGTAAAGCAGCAGCCTGTCGTCAAAACTACTCAGATTCAGCCCCGTCAGCTCGGAAATGCGATTAAGCCGGTATTCCAGCGTATTGCGATGAATATAAAGCGCTTTCGCGGTAGCTGAAGGCTGCACGTTGTGGCTGAACCAGGCGATTAGCGTTCTTCTCAGCAGGCCATTGTTGTCCATGGCCTTCAGCTTTGCCAGCGGTCGGGACAGCTCTCCGGCCTGCCAGCCGCCGCGCAGGCTGTCCAGCAGCACGGGCAACACCAGATCCTGATAGAAATAGCTGCGTTCTTCCGGCATACGCTGTTTGCCTACCAGCATGGTAGTGCGCGCGGTGCGATAAGAGCGGGCGATGCTGCCCGGCCCGGTAAAAAAGTTGCCCAAGGCAATACGCATTCGCAGATGGCCGTTTTCTTTCATTCTGGACTGCAAAAGCGCCACCCGTTTACGGTGGTCTTCCGCGTCAAAGCGACCATGTGAGTTAAAAGCAGGTTTCAACACCACCATCTCGGTCAGCGACACGATGGCGATTAAATTATCCCGCTCTGGCGTGGTAAGCAGCGTTTGCAGCTGCTGCAGTTCCGACATGGCGCTGTCCACGCCAAGCTGGCCGCTGTCGACCTCGACCACTGCCACCACGCGCGGCTGGTTAAGATCGATGCGTAACCGCTGCGCCCATTCGTTCAGCGCCGGAGAAAGCGTGTCGCTGCGAATAAGATTCAGCACCAGCTCTTCGCGCAGACGGCTGTCCTGCGCCAGCATATGTAGCAGTCGCGCCTGTTCCAGCATCATTTCTGCCGTCATGCAAACCAGCTCGCCATAGTGCCGCAGCGATTCCGGCTCGCCGGTCAGGCCGATAACGCCGACGATCTCGCCATCGATACGCATAGGCAGATTGATGCCGGGCCGCACGCCGTGCAGATGTCTTGCTACCGCTTCATCAATATCCACGATCCGTGCCTGAGACAGCGCCAACAGCGCGCCTTCGTGCATTTCTCCAATACGTTCCCGGTCGCCGCTGCCGATGATCCGGCCACGTGCGTCCATCACGTTGACATTGCTGTCAATTATTTTCATGGTGCGGGCAACGATTTCCTGCGCAAGGCGGGCATCAAGATGATAGGTGGCCATCCGTCACTCCTGAAATGTCTCGTCGGGCCAGCATACCTGCAGGCTGGCGTCGCGACATCATGCAAATGCACCAGGCGTGATCCAGAGTGTAAAAATAAGCGGAAAGATGAAAAGGCGTTGTTAAGGGGGATGCTGGCCTTATGGGCCAGCATCCGGCAGGAAGTTACTGCATTAACAAATAGATAGAGGCGTCGCCGCGCAGAATGTTCAGCGCCAGCACGGAAGGTTTGCCGTCGAGGATTTTGCGCAGCTCGCCCAGGTTAGCAACCGCCTGCTGGTTAACGCCCAAAATCACGTCGTCTTTCTTCAGGCCAATACGCGCCGCGGCGGAGCCCGCCTTAACGTCATCGACCTTCACGCCCTTCATGCCTTTTGCATCGTAGTTGCTGAGATCGGCGCCCTCAATACCGACATAGATATTGCCGGAATCGACTTTCGCCTGCGAGCTTTGCTGCAGCTCAACGTTGACCGTCATCGGTTTGCCGTCGCGGATCAGCCCCAACGCCATTTTAGTGCCGACCGGCAGCGATCCGACCTGCGCGCGCAGCGCTGCAAAGCTGGAAATCTGCTTGCCGTTGATGGAAATCACCACGTCGCCCGCTTTTACGCCCGCCTTCGCCGCCGAAGAATTCGGCAGTACCTGGCTGACAAAGGCGCCGCGCTGCGCGTCCACCTTCATTGCTTTCGCCAGCTCGGAGTTCAGCTCGGTGCCCATGATCCCCAACTCGCCGCGTTTCACCTGACCATATTCCACCATTTGCGCCGTCAGGTTTTTCACCATATCGCTTGGGATGGCGAAGCCGATGCCGATATTGCCGCCGTCCGGTGCCAGAATGGCGGTGTTAATGCCGATCAGCTCGCCGTTGAGGTTCACCAGCGCGCCGCCGGAGTTGCCCCGGTTGATAGCCGCATCCGTCTGAATAAAGTTTTCATAGTTTTCCACGTTCAGGCCGCTGCGGCCCAGCGCGGAAACGATGCCGGAGGTAACCGTTTCGCCCAGCCCATAGGGGTTGCCAATCGCCACGGTGTAGTCGCCGACGCGAAGGTTATCGGAATCCGCAATCTTAATCGCCGTAAGGTTCTTCGCATCTTTAAGCTGGATCAGCGCAATATCGGAGCGCGGATCTTTGCCGATCACCTTAGCTTCGTATTTGCGGCCATCGCTCAGCTGCACCTGAATTTTCGTCGCGTTATCGACTACGTGATTATTGGTAACGACATAGCCTTTCTCTGCGTTGATGACTACGCCTGAACCCAGCGCGCGGAATTTCTCCTGTTGGGTATCGGCTCCGCCCTGCGGCCCGCCGCCCTGACACATTGGCGAGCCCTGGAAAGGCGAACCATCCTGACAGAAAGGCGAGTTGCCGCCGAAGAACTGCTGGAACTGCTGAGGTAAACGCGGCGTGCGTACCGTTGTGCTTCCTTCAACGTTGATACTCACTACTGAAGGCATCACTTTTTCTAACATTGGCGCCAGGCTTGGCAGCTGCTGGCTGGAAGAGGAAGCCGTTTCTGCGGCCGTAGCGGTCAGCGGGCCCATGGCCATTCCCAGGCTCAGGGCCAGCGCGCTGGCTAAAAGTGTTTTTTTCATGCGTCTGATTCTCTTCTGTTCTGATAGGCGAAACGTGCAGCGGACGTGCTGGTAAGAGTCATTTTTTAACGCTAAGTTCATGTATAAGTTTCAGCGAAAAGTAAAAAAATATTCTCTGCCTTTACAAACCCGCCGGAAAAAACGCTTATTCCACTGCCATCAAACGACGATATTCGTCCCAGGCATAAAGATCGGTCATGCCGCTGACATAATCCTGCAGCAAACGCGCCCGATAATAACGCTCCCAGAGCAGACGTTCAAATCGCTGTTCGATCTTCAGGTTTTTCATATGCACCGAATAAGCCTTCCGGTGCTTGCCGGATAATTTATGAAACAGACGTGTTTCAATTGGGTAGTCCGGATGGAAATCCTCATTTATCAGCATGTTAAAATCCTGATAAGAAAGCTGTAATAATGGCTTATAAATATCCAGCAGGCCTTTTATAACCCGATAACCCTGCAGCTCCAGCTGTTCGACTTCCGGATGATTAAATACGTGCTTTCTGGCGACTTTTTTAAACAGATTCAGCAGCTGGTTTTCATCGCCGTCATCTTCAAGCAGCGAATGATTAAAACTTCCCTGCCAGATTGGCCCGATATTATCGACAAAGCGTTTAACGGCGTGCTCGACCAATGCGGACTGTACTTTAACGCGAAGCTTCATAAAAAAGGTATCGCTCCGGCTGCGATAACGCTCTTTACTTTGCGCCTCGGTGTAAGCAAAGCCGACAATCTTTACAAAGAGTTCGTCAGAGGTGACCTTTTTGTTTTTTCGCAGCAGCGTCCACTCATCTTCTAAAAACTGATAAAGCTGGTCGACGCTGAAAATCGCTTTTTCTACGGCGTCGTCCAGGTCGGCAATACAATAAGAGATATCGTCGGCGGCTTCCATAATATAGGTCAGCGGAAAACGATGATATTGCTGTGTGTTGGTTGCCCTGAGCAGATCGGCCACGTACTTCTCTTCGGAAAGATAATAGCCTGGCTTTTTCATCAGCGTACTAAACTGCGGCGGTTTTTCGCCCTGAAACCAGGCCGGCGCCGTGTATTTTAAAATGCAGGCAACCTGTACATAGGAAAGATTAAGCTGAAGCAGCGTATGCACCAGGCGAATAGCCTGCGCGTTGCCCTCAAAATGGCAAAGATCCTGACGAAGACGGGCATTCATGGCGAGAAATTTTTCATTCTGCTCGCTGTCATCAACCCCGGCCTCCTGCGGCTCGGTCAGCAGCCCGGGCAAATTCACGCGGAACCAGTCGTTGATCGCCGCCTCGCCAAAATGGCCGAACGGCGGATTACCGACGTCATGCAGCAGGCAGGCCATTTCCACCAGGCTTTCAAAGGCGCCGGTTAAATCGGCCAGGCCGTACTTTTCCAGCCCGCCAGGCTGCTTTCGCAATGCCTGAAGCACCTCTTTCACGATATAGCGGCCGGTCTGTTGCACCTCCAGCGAATGCGTCAGCCGCGAGCGCACGGCGGCGTTTCGCTCCAGAGGAAAGACCTGCGTTTTTTGCTGAAGTCGCCGAATAGCCGCCGAATTAATAATACGTCCGCGATCGCTTTCAAAATGGCGGGTAATATAATATTCGCCTTCGGGCTTTTCGCGGTTATTAAAGGGCCGCTCGAAACTGAATTTCGTCCTGAAATCTGTCGCTGTCATACTAGCCCGCCCTGATGAGTTAAACCTGCTAATCATGATAAACTATGCACTACATTGAACAACTTCCACAACAATAGCGAGCATTCCTATGAAAGCAGGCATTATTGGCGCGATGGAGCAGGAAGTAACCCTGCTGCGCGATAAAATTGAAAACCGTCAGACTATCGCGCTGGCCGGTTGCGAGATCTATACCGGCACGCTGAACGGCGTTGAGGTTGCCCTGCTGAAATCGGGTATCGGCAAAGTTTCTGCGGCGATGGGCACCACGCTGCTGCTGGAGCTGTGCAAACCGGATTTTGTGATCAATACCGGTTCCGCAGGCGGTTTGGCCTCCACGCTGAAGGTCGGCGATATCGTGGTATCCGACGAGGTGCGCTATCACGATGCCGACGTCACCGCTTTCGGCTACGAGCCAGGCCAGATGGCAGGCTGTCCGGCAGCCTTTACGGCCGATGATAAACTGATTGCCGCGGCGGAAAGCTGCATCGCTAAGCTTGGCCTGAACGCCGTACGCGGCCTGGTCGTGAGCGGCGATGCCTTTATTAACGGTGCTGAACCGCTGGCGCGCATTCGTACGACTTTCCCGCAGGCCGTAGGCGTAGAGATGGAGGCGACCGCTATCGCTCACGTTTGCCACCAGTTCGGCACGCCGTTCGTAGTGGTGCGGGCCATTTCCGACGTGGCCGACCAGGAGTCGCATCTGAGCTTTGACGAGTTCCTGAGCGTTGCCGCTAAGCAGTCCTCACTGCTGGTGGAAACGCTGCTGACCCACCTTCGTGGCTAAGCTTTTCGCCCTGTTGCTGCTGCTCTGTTACGGAGCGGCAGCCGCCACGCCCCGCGTTATCACCCTTGCGCCAAACCTGACCGAACTGGCTTTTGCCGCAGGCATCACGCCTGTCGCCGTCAGCGCTTATTCCGACTATCCCCCCGCTGCCGCCGCTATCGAACAGGTGGCGAACTGGCAGGGAATTAACGTTGAACGCATCATCAACCTGAAACCGGACGTGGTGCTTGCCTGGCGCGAGGGAAATCCGCAGCGACAGGTCGATCAGCTGGCAGCCTTCGACATTAAGGTGGTGTGGCTGGCACCAGTCACGATTGGCGAGATGATTGCCGCCGTGCGCGATCTTAAAGCCTTCAGTCCGCACCCGGAACAGGCTGACAGGCAGGCGACGGCGCTACAGCAGCAGTGGGATGATCTGCAGAGGCGCTATCAGCACGCACGCAAAGTGTCGGTGTT
This sequence comes from Erwinia sp. PsM31, assembly GCF_030433775.1. Taxonomy (NCBI): domain Bacteria; kingdom Pseudomonadati; phylum Pseudomonadota; class Gammaproteobacteria; order Enterobacterales; family Erwiniaceae; genus Erwinia; species Erwinia sp. PsM31. Next base: position 84,006 of record NZ_JARUWZ010000005.1, read on the forward strand.
TTTACAGTTTGGTCAGCGGCCGCTTTTCACCGCCTCGGGTAATACGCTGCAAAACGAAATCGTACAGCTGTGCGGCGGCGAAAACATCTTTGCCGACAGCCGCGTCGCCTGGCCTCAGGTCAGCCGCGAGCAGGTTTTAATGCGGCATCCGCAGGCCATCGTGACGGGAGGTGACGCCGCCGCCGTCAGCGCCTTCTGGCGGCCACAGCTCAACGCGCAGGTAATTGTAATAAATGATGACTGGCTCAGCCGGCCCGGCCCGCGCATTCTTCAGGCAGCACGGGCATTGTGCAGTCAGTTGCAGCCCTGAGACTGCAGACCCTGTACTAAAGTCGGTTAAAGTTTCAACGAAGATGGTCGTTAACCTAATTACGAGGCGGCAAGGCTGTTATAAGCGCCGCCCGGCATTTCAGGGCTTTTGCCCTTTTACACCAGGAAACTACAGCAATGAAAGCCGTTTATATGGCCTTAGGCCTGATGATGGCAGGTCAGGCGGCTGCTGCTTCCATTACCGGCAGCATTGGCGTCAGGCTGACCATTTACTCCCAATGTCACATTGACGGGCAGAGTACTATCACAGCAAGAACACCTGCAGTGGACTGCGGCCAACAAAGAGCCGCACAGCCGAAAGTCACGCAGACGGCGATTTCGTCTAACCGCGAAACGCGCCAGACGTCGAAACTGGTCACTGTAGAATGGTAAGCGAAAACCCCGGCGGCAACGTCGGGGTTTTTTATTCAGATACTGAAAGAAGAACCGCAGCCGCAGGTGGTTTTGGCGTTCGGGTTAGTCACGATAAAACGCGAGCCTTCCAGCCCTTCGGTATAGTCCACCGAGCCGCCAACCAGATATTGCAGGCTCATAGGATCCACCACCAGCGCCACGCCCGATTTTTCAATCGTCATATCGCCATCGTTGACCTTATCGTCAAAGGTGAAGCCGTACTGGAAACCGCTGCAACCGCCGCCGGTAATATAGACACGCAGTTTCAGATCGGGATTCTCTTCATCTGAGATCAGGTTTTTAACTTTACTGGCCGCTGCTTCGGTAAACTGCAGGGGCAGAGCTACATCTTCACTCATTTCATACTCCATCAGGCACTCGGGCCGGTCAGAATTCGACCATTAATCGCACCATTATCTTACACACCAGTATAGCAATCAAGTATGCGCCTGTTTGTCGGTTGTGGTGTTAGCAGCCGCTGCTACCGCGTCATCGGCCTGCTGCTGTTTTTCCAGCGTGCGCGCCAGCAGCGAGGAGTAAAGCGGTTTGCCGCCGAGAAACTGCGCCAGTAAGGTTGCCCCAAGGCAGGTGATAATCATCGGCAGAATAAGCTGATAATTATCGGTCATTTCCAGTACCAGCACGATGCCGGTGAGCGGCGCCCTGACCGAAGCGGCGAACAGCGCGCCCATGCCCGCAATGGCAAAAGTACCGACTTCCAGCTGATAAGCAGGAAACAGCGAGGCGCTGGCCATGCCGAACGCGGTGCCCAGCAGCGTGCCCAGCGCCAGCATCGGCGCGAAAATACCGCCCGGCGCGCCGGAGCCAAAACAGAGCAGCGTTGTCGCCATGCGGGCGATAAAAATAAACAGCAGCGTGCCCACGGTATAATGACCGGCCGCCGCAATGGGGATCAGCTCAAAGCCGCCGCCTGCAGCCTCCGGCTCGATGACGCCCAGCACGCCGCAAACGCCCCCCAGCACGGCACCGATAATCAGAATTTTTTTCAGGTTGCCGCCGTGGAGGCGCTGAAACATATCCTGCGTTTTAAAAATCAGCGCGTTAAACGCCACGCCGACGATGCCGAAAATCATGCCCAGCAGCAGATAGAGCCAGAGCGTGTTGACCGGCGAGTTGGAAAGTTTACCGACGGCGATCACTGCGTGTTCGCCGTTGAAAATGCGGAACACGATGCTGGACATAATGACGCCGATAAACACGGCCTTGATAGAGATAACGCTGTAGCGAAACTGCAAACGCATCTCTTCGATGATAAACAGAATGCCCGCCAGCGGCGCGTTAAACGCGGCTGAAAGCCCGGCAGCCGCACCGGTAGCCAGCAAAGAGTGGCGGGCCTCGGCGCTTTTCAGGCGGAAAATATCCAGCACCATGCGGCCGATGTTGCCGCCCAGCTGCACCGTCGGCCCTTCGCGTCCCAGCACCATGCCCGCGCCCAGCGTTCCCATGCCGCCGATAAATTTAACGGGGATTACCCGCCACCAGCGCACCGGCCGCAGCTCTTCCAGCGCGCCTTCGATTTCCGGAATACCGGAGCCTGAGGCTTCCGGCGCAAAGCGGCGCACCAGATAGTACCCCACGACGGCCAGCAGTGCGGAAAGGATAAACGCCAGCGGAAACAGCAGGATCCAGTGTTGTTCAACGTCTGCCAGCATTGCCAACCGCCAGTGGCTGACGCTATGCACCGCTTTTTCGAAGGCGACGCCTACCAGTCCGGCCAGCAGGCCGACAATGCCTGCCATAATTAACACCACGACCGGCGTTTTATCGCGTCTTAATAGCAGGCGGAGAAAGTCGCCGCGTCGGGCTGGCACCACGTGTAACTGGTCGGACGAAGAGGTTGTCTGCTGCATAGTCCATTCGTATCAGTTCAGGCGAAGCTGATATTTTACTCATCCCGTCGCGGCTGTCGCCAGGAAAAGCTGATCCTTTCGTGTCAAAAGCGCCAGCGGCCTTTCAACCCGACCGTCTGTTCCCTTAGAATGGCGGGGTTTTTCTTAATGCATCCTCAGGAGCGGAACCATGAGTAAGTCTGAAAATCTGTATGCTCAGGCACAGCAAGTTATTCCCGGCGGCGTCAACTCGCCGGTACGCGCCTTCACCGGCGTTGGCGGCGTACCGCTCTTTATTGAACGCGCTAACGGCGCTTATCTTTACGACGCCGACGGCAAAGCCTATATCGATTACGTCGGCTCCTGGGGACCGATGGTGTTGGGCCATAACCATCCTGCCATCCGTAACGCGGTTATCGAAGCCGTAGAGCGCGGCCTGAGCTTTGGCGCGCCGACCGAGATGGAAGTCAAAATGGCCGAGCTGGTGACCGAACTGGTACCGACGATGGACATGGTGCGGATGGTGAACTCCGGCACCGAAGCAACAATGAGCGCCATTCGCCTGGCTCGCGGTTTTACCCATCGCGACAAAATTATCAAATTTGAAGGCTGCTACCATGGCCACGCCGATCACCTGCTGGTGAAAGCCGGTTCAGGCGCGCTGACCCTCGGCCAGCCGAATTCACCGGGCGTTCCGGCCGATTTCGCCAAGCACACGCTGACCTGCACCTACAACGATCTGGATTCCGTGCGCGCCGCTTTTGAGCAGTATCCGCATGAAATCGCGTGCATCATCGTCGAGCCGGTCGCGGGCAATATGAACTGCATCCCGCCGCTGCCGGAATTTTTGCCAGGCCTGCGCGCGCTCTGCGACGAATTTGGCGCGCTGCTGATTATCGACGAAGTGATGACTGGCTTCCGCGTGGCGCTGGCTGGCGCGCAGGCGCATTACGGCGTGGTGCCGGATTTAACCTGCCTGGGCAAAATCATCGGCGGCGGAATGCCGGTCGGCGCGTTTGGCGGCCGTCGCGAAGTAATGGAAGCGCTGGCGCCGACGGGGCCGGTTTATCAGGCGGGCACCCTTTCCGGCAACCCGATTGCGATGGCAGCCGGTTTTGCCTGCCTGAGCGAGATCGCGAAGCCCGGCACGCACGCCACGCTGACCGACCTCACCACCCGCCTGGCGGAAGGCCTGCTGCAGGCGGCAGAAGAAACCAACATTCCGCTGGTGGTTAACCACGTTGGCGGCATGTTCGGGCTGTTCTTTACCGCAGCCGACCAGGTCACCAGCTATCAGGACGTGACCCAGTGCGACGTGGAGCGCTTTAAGAAGTTCTTCCACCTGATGCTGGAAGAAGGCGTTTACCTCGCCCCTTCCGCTTTTGAAGCGGGCTTTATGTCGCTGGCGCACAGCCAGGAAGATATTCAGCGCACGGTGGACGCCGCACGCCGCAGCTTCGCTAAGCTGGCGTAACGGTAGTCGGGCAGCGCACCAGGCGCTGCCCTTTCCTTCACACCTTCCGCAGCAGATAAACGAAGTAAGGCGCGCCGATAAAGGTCGCCAGCAGTCCCGCCGGCACCTGCGCCGGAAAGGCCACCATCCGTCCGCACCAGTCCGCTATCATCATCAGACCGCCGCCAAGCAGACTGGCGATAAGCAGCTGCGGCAGCGCCCGCCGGAAACCCAGCATCCTTGCGATATGCGGCGCCATCAGCCCGACAAAGCTCAGCGGCCCGATGGTCAGCGTGGCCGCCGCCGTCAGCGCGGCCGCCAGCAGCAGCAGCGCCATCCGCGAGGTTTTCAGCGCCACGCCCAGCGAGCGGGCCGTTTCGCCGCCTAACGGCAACAGCGTCAGCCAGCGACGGCACAGCGGCGTCAGCGCCAGCAGCACGGCCGCCACGATTATCGTCCTGATCGCCTGCTCGCCGCTCACGCTATAGGTCGAGCCGGAGATCCACGTCATCAGCCCGGCCATACGCGGATCGCCGCTGGCCATCAGCAGCAGCAGCAGGGTGGCAAAGGCGGTACTCAGCGCCATGCCCGCCAGCAGCATACGTTCGGGCGAAAAGCCGCCGCGCCCGCCCACAAAGGTAATAATCAGCAGCGTGATTGCCGCGCCCAGGCTGCCCGCAGGCAGCAGCCAGCCGAAGGCGTCGCCGGGCACCAGAAACAACATAATCACCACGCCAAAGGCGGCGCCGGAGCTGATGCCCAGCACTTCCGGGCTGGCCATCGGATTGCCGGTCAGGCGCTGCACCAGGCAGCCAGCCGCGCCCAGCATCATGCCCGTCGCCAGCGCCGCCGCCAGTCTCGGCATTCGCCAGGGCAACAATTGCTGCCACAGTTCGCCGCTTGCCCACGTCCAGCCGTCAGCGCCGCGCCCGAAGCTGAGCGCCACGGCGCCCAGCGCCAACAGCAGCGCCACGCCGCCCAGACACCACAACAGCAGGCCGTGGCGCTCGACCGGCACGCGATCGCCCCGATCCAGCGCGGGCGGCGCGGAAGCGGTACGCAGGCGCGGCAGTAACCACAGCAGCAGCGGTGCGCCAATAATCGCGGTTGCCGTACCGGTCGAAATTTCCTGCCAGCGATCGGTCAGCCAGATCACGCTCTGATCGGCCAGCCACAGCAGCAACATGCCGATAAACGGCGCCAGCAGCATCCGGCTGAGCAGCCGTCTTGCACCCAGCATTTTTGCCAGCAGCGGCGCAAAAAGGCCGATAAAGCCGATCACGCCCGCCGCGTTTACCAGCTGCGCGCTGAGCACGATAGCCAGCGCCAGCACGCTTAAGCGGGCCAGCGACAGCCCCAGCCCCAGATTCTTCGCCACGCCGTCGTCCAGCCCCATCAGCGTCATCGGCCTGCGCAACAGCAGCGCCAGCACAAAGCCCGTCAGCAGCTTCGGCCACAGGAATTCGACGTTGCCCCAGTCCATCTGGTTCAGCGAGCCGGTTCCCCATAAAAAGATATTCTGCAGCCTGTCGTGATTAAACAGGCCGATAAGCTGATTGACCGCGCCACAATAGAGCGACATCACCAGGCCGGCCAGGATCAGCGTGACCGGAGAAAGCCGCTTCCCCCAGGCGATGCCAAACACAATCAGCCCGATGGCCAGCGCGCCGAGCATAGCGGCAAACTGCTGGCCAAATAGCGGCAGGCTCCAGAGCGCGGCAATGGTCAGGCCAAGCTGCGCGCCGGTGGCGACGCCAAGCGTAGTTGGCTCTGCTAATGGATTGCGCAGCACCTGCTGGAAGAGCAGGCCCACCAGCCCCAGCCCGGCGCCCACCAGCAGCGACAGCGCCAGCCTCGGCAGCAGGCTGTAGTGAAACACCATCTGGCTGACGCTTTCGGGACTGGCGGCTTTTATCGCGCTGAACCACAGCGACGGCGCAAGATGCTGGCTGAAGTTATAGCCGGTCAGGCCCAGCGCCAGCGCGAACAGCAGCGTTAATAAGAACACGGGAAAACGCGCGGAATTTTTCATAGCGGCTCCAGCGCCCGATCCAGCGACTGGCAAAAACGCATCGCAGAAAGCGTTGCGCCATAGAACCAGACCTGCGGCACGCGGCGAAAGCGCTGCTGCCGAACAAAATCCATCGCCTGCCAGAGCGGCGTCGCGCTGACCTGCTGCATTAAATTATCGTCTCCGTGCGCAAAACAGATCGCCTCGATGTTTTTTAGCGTCGCCAGCCTTTCCAGCCCGATCACCGCGCTTCCCCAGAAATTGGTTTCGCCCTGCCAGGCGTTTTCCAGCCCCAGCTCGTTCATCACTTCCAGAAACAGGCTGCCCTTGCCAAAAACCAGCGCATGACGCGCATCCAGCAGCGACATCAGCAGCACCGGACGCCGCTTTCGACCGGCAACGCGCTTTCTGGCGGCGGCGATAAAGGCGTCGAACTGTGCCAGATGGCGCTGCGCCTGCGGCACGCGATCGAGACGGTCGGCCAGCTGCATCAGCGACTGCCGCGCCACGGTCAGCGGTTTGCCGCTGGCGTCGTTGAAGGCGAAGCCCATCGCGGGCGCGATTTTCTCAAATTTGTCGTTGGATGGCCCATAGCCGGAAGAGTAAAGAATGAGCGAAGGCCGCATCTGCATCATCAGCTCAAGATTGGGTTCGGTGCGCAGGCCCAGATCCACCGTTGAGGCAGGCAGCTTTGGCTCGCCGACCCAAAGCTGGTAGTTATACATTTCGGCTACGCCCATCGGCGCGACGCCAAGCGCCAGCAGCAGTTCCGTCGGCAGCCACTCCAGCGACACAATGCGCGCTGCGTCAATGCCCGACGCGGCACGGCTGCCGAAGGCGGGCAGCAAAGGCGCAAGCGCCATCGCCATCAGCAGGCGGCGGCGATAAAAATCCGGCATGGAGATTCCTTTAGTAAACAAAACTTACCGGCGTGCCGCCGTCCGGGTGCGGCAGAATGCCCATTGGGATACCGTAAATGGCCTGGAGCACCTCCGGCTGCATAATCGCGTCGGCATCACCCTGCGCAATCATCCCGCCGTTGCGTAAGGCGACCAGGTGGTCACAGTAGCGGGCGGCCATATTGATATCGTGCAGCACGGCGATCACGGTCAGCCCCCGCTCATGGCTGAGCCGCTGGATAAGCGCCAGCACCTCGACCTGATGAGCGATATCCAGCGCGGAAGTCGGTTCATCCAGCAGCAGGCAGCGGCTGTTCTGCGCCACCAGCATCGCAATCCAGGCGCGCTGGCGCTCGCCGCCGGAGAGGCTGTCCACCAGACGCGAGGCGAAAGGTTTCAGGCCCACCAGCGCAATGGCTTCATCGACGCGATCGCGATCTTCGCTGCCGAAGCGGCCCAGCGCGCCGTGCCAGGGATAGCGCCCCATCGAGACCAGCTCCCGCACCGTCATGCCCTCGGCGGCGGGAAGCTGCTGCGGCAGATAGGCGACCTCACGGGCAAAGCGCTTAGCGGGCCACTGCGCCAGCGCTTTATCATTGAGCCGCACTTCGCCGCCGGTCGCGGCGTGATGGCGCCCCAACAGCTTTAACAGCGTGGATTTGCCGGAGCCATTATGCCCAATCAGCCCGCAGACTTTTCCGGCGGGAAAGGTCAGCGACAGCGGCTGGAGCAGGATGCGGCCCGGAACGGCAAATGAAGTTTGATGCAGCGAGAAGGTGCTGTCGGTCAGGTGCGGAGAATGCATAACAATTTTCTGCCTGACGGGCGCGGCGAACCGCGCCCGGTTTGGTTAGAAACGGAAAGTGGCGGTGCCGACGATCTGACGTTCGGCGCCCCAGTAGCAGGCGTAGTCGCGATAGCAGCTGGCGACATAATCCCGATCGAAGAGGTTGTTGACGTTGACGCCAATCGACGAGCCTGGCAGACCAAAACGCCCCAGATCGTACTTCACCACGGCATCGACGGTGGTGTACGCCGCCACGTTGAAGTTCTGATTAGTATCAGGGCCGGTGCTGTACAGGCCTTTGCTCTCGCCAACATAGCGTACGCCGCTTCCCACGGTCAGGCCGGAAAGCGCCGTTTCGTGGAAGGTATAATCGGCCCACAGCGACGCCATATGTTTCGGCACCTGCACCGGCGTTCTGCCTTTCAGCTGCGTATCGTGCGTATATTCCGCGTCGGTATAGGTGTAAGAGGCGATAACGTTAACGTTGGCATTGACCGCCGCCTTCGCTTCCAGCTCGACGCCGCGCGAGCGGATTTCGCCGCTTTGCACGCTGAAATTGGCGAACTCAGGATCGGGATTCGCCGTCAGATTTTTCGTTTTAGTCAGCTGATAGAGCGCGCCGGTGATCACAATCGGGCGGTCTTTCGGCACGTATTTTACGCCAGCCTCGTACTGCTTAGCGCGTGACGGATCGAACGGCTGCCCTTCAGCGGAGGTTCCGGCAGTCGGAATAAAGGATTCGCTGTAGCTGAAATAAGGCGCCACACCGTTATCAAACACGTAGTTCAGGCCGCCGCGCCAGGTGAAAGCCTGGTCGTGGTTTTTCGCCAGCGCGTTGGTATCACGGTTAAACGCCGAGGTCATCGCGTAATCGTAGCGCGCGCCCAGCGTCATGACCCAGCGGTCCCACTCCATCTGATCCTGCGCGTACAGGCCGGTCTGCTCCTGCTTGTTCAGATAGTGATACGGGAAGGTGATCGTGGTGCTGTCGTTGCCGTACTGCGGATCCAGCGCGCTCAGCGGGGAAGCGGTACCGAATCCGGCGTTGATATCGTTGCGGGTACGTTGATAGTCGACGCCCAGCAGCAGCGTATGATCCAGCGCGCCCGTAGCGAATTTCGCCTGCGCCTGGCTATCGACGGCAAACTGGTTCAGCTCTTCTTCAGAACCGGCGTAAGCGCGGGTAATGGCACTGCTGGCGCTGTCGAAACCGTTGCCGTAAATGCTGCGATAGTCGGTGCGCAGATCGGCGTAGCGCAGGTTTTGCCGCACGGTCCAGGTATCGTTAAAGCTGTGCGAGAAGTTATAGCCCACCATTTTGGTGTTGCGGGAGATCTTATTGCTCGCCTCGCCTTCGTCAAAATCGGTGCCCAACTTGTGCTGCCGGCCGTTGGCATCAACGATCGGCACCACGGTACCCTGACGCGGCAGCCAGCCGTAGTAGCCCGTTTCCGGCTCGTTCTGGAAATAGGTTAACAGCGTGAAGTTGGTGTTGGCGTCGGGCTGCCAGCTGAAAGACGGCGCCACGGTATAGCGCTTCTCTTTCTGCATATCCTGCTGCGCGTCCTGACTGCGCGCCAGGCCGGTCAGGCGCCAGGAGTAAACGCCGCCGTCATCCAGCGCGCCGCCGAAATCAAAGCCGGTGGAAAACAGGTTATCCGAGCCCATCTGGAACTGCACTTCGCGCAGCGTTTCCGTGGTCGGACGCTTGCTGACCAGCGCAACTACGCCGCCCGGGTTGCTCTTGCCGTAAAGCACGGATGCCGGCCCGCGCAGCAGCTCCGCGCGCTCCAGAAAATAAGGATCGATAGCGAATTCGGAGTAGTTATCGCCCTGGAGCTTCAGGCCGTCCAGATACTGATTGGTGTTGGTTTCGCTGAAGCCGCGGATGGACAGCGCGTCGATAACCTGCGAGCTGCCGCGGTTGCCGGTCATTACGCCGGGCGCATAGTTAAAGGCTTCCTTAACCGTGCTGACGTTGCGCATCTCGATTTCGTCGCTGGTCACCACCGAAACGGACTGCGGATTTTTTTCAATCGGCGTATCGGTTTTGGTACCGGTGGCGCTGCGTTTAGCGGCGATGGTCGGTGCCGGGCCCCAGGCGTTTTCGCTGGCGGCATCGGCGTTGGCGCTGACGGTAATAGTCTGTTCGCTGGCGGCGAAAGCAGAGGAGGAAAGCGCGACGGCAACAAGGCAGGCCAGTCGGCTTACCGGCAAAGCGGATGATTTCAAAGATGAAATAGCCATTTAGCGTTCTCTGATGAAAAGTAGAATGTAAACGAGAATTATTATTATAACGACAGGATAATAGGCGAATTACCGGCGCTTTCGCAAGAAAAAATCGGGCGCTTTTAGCGCGAATCCGGCGGAGTTCAGGCCAGCATAAAGCAGGGAAAATAAAGCCGTTGTCATGCCGTCGCGCTGAAAAGCCTCTTTTTGCCGGTTTAGTTTTTCTGCTGCCGCCGCCAAAAAGGCAAAAAAAAGCCGGCTCGTTAAGAACCGGCTTTACACCTGTTTTCAGTTATTTACCGAACATATCCTTGATCCAACCCGCCACGCCATCCGCATCCTTCTGCTCGTTTTGCGGCTGTTGAGCAGGCTGCTGCTCCTGCTGCATTTGCTGCTGTTGCATTTGCTGCTGCTGGATTTGCTGCTGCTGCTGCTGACAGAGTGCGTCGGCATCGGTGGTCCAGACCGGCAGCGTCCGCCAGCTGCTGCTGCCCGTGCCGCAGACAAAGTTACCGGCTGAATCCACGTTCATCGGCGCGATATCTTCCGGCGGCGTCGGCATCAGCGGCATCGGCGCCTGGTTGTCCAGATAGCGACGGTAGATCTGCATCGCGCCGCTGGCACCGTACAGTTTGGTACTCTGGTTATTGTCGCGGCCAATCCAGGTGATCGCCACTTCTTTGCCGTCCACGCCCGCGAACCAGCTGTCGATCAGGTTGTTGGTGGTGCCGGTTTTCGCCGCCAGGTGCGCCTTCGGATAGCGCGAACCTAACGCACGGGCCGTACCCTCTTGCGCGACCTGCTGCATCGCGTAAAGCGTCAGGTAGGCGGCCTGGGCCGGAATGGTGCGCTCCGCCTGCGGGAAGCTCTGATAAAGCACGGTGCCGTCTTCGGCAATGACCGAACGCAGCGCGGAAAGCTGCGCGCGATCGCCGCCGCTGGCGATAGTCTGGAACGCCTGCGCCACTTCGACCGGCGTCAGGTTCAGCGCGCCCAGCAGCATAGCCGGCACCGGCTGGAGTTCAGCCTTCGGCACGCCGAGTTTGCTCCAGGTATCCACCACCTGCGGCAGGCCCAGCGTCATGCCCAGGTTCACCGTTGGCACGTTCATGGAGTGCGCCAGCGCATCTACCAGCATCACCTGACCGCTGAAGCGGCGGTCATCATTCTGCGGCTTCCAGACCTGACCGTTTGGTTGCTTCAGCGCGATCGGATTATCGGCAATCCAGGTATTCAGGCGATAGCTATCCGGCTGGCTCAGCGCGGTCAGATAGGTGGCTGGCTTAGCCAGAGAACCAATCGACCGGCGCGCCTGTAGCGCACGGTTATAGCCCGCAAACTGCGGATCGGCACCGCCAACCATGGCGCGAACTTCGCCGCTGAAGCGATCGACGATCACCATCGCGGTTTCCAGATCCTTCAGGTTGCGCTGTTTACGCAGCGTCGGCATCCCTTCTTCCACAGCTTTTTCTGCCGCATCCTGCGAAACAGAATCCAGCGTAGTGAAAATTTTCACGCCGGAAAGATCTTTGATCTTATCGCCCAGCTTCGCCTGTAGCTCGTTGCGCACCATCTGCATAAACGCAGGCTGTGGCGTGATCACGCCGCCTTTCGGCTGTACGCCAAGCGGACGGGCGCTGAGCATGTCGTACAACTCCTGGTCGATCACTTTCTGCTGCTGCAGCAGACGCAGCACCAGGTTGCGGCGCTCCAGCGCCAGCTTCGGATTGCGCCACGGGTTATAGAGCGATGCGCCCTTCACCATGCCCACCAGCAGCGCCTGCTGATCCAGGCTCAGCTCGTCCACCGGACGGCCAAAGTAGTAGAGGCTCGCCAGCGGGAAGCCGCGGATCTGATCGTTGCCCGCCTGGCCCAGATAAACCTCATTCAGGTAAAGCTCCAGAATGCGATCTTTGCTGTAGCGCGCGTCCATAATCAGCGCCATATAGGCTTCGTTAGCCTTGCGCCACAGCGAACGTTTGTTGGTCAGGAAAAGGTTTTTCACCAGCTGCTGGGTCAGCGTACTGCCGCCCTGCACCGCTTTTCCTGCCGTGATATTCGCCAGGAAGGCGCGGCCGATAGAGTACAGGCTGATGCCGTCGTGCTCGTAGAAATGGCGGTCTTCGGTAGCCACCAGCGTATCGACCAGCAGATCCGGGAAGCCCGCACGCGGCACAAACAGGCGCTGCTCGCCGTTTGGTGATTGCAGCATAGTGATCAAACGAGGGTCGAGACGGAAGAAGCCGAAGTCGCGGCCGCTGTCGAGGTTTTTGATCTCGGTCAGCGAGTCGTTGTCAAAGCTCAGCCGCGCGCGGATTTGCCCTTCCTTGCTGTCCGGGAAGTCAAACGGGCGGCGAATCATCTCAATGCTGTTGCCCTGCACGGTAAACTCGCCAGGCCGCGTCATGCGCGTCACCTCGCGGTACTGCGTGCCTTCGAGCAGCGCGATCATCTCTTTTTTATTGTAGGCCATGCCCGGCTCAAGATTGACCATGCGGCCATACACCGTGGCGGGCAGCTGCCAGACTTTGCCGTCGATACGGCTGCGGATCTGCGAATCCAGGTACACCCCGTAGACCGCCATCAGTACAATAAATACCAGCAGCAGCTTAATCATTAAGCTCAGCCAGCCTCTTTTACGCGGCGGCCGTCCTTTTCCTTTACGTGGCACGGGTACTTTCTCCTCGTTATTATGGTCATCATCCTGAAAATCAATATTATCGACTTCCCTGCGGCGACCCCGGCCCGCCTTTTTGCGCGGGGGGTTGGGCTGTTTACCTTTACGCCCAATAGGTTCGCGATCGTCTGACATTCGTTTCTTTTCTCCAGAGCCGCCGTCGGCGGGCCGACTATGCACTGACATCAACTACGGTGGAACGGGAACCTTCTGAAACCCGATCAGGAAGGTGCGGAATACTTTTTGGTGCGCCGCGTCGGCAGCGCGCTGGCCGGATCGTCGGGCCAGAGATGTTTGGGATAGCGCCCTTTCATCTCTTTTTGCACCTCACGCCAGGCTCCCTGCCAGAAGCCCGCCAGATCGCGCGTGATCTGCAGCGGCCTTTGCGCAGGCGAGAGCAGCTCCAGCACCAGCGGAATGCGCCCTTCGGCCACGCTGGGATTTTGCGCTTCGCCGAACATCTCCTGTAGCCGCACGGCCAGCGCGGGCGGCTTCTCTTCATCGTAGCGGATCGGCAGCCGGCTTCCGGTGGGCACAGTGTAATGAGTTGGCAGCACAGTATCCAGCTGCTGGCGCTGTGACCATGTGAGCAATTGTAATAGCGCGTTGACGCAGTCGATCTGTTTTAACCCTTTTGCATCGCGCACGCCGCTCATCATCGGCAGCAGCCACTTTTCCAGCGTGGCGAGCAGATCGGCCTCGCTGGCGGCGGGCCATGCCTGTTCCGGCAGCCACTGCGCGGCGCAGACCAGCCGCACACGCAGCTGCTCGGCGGCGGGCGTCCAGTTCAGCACCGACAGCCCTTTGCTGCGGATCCAGCGCAGCATCGCCGGGTGCAGCACCGCTTCGTCAGGCTTGCTCAGCGGCTGGGATTTCAGCACCAGCTCGCCAATCTGTTCGCGACGCCAGGCGGAAAGCGTGCCGCGCTCGTCGTGCCATTCAACCTCTACCCGCTGCCCGACAAGCTGCGGCCGCTCGGCGATCAGCGTTTCTATCGTCAGCGGCAGCGCCTGGAGAATGCGCGCGTCCGGCTGCGCGCTGCCCTGTAATAGCGCGGGCGCAAGCAGCCATTCATAGCGGATTAACGCCTCTTCGCGATCGAGCATCGCGCCCATGCCGTTAGCCAGCTGATAGCGCCCTTCCATGCCGCGACGGCGAGCGATACGATCGGGAAAAGCGCTCGCCAGCAGCGGCGCGGCCAACGCCGCATCGATCGCGCCGCCGGTCAGGCGCAGCCGCTGCTGCAGCTGTTTCGCTCGTTTCTGCCAGTGGGGCTGGGGACGATGCAGCGCGTCCCGCAGATCGACGCTGCCGCGCGGCGGCTCCTCCAGGATCGCCGCCAGCATCGCCGCCGTGGCGGCGCTGTCCGCATCGTTGCCCGCCTCGACCAGCATCGCGGCCAGGCGCGGCTCGCTGCCGAAAGCGGCCATGCGTCGACCTTTGGCCGTCAGCTGTCCGGCATCGGTGGTGGCACCAAGCTGCGACAGCAGCCGCTGCGCCTGGGCCAGGCTGGCGGCGGGCGGTTTATCCAGCCAGGTGAGCTGCGCTGCGTCGTGGCAGCCCCACTGCAGCAGATCCAGCCACAGCGAGCTTAAATCGCTTTGCAGTATTTCCGCGTCGCTGTGGGCCGCCGCCCGTTCCGCCTGCTCTTTAGGGATCAGATGCAGGCAGATCCCCGGCGCCAGACGACCCGCGCGTCCGGCGCGCTGGATCATCGAAGCCTGGCTGACGCGCTGCGTTTGCAGGCGAGTCAGGCCGGTGCGCGTATCGAACAGCGCCGTCCGCTCCAGCGCGCTGTCCACCACCAGCCGAATGCCTTCGATAGTCAGGCTGGTTTCCGCGATATTGGTCGCCAGCACCACTTTTCGGCGGCCGACAGGCGCAGGAAGGATAGCTTTACGCTGCTCCGCCAGCGGCAGCGCGCCATATAAAGGACAAAGATCGACATCGCTGGCGACCAGTGGCGCCAGCTGCGTCTGCACCCGCTGGATTTCGCCCACGCCGGGCAGAAACAGCAGCAGCGAGCCAGGCTCGTCGCGCAGCAGCTCGCTGACCTGCCGCGCCACCGCCTCTTCAAACCGCTGGCTGGTGGACAGGGATGCGTAGCGCCGCTCAACGGGAAAAGAGCGGCCTTCGGAGCGGACAGATGGCGCATCCGGCAGCAGCGCCTGCAGGCGAGCGTTGTCCAGCGTGGCCGACATCAGCAGAATTTTCAGATCTTCACGCAGCCCCTGCTGCACGTCCAGCAGCAGCGCCAGCGCCAGATCGGCCTGCAGGCTGCGCTCGTGAAACTCATCCAGGATCACCAGCGAAACGCCTTCCAGCATCGGATCCTGCTGTAGCATCCGCGTCAGGATGCCTTCCGTAATCACCTCCAGCCGCGTGGACGGCCCGCTGCGGCTTTCCGCCCGCATCCGGTAGCCCACGGTCTGTCCTGGCGCTTCGCCAAGCTGCTCCGCCAGCCGCTGCGCCACGTTGCGCGCCGCCAGCCTGCGCGGCTCCAGCAGCAAAATACGCCCGCTGACCTGCTGCAAAAGCTGCAGCGGCAGCCATGTCGATTTTCCCGCGCCGGTCGGCGCCGCCAGCAGCACCTGCGGCGCATCCCGCAGGGCCGCCAACAGCTCGGGTAATACAGCGCTGACTGGTAATGAACTCACGTCTCTGCTCCTGGCCTTAAGTTGCCGGGCATTGTAGCATTCCTGCTTCTGGAATACCGGAGGGCACCATGAACGAGCAAAAAAGACTGTTTTTCGGTATCGCGCTACCGGCCAGCAGCAGTCAGGAGGTTATTGCGTGGCGCGCCGCCACCTTTGCCGAAGAGACCGGCCGTCCGATAGCGGCGGCTAACCTGCATCTTACGCTGGCCTTTTTGGGTGATGTCGGCGCGGAAAAGCAGCGTGCGCTCCAACAAATGGCCGGACGTATCAGGCAGTCGCCGTTTACCCTGACGCTGGACGACGCCGGTCACTGGCCGCGTTCCGGCGTGGTCTGGCTGGGGCCGAAGCAGGCGCCGCGCGGACTGCTGCAGCTGGCCGGACTGTTACGCTCGCAGGCCGCGCGCAGCGGCTGTTATCAAAGTCCTCTGCCCTTTCATCCGCATGTCACATTATTCCGCAATGCTCTCCAGCCGGTCGCGCTGCCGCCGCGTAATTTCAGCTGGCAGTTTCGCGTGGAGCGTTTTGCGCTCTTCGAGTCGCTGTTCAGCCAGGGCCGCACGCGCTATCGGGAGCTGGCAAGCTGGGAACTGCAACAGGAAAGTTTATGAATTTTACGCCGCCGCTGCGCCAGGCCACGCTGGTCAAACGTTATAAGCGCTTTCTGGCCGATGTCATCACGCCAGACGGCACCGAACTGACGCTGCATTGCGCCAATACCGGCGCGATGACCGGCTGTGCGACGCCAGGTGATACGGTGTGGTACTCCACGTCGGACAGCCTGACCAGAAAGTATCCGCACAGCTGGGAACTGACACAAACCCAGCAGGGACACTGGATCTGCGTAAATACGCTGCGCGCCAATATGCTGGTAAAAGAAGCGCTGCTGGCCGGGCAGATTCCGGAATTATCCGGTTATGCGGATTTACAAAGTGAAGTGAAATATGGCGCTGAAAAAAGCCGTATTGATTTCCTGTTAAAGGCAGAGGATCGCGTCAACTGCTATATTGAAGTCAAATCCGTGACGCTCTTACAACAGGGTAAGGGTTACTTTCCGGATGCGGTTACCGAGCGTGGCCAGAAGCATCTGCGCGAACTGGCGAAGATTGCGGAAAACGGCGAGCGCGCGGTGCTTTTATTTGCCGTTCTGCATTCGGGGATTGAGGACGTCACCCCGGCGCGTCACATTGATGCACGCTACGCAGAACTCATGGTTCAGGCGCGCGCAAGCGGGGTCGAGGTGCTTGCCTGTAAAGCGAGCCTCTCGCCTGAAGGTCTGGTCGTAGAGAGGAAACTGATTGTGAATGCGTAATTCAGACGCAATTAACTGTTATATGAAGGGTCTTATGTCGCGTCAGATACGCTTTTCCTCACAGCCTTGTCAAGGGATGTTCAGGAATAATTGCCAACCTTGATCGCTTCTGCTATTTATAGCGACCTGTTTTTATCCCCTCTGGGGATCGATAGTGCGTGTTATCCAGGAGAAACAACATGCAAGAAGGGCAAACCCGTAAAACCTCGTCCCTGAGTATTCTCGCCATCGCTGGTGTGGAACCCTATCAGGAGAAGCCGGGCGAAGAGTACATGAATGAAGCCCAGCTGGCGCATTTCAAGAAGATCCTTGAAGCCTGGCGTAACCAGCTTCGGGATGAAGTTGATCGCACCGTCACGCATATGCAAGATGAAGCCGCCAACTTCCCCGATCCGGTTGACCGGGCAGCACAGGAAGAAGAATTCAGTCTTGAACTGCGTAACCGTGACCGCGAGCGCAAACTGATCAAAAAGATCGAGAAGACGCTGAAGAAAGTAGAAGATGACGATTTCGGCTACTGCGATTCCTGCGGCGTTGAAATCGGTATCCGTCGCCTTGAAGCACGTCCTACCGCCGATCTTTGCATCGACTGTAAAACGCTGGCGGAAATCCGCGAAAAACAAATGGCCGGTTAATGGCTAATGGATTGTGCAGTGAGGCATCTGCTTCACTGCCTGTCTCTTCTCCGATGTCATCCTGTATCGGGCGCTTCGCCCCATCCCCTTCCGGTGAACTCCACTTCGGCTCGCTGATAGCCGCGCTTGGCAGCTATTTGCAGGCACGCGCGCAGCAGGGCAAATGGCTGGTGCGCATTGAGGATATCGATCCGCCTCGTGAAGTGCCCGGCGCGGCGCGGCGCATTCTTCAGCAGCTGGAGCAGTATGGCCTGCACTGGGATGGCGAGGTGCTCTGGCAGTCGCAGCGTCATGACGCCTATCGGGAAGCGCTGGCCTGGCTGAACCAGCAGGGCCACAGCTATTACTGTACCTGCACGCGCAGCCGCATTCGGCAAATCGGCGGCCTTTACGACGGCTACTGCCGCACGCGACAACGCGGCCCGGATAATGCGGCACTGCGTCTGCGCGTCGATCGCCCCGTAGCGCAGTTTACCGATACGCTGCGCGGCGAGGTGATGGCCGACGCCGCACTGGCGCAGGAAGATTTTATTATTCACCGCCGCGACGGGCTGTTTGCCTATAATCTTGCGGTAGTGGTGGACGATCATTTTCAGGGCGTGACGGAAGTGGTCAGAGGCGCCGACCTGATCGAGCCGACGGTACGGCAGATAACGCTGTACCAGCGCTTTGGCTGGCCGGTGCCGGGCTACCTGCATTTGCCGCTGGCGGTCAACGCCGATGGCAACAAGCTTTCCAAGCAGAATCATGCGCCGCCGCTGCCGGCAGGCGATCCGCGGCCCGTGCTGGTGCAGGCGCTGCGTTTTTTAGGCCAGCCGGTCAGCGAAGGATGGCGCGACGAAATGCCGTCTGTTTTACTGGAAAAAGCGGTCGCCGCATGGGATCTGACCCGCGTGCCGCGCCAGAATATACTGTTGCAGAATGGTTAGTAGAAAGTGAATACGCGCGCCCGCTCTGGCCTGAAAACGAGAGCGAAGCGAGATGAGCATTCTCAAACGCGCCACACTGAGCTATGATTAGCCGCTGTTTTTTATCGCCCAGCTTTAACGTCACTATCGAGGTGTCCCATTTTTACCCGAGTTGCTAATTTTTGCCGAAAAGTTTTGAACCGCGAAGGCGAGGCGCCAGCCGAGGTGCAGGTTGCGCCTAAGATAACCGTGATCCCGCGTGACGGGCACGCTATCTCGCGTAAAGACATCAGTGAAAATGCCCTCAAGGTATTGTACCGACTGAATAAAGCGGGCTATGAGGCTTACCTTGTCGGTGGCGGCGTCCGCGATTTACTGCTGGGCAAAAAACCGAAAGATTTCGACGTGACTACCAACGCCACGCCGGAGCAGATGCGTAAGCTGTTCCGCAACTGCCGTCTGGTCGGCCGCCGTTTTCGCCTCGCTCACGTCATGTTCGGGCCGGAAATCATTGAGGTCGCCACCTTCCGTGGCCATCACGAAGCGGAACAGCCGGAGTCCGATCGCAACAGCTCGCAGCGCGGCCAGAACGGTATGCTGCTGCGCGACAACATTTTCGGCACCATTGAAGATGACGCCCAGCGCCGCGATCTGACTATCAACAGCCTGTATTACAGCGTGGCCGACTTCAGCGTACGCGACTATGTCGGCGGCCTGAACGACCTGCATCAGGGCATTATCCGCCTGATTGGCGATCCGGAAACGCGCTACCGTGAAGATCCCGTGCGAATGCTGCGCGTAATCCGCTTCGCCGCCAAACTGGATATGAGCATCGCCGCCGAAACGGCAGAGCCGATCCCTCGACTGGCAACGCTGCTGCACGATATCCCGCCCGCGCGCCTGTTTGAAGAGACGCTGAAGCTGTTGCAGGCCGGTTATGGCTACACAACCTATTTGCAGCTGCGTGAATATCAGCTGTTCCAGCCGCTCTTCCCGCTGATCACCCGCTACTTTACGGATCAGGGCGACAGCAATATGGAACGCATGGTGGTGCAGGTGCTGAAAAACACCGATAACCGCATTCATAACGATATGCGCGTTAACCCGGCGTTCCTGTTCTCGGCGATGTTCTGGTATCCGCAGCTGGAAGCGGCGCAGAAAATCGCGCAGGAAAGCGGCCTGGCCTACTATGACGCTTTCGCGCTGGCGATGAACGACGTGCTGGATGAAGCGTGCCGCTCGCTGGCTATTCCGAAACGCATTACCACGCTGGTGCGCGATATCTGGCAGCTGCAGCTGCGCCTTTCCCGCCGCCACGGCAAGCGCGCCTGGAAGCTGATGGAGCATCCTAAGTTCCGCGCCGCTTACGACCTGCTGGCGCTGCGCGCCGAAGTAGAGAATAACCAGGAGCTGCTGCGCCTCTCCGCCTGGTGGGGCGAGTTCCAGGTTGCCGCGCCGCCGCAGCAGAAAACGATGCTGAATACGCTTGGCGACGATCCGGTGCCGCGTCGCCGCACCCGCCGTCCGCGCAAGCGCGTGCCTGGCCCTCGTCGCGACGGTAACAGCAGCAACGTATGAGGGCGTATCTCGCCTTAGGCAGCAATCTGGCCGATCCTTTGCATCAGGTGCAGTCCGCGCTTGATGCACTGGCCGGGCTGCCGCAAACCACCCTGCTGGCCACCTCCCCCTTCTACCGCACGCCGCCCTACGGCCCGCCGGATCAGCCCGACTATCTTAATGCCGCCGTGCTGCTGGAAACGGCGCTGCCGCCGGAAACGTTGCTTGATCATACCCAGCGTATTGAGCAGGAACAGGGACGCGTACGTAAGGATGAACGCTGGGGCCCGCGCACGCTGGATCTGGACATCATGCTGTTCGGCGATCTGACGATTAACACGCCGCGTCTGACCGTACCGCACTACGATATGCACAACCGCGCGTTTATGCTGGTGCCGCTGCTCGCCATCGCGCCGGAACTGATTTTGCCGGACGGCACGCCGCTTAAAAAGCTGGTCGCCACGCTGGACTGCCGGGCCATTAAGTCCTGGTAGCCAGGCTACCGCCCTTCCATTAAGATACGCCCACCAGAACACTTTCTCAGAGGTTGTGATGAAACCGACAACGGTCTCCACCCTTCGCCAATGGAAAAAAAGCGGCCGCAAATTCGCTTCTGTTACCGCTTATGACTACAGCTTCGCTCGCCTGTTTGCCGACGAAGGCATCCAGGTCATGCTGGTCGGCGATTCGCTTGGTATGGTCGTTCAGGGCCATGATTCCACGCTGCCCGTCACGCTGGCGGATATCGCCTATCATACCCGTGCGGTGCGCCGCGGCGCGCCTGCCGCGCTGCTGATGGCCGATCTGCCTTTTATGACCTTCGCCACGCCGGAACAGGCTTTTGCCAGCTCGGCGGAGCTGATGCGCGCGGGCGCGAACATGGTGAAAATCGAAGGCGGCGCCTGGCTGAGCGACACCGTGCGCCAGCTGGCCGAACGCGCCGTGCCGGTCTGTGGGCATCTGGGCTTAACGCCGCAGTCGGTCAATATTTTCGGCGGCTATAAAGTGCAGGGTCGCGATAGCGAGGCGGCGGAGACGCTGCTGGCCGACGCGCTGGCGCTGGAAGCGGCCGGCGCGCAAATGCTGGTGCTGGAGTGCGTGCCCGTCGCGCTGGCGCAGCGCGTGACCGAGGCGCTGGCTATTCCGGTGATCGGCATCGGCGCGGGCAACGTGACCGACGGTCAGATCCTGGTGATGCACGACGCCTTCGGCATCACCGGCGGGCATATTCCTAAATTCGTCAAAAATTTCCTGTTGGAAACAGGCGAGATGCGCGCTGCCGTCAGGCAGTATGTAGCGGAAGTCGAAGCGGGAACGTATCCTGCTGAAGAACACAGTTTTTACTGAGACGGGAGCGGCAAGTGCTGATTATTGAAACCTTACCCATGCTGCGGCGTGAGATCCGCCGCTGGCGGCAAGAAGGCAAGCGTATCGCGCTGGTGCCCACGATGGGCAATCTGCACGACGGCCATATGACGCTGGTCGACGAAGCCCGCGCGCGCGCCGATATTGTGGTTACCACTATTTTCGTTAACCCGATGCAGTTTGAGCGCGCTGACGACCTGGCGCGCTATCCGCGCACACTCCAGGAAGACTGTGAGAAGCTGAACCGCCGCAAGGTGGATCTGGTTTTTGCGCCCGCGCCCGATGATATCTATCCAAAAGGGCTTGGCGAGCAGACGTTTGTCGAGGTGCCGGGCCTCTCTTCGCTGCTGGAAGGCGCCAGCCGTCCGGGCCACTTTCGCGGCGTATCGACCATCGTCAGCAAACTGTTTAACCTCGTGCAGCCCGATTTGGCCTGCTTTGGCGAGAAGGATTTCCAGCAGCTGGCGCTGATCCGCAAGATGGTCGCGGACATGGGCTACGATATCGAGATTGTCGGCGTGCCGACGGTGCGCGCGAAAGACGGCCTGGCGCTCAGCTCGCGTAACGGTTATCTGACGCCCGACGAGCGAAAAATCGCGCCCGCGCTGAGCCGCGTCATGAACAGCATGGCGGAAAGGTTGTCCAATGGAGAGCGTCATGTCGATGTGATTATTGCCGATGCGGAAGCCGCGCTGGCCATCCACGGCCTGCGCGCCGACGGACTGGCGATAGTCGATGCTGAAACGCTGCTGCCGCTGACGGTAGAAAGCAAAAGTGCGGTCATCTTGATGGCGGCCTGGCTGGGCAAGGCGCGTCTGATTGATAATCAGCAGGTCGATTTAACGGCATAGCGTGCCGATTATTGCTTATTCACCAGAGGTAAATGATGAACCGTACCATGCTGCAGGGCAAACTCCACCGCGTCAAAGTCACGCAGGCAGATCTGAACTATGAAGGCTCCTGCGCCATTGACCAGGACTTTCTGGATGCTTCCGGCATCCTGCAATATGAAGCGATCGATATCTATAACGTGACTAACGGTCAGCGCTTCTCTACCTATGCTATCGCGGCCGAACGCGGCTCGAAAATTATCTCCGTCAACGGCGCGGCCGCCCGCTGTGCTTGCGAAGGCGATATTCTGATTATTTGCTCTTACGTGACGATGTCGGATGCCGAAGCCCGCGAATGGCAGCCGAAAGTCGCCTACTTTGAAGGCGATAATGTGATGAAGCGTTTGGCGAAAGCGGTGCCGGTGCAGGTCGCTTAATCTACTGGCGGGGGATGACTCCCCCGCTCTTCTTACCGCCATCGTTCAGACCCCGCCCTTTCCTTTTACTCCCGTTTTCCGGCCCGGCTCTGCTTACTGTTACCCGGCGGCGGCATCTCTGTCTCCCCGGCTGCGGGGCTAGAGGAGGCTGGCGCAGCTGGAGACACCGCCGTTTACCTGGCAGGGTTTGACTCTTCCAGCCCCAGGCCCCCCCTCAGGCTACGCCTGCTTACTTTTGCCCAACGGCTGCATCTCAATTTCTTCGCTCGCTGGCTGCGCGGCGGGCCCGGATCCGCCAGGCGCGGCTGAAGGCGGCGCCGTCTGAGCGGCAGGCTTTGAGGTCGAAGCCTGTGGCGCCGTTTGCGCGGCAGGTCGGGTCGGTGCCGTAGTTTGTGACGTCGAGGCCTGGGGTGCCGTCGGAGCGACAGGTCGTGCCGGTGGCGGCGCAGTTTGTGGCGCGGTGGTCTGTCCTGACGTCTGCGCGGCAGGCCGTGACGACGAAGCCTGAGGGGCTGACGACGGCATCGCCTGCGCGGCTGGCTGTGGCGGAGAAGCAAACTGCTTTTTGATTTGTTCGCCCGCCCACTGATGGGCATTGCTCATGGCGTCAGAAACGTTATTTTTCGCCGTTTTCAGACCGCTGCCAACCGCGTTGCCCGTTTTGACCGCTCCATCGGCTAATGAGATGGCGCCTTCCTTGACCGAGTTTTTGGTTTTCACCGCGGCATCGACGGTCATCTGTCCCACATCTCTTGCCCCTTGCTGTACCACCTCAATAGCCTTATCCCGCACTTCACCGGTTTTCTCCCCAATTACGCTGTTCACGACTTTATCCGCCAAAAAATCTACGGCTTCGTCATTGCGGGTTGGCGCCGGCCCGGCTAACGCGCC
This sequence comes from Erwinia sp. PsM31, assembly GCF_030433775.1. Taxonomy (NCBI): domain Bacteria; kingdom Pseudomonadati; phylum Pseudomonadota; class Gammaproteobacteria; order Enterobacterales; family Erwiniaceae; genus Erwinia; species Erwinia sp. PsM31. Next base: position 107,224 of record NZ_JARUWZ010000005.1, read on the forward strand.
TGCGACGCCCTGAAAAGCATAGGCCAGCGCGGCGCCGACAAGGTTAATCGCCTGATCTTTAGCAATCTCTGATGGCGAGGTCAGCTGGCCTGCGCCGAGGCGTCCAAGCGCGTCATCAATCGCGGCGGAGGGGGCAGAACTCACGGCTTCGCTCACGCCTTTATTACGCACAACATTGCGTAAGGCATTGTTTCCGGCCAGCGCCACGGCTAAGGCGCCAATTTCCGACACCATATTTCCTGAAGTAATATTCAGCGTTCCCTTAGCATAATTACGGGGCGTTAGTAAGCTAAGCAGCAGCGTTTTCAGCCTTTCCGCGCCTCCGGACGCCATCTGCTGCTTGACGCTGGTAGACTTCAACGCGGTGTATTGCGCTTTCCAGTCGGTGCGTCCCAGCAGGAATTCAGGGCCGTGGGAAGCGCTGAACTTGTTGGTGAGGACGCCGCCCGCCGCGCCTGCTGCCAGACTCAGCACATTGCTGGTATGCGACACCGCCTGAGGATTATTATGCGTCGCCGCGGCTACAGCGCCGACCACGGCATTACGGCCATTGAATCCCTGGCCGCCCAGCGGAGCCAGCTTCAGGCTTTCTCCCAGGCCCTGGCGCTTTTTCAGCACCTCCTGCATTTCCGGCTCCAGCTTTGCGGAATCGGCTGCCAGCCACAGCGTATCCTTTACCGTATCAGCAAATACCTTATCGCCTACGGATTTCATCACCATCGCCGTGGCCCCATCAATCGCCCCCGCCAGCGCTTCCGAACCCGGCGTGGAACCGGCCACGCCTGCGCCTAATTTGAGGGCGCCTGAGGCGTAGCCCGAGATGGCAAAAGGAAACGCTTTTACCGCGTTGCCTGCGGCCTCGCTGATGTAATCCATTTTCTGCGCTTTGGCCATATTTTCGGCAACGCTTTGAGGCGTCTCCCCCATATCATGAAGCTCAGCGGCACGATCCTGTACCAGCGTGTGCAATGCGGTACTGCCGGGAAAATAGTGATTGAGCTGGGTAACTATGTTGTTAATGGCCCGATCGCGCGCAGCGTCTGCCGGTGTGGTAACCGCCGTAGAAGGGCCTGCTCCCCCGGTGCCCCGGGCGCGAGCCTCCTGACTGGAGGTTGCCTGGCCTGAAGAGTGAGTGGCGGTAGTTAAGGTAGAAGGTAATGCATTTACGCCTGCCATAAGTTTGATCCAGAGTTGAGTCAAAGATAACAGGCTTGTGGCCTGCTGATTTATCGTGACAACACCGGCCATACTCACTACCAGTACAACGTGCTCGCGATAGGACTGAGTGGCAACAGGGAGGAAAAAGTTTGCAGCTAAATAAGGTTTTCTTATATTCAGTGATGGACGTCAAATAATGCGGGGATAGAGATCGTGCTATTTGCGGTTACGCTTTCTTCGTTCAGCAACCTTCTCCATGCAGAGAGAAGGCGGTTCAGCCTCCCTTCCCCTTGCGGGAAGAGAGGCTTTTAAGCGTTTAGGTACGCAGCCCTCTTCCGCGCTGGATCAGCCACCAGACCAGAATGTAAAACACCGCGATAAAGCCTACCAGCACCGCCAGCGTAAACACCAGCGGCACGTCGGAGATGCCCAAAAAGCCGAAGCGGAAACCGCTGATCATATAGACGATCGGGTTCAGCTTCGACACCATCTGCCAGAACGGCGGCAGCAGCGTCAGCGAATAGAACACGCCGCCCAGGTAGGTTAACGGCGTCAGCACAAAGGTCGGGATCAGGCTGATGTCATCAAAGGTTTTAGCGAAGACCGCGTTCAGCAGGCCCGCCAGCGAAAACAGGATCGCCGTCAGCAGCAGCGTTACCGCCACCATCAGCCAGGAGTGCACGTGAAACGGCACAAAGAACAGCGACACCGCGGTCACCAGGATCCCGACGCAGACGCCGCGCGCCACGCCGCCGCCGACATAGCCAGCGATAATGACGTGCGTCGGCACCGGCGCCACCAGCAGCTCTTCAATGTTGCGCTGGAATTTAGAGCTGAAAAAAGAGGACGCTACGTTGGCATAGGCATTGGTGATCACCGCCATCATAATCAGCCCCGGCACGATAAACTGCATATAGCTGAAGCCATGCATATCGCCAATGCGGGAGCCAATCAGGTTGCCGAAGATAATAAAATAGAGCGTCATGGTGATAACCGGCGGCACCAGCGTCTGGATCCAGATGCGGGCAAAACGGTTAATCTCTTTTCCCCAGAGACTTTTCAGGGCAACCCAGTACAGATGTGTCATGCTTTCTCTCCTTTGCGACCGTTTACCAGGTCTACAAACAGCTCCTCAAGGCGGTTAGCCTTGTTGCGCATACTCAATACCTTGACGCCCTGCTGGCTGAGCTGGCTGAAGACGCTGTTCAGCCCCTGCTCGCGCATGACTTCTACCTCCAGCGTTGAGGTATCCACCAGCCGGTACTGGAAGCCTTCCAGCGCCGGCAGCGGGCTTTTTGCCGCCAGATCGAAGATAAAGGTTTCCGATTTCAGCTTCGCCAGCAGCCCTTTCATGGTGGTGTTTTCCACCAGTCGGCCGTGCTGAATAATGCCGATATTGCGGCAAAGCATCTCGGCTTCTTCCAGATAGTGGGTGGTCAGGATGATGGTGGTGCCTTTGGCGTTCAGATCCTGCAAAAAGCTCCACATCGAGCGGCGCAGCTCAATATCCACGCCTGCGGTCGGCTCATCCAGGATCAGCAGCTTTGGCTCGTGCATCAGCGCGCGGGCGATCATCAAGCGGCGTTTCATGCCGCCGGAAAGCATCCGCGCCCGCTCGTTGCGCTTGTCCCACAGATCGAGCTGCTTTAAATATTTTTCCGCCCTTTGCAGCGCTTCTTTTTTCTCTACGCCGTAAAGGCCCGCCTGGCTGACCACGATTTGCAGCACGGTTTCAAACTGGTTGAAGTTAAACTCCTGCGGCACCAGGCCCAGCTGGCGCTTGGCGTTGACCACATCCTGCTGCAGGTCATAGCCAAACACCCGCACCTTGCCGGCAGTTTTATTCACCAGCGAGCTGATAATACCGATAGTGGTGGATTTGCCCGCGCCGTTGGGGCCAAGCAGCGCATAAAAGTCGCCCGCTTCCACGTTAAGATCGATTCCTTTCAAGGCCTGAACGCCACCCGCATAGGTTTTGGTCAGCTTTTCGAGTTCCAGTGCATAAGTCATAGGTAAAGGATTGCCCTGTTTTGTATGGTTTTCTTGTTTAGCGTTTTCAATCACAGTTTGATGGCCTATATTACTGCCACGCATATCAAGTTATGGCGCTATAAAAATGAAAGATATTGATACTCTCATTAGTAACAACCGCGAGTGGTCTCGCCTGCTGAAAGAAGAGAACCCGGCTTTTTTTGAACGCCTGTCGCTGGCGCAGAAGCCTCGTTTTCTCTGGATTGGCTGTTCCGACAGCCGTGTACCAGCCGAACGTCTGACCGGCCTGGAGCCGGGCGAACTGTTCGTTCATCGCAACGTAGCTAACCTGGTTATTCACACCGATCTGAACTGCCTTTCCGTTGTGCAGTACGCGGTGGAGGTTCTGCAGGTGGAGCACATCATTATCTGCGGCCACTACGGCTGCGGCGGCGTGCAGGCGGCGGTCGAGAACCCGGAACTGGGTCTGATCAACAACTGGCTGCTGCACATCCGCGATCTGTGGTACAAGCATAGTTCGTCATTGAAACAGCTGCCGACGCCGGAGCAGCGTTTTAACAAACTTTGTGAAATCAACGTGATCGAGCAGGTTTATAACCTGGGCCACTCCACCATCATGCAGTCGGCATGGAAACGCGGTCAGAATGTCAAAATTCACGGCTGGGTTTACGGTATTCAGGATGGCCACCTGCACGACCTGGAAGTCGGCGCTTCCAGCATGGACGTGCTTGAAGAGCGTCACCATAAAGGTATCGCTAACGCGCTGAAAGGCTTGCAAAACCCGAGCTGATCTCCGGCCGGATCATATATCAGGCCGGGAAATCCGGCCTTAGTCGATCGTGCGGTGAGCGTTACTCTTCCAGCATCACCACGTGGCCTACGTAAGGCAGATGGCGATAGCGCTGGGCGTAGTCGATGCCGTAGCCCACCACGAATTTATCAGGAATAGTGAAGCCCACGTATTCCACCGGCACTTCCACTTCCCGCCGTTCAGGCTTATCCAGCAGCGTACAGATTGCCAGCGACTTTGGCTCGCGCAGGCGCAGGATTTCCCGCACTTTGCTCAGCGTATTGCCGGAGTCGATAATGTCTTCCACGATCAGCACATCCTTGCCACGGATATCTTCATCCAGATCCTTAAGGATTTTCACATCGCGCGTGGTGGACGTACCGCTGCCGTAGCTGGAAGCCGTCATAAAATCGACCTCGTGCGATACCTCAATCCTGCGGCAGAGATCCGCCATAAACATAAAGGAACCGCGCAGCAGGCCGACCAGCACCATTTCGCTACCGCTGTCGCGGTAGTTTTCGGTGATCTGCTGGCCCAGTTCAGCGATGCGTTTGGCGATCTCTTGCTCGGAGATCATGACTTCTACAGTGTGTTTCATAAATTAGCTTATCTCACTGATTTTATTCAGTTAAACATCATGTAAAGCGTGTATGAAAAGTCGATATTGACACACCGATTGCTGTACGGAGTACCACACAATCCAATACAACGGCGATAGCATGAGAACCTCTTAAGGAGGGGGATTATATCAGGGATGATTGCCGGATGAACTGAAAGCATGCGAACAAATCGCCACTTTTGGCCGACGGGAAAAACTCAGGGGTTAGATTACCCCTTGTCTTGCATTGCCGATCTCCGAAAAAGGGGGCAATAACTTCCCTGAAGGCCGGTGATGAATGTTTTTAGCTGTGTCCGTTATCAGCGTATCTCAGTACCCGGCTGAAACATGATAAGAAATCAGCAGGGGAAGGAAGATTTTCCCCTGGGCACTACGCAATAAATAAAGCTTTAATTATGGTCAATTTTTATTACTTCCCCATTTTCTTCCAGTCGGTAATCATCGCCATCATACACAACGAAAATAGTCCCCTTATTCTTGCTCTTATCTATTGAAAACACTCTGTTTTTATCAATGCAGTTCTTATCAGTTTGCATATCCTTAAAACATAACCTGTCATACTTGCTCTCTTCTTTATAGTCATCACCAAATAACCAAAAGCTAATGGTGTAATTTCCATATAATGCTGGTTTAGGGATGCCGTAACGGTTTTTTAGCTTATCTTTATTTTTAAGCCACCAGGCTATTTTACCCCGATCGGTAAACGGAACATTTTTTACTATGACATCACTGAAGTTCCCGTCCTCGTGAACGGCAACTATTACTACAGGGCGAAAAAACAACCAAAAAACATAGACCAGTGACACGCTACCAACCAGTAACAACGTACTCAATAATTTTTTATTAGTTTTCATCACGTCTCCCGGTAATTTCCACAGTGGTTTCCATATTGGTCATAAAGGGTTTAAAGCCAAACAGGTTGTATCGTTGAAGCAAAAACCAGATGCGAAAAAAACGGAACTGATTAAATTTTAGCGCTGAAATATCTTCACTATCCAGGCCAAAATGATCCTGTATTTTGTAATTCACAAGCGCGCGGTACCGCTCATTTTCAATATGCAGTGATTTTATAGCGATATGTGTAGCCCATACATCATGTACTGTAATCCCCATTCCGTTAAAACTATCCTGCAACCGATCAAACTTAGGTAACTTCCCTCTAAGGATCGCTTTTGTTAACTCTTTTTTTTGCGCTAAAGGAAAGTAACCCTTTCCCCAGTCTATGTTTTTACCAACGACTTTAGTTAACAAAAGACGCGTATTGTTTTTAGAATTATCATTTAGAATATGCTTTTTTAACGCACTATCCAAAGACGTATCCTGAAAAGGCATGCCGTTGCCTTTCTGCATATGGGTTATCATTTTTTCAATCAGATGGCTGTAAGGTCCGTAAATGGAAAATGTCCGCGAAAGGTGTCGGAATTCATCAAAGAGGATTTTGGCACATTCTTGCCGGGAAATTTTCTCACCTTCGCTACGGGAGCCATAGAATCTCGATTGAGGTTGATTAAATGGGGTGATTTTGGTCAATGTGTAAGGATTGACTCTGGTGGATACATCGACCAGATGAAACGCTCTTTTCAGCTGAAATTCTGATAAATCGCCACAATGCATATCACTGGCGCTGTAATCTTCCATCTTTTTTTGTGTTTTGAAAATTGTACAGGGGAATTGTAATGCAGACATGGTATCGCTTCCTTGTGGGTTACTCCTGAAAATTTTCAGCTAGATGTAAATCTAGCGCCGCTCAAATCGCCTGTAAACGCCCGACATTTAAATGAAAAAAAATTAAGAATTTTGCCCGCTTGAGCGGAGTGTATCCGTTTCATACCTTTCCAGCCCGCAAAATCGGAAAAGCAAGATAGCCAAAGATCTGGGGAATATAGCGCTAATGGAAAGGTCAGCGGCATAGCCAACAGCGTTCCGTTAATTAAAACCAATGAATAGCTTTTCCATTGCTTAATGGACGCTGTCAAAAAATTTTTTTTTGTAAAACCTTTTGCTGGAAAAAATCCTGTCGTCGTTATATTTCATCCCGATCAATCCGTTCATCACGCCGCTTTTTTTGCTGCTTTTCCTTCAGCGAAGAATAACAGCAACTGAATTTCATGCTAACAGACATATAGCCTTCCGGAAGGCCTGAATATTTTCAGTAAAAGCTTAACGATAGTCCAATAAATTATTTAATAACGTTAAGGCGGTAAGGCTAAGATGCGATCGCTTATTTACCCTCGCTGGTCAGGAGAACCCATGGCGACGCAACACGCAAAAAAAACGCATCTCGGCAATCGTGAACTACAGCCTGAAACGCAAATGCTTAACTACGGTTACGATCCTGCGCTGTCCGAAGGCGCAGTGAAACCGCCCGTGTTCCTGACTTCGACCTTTATTTTTACCAGCGCCGAAGAAGGCCGTGACTTTTTCGATTACGTTTCCGGTCGTCGCGAGCCGCCGGAAGGCGAAGGCAACGGCCTGGTTTACTCACGCTTTAATCATCCCAACAGCGAAATCGTCGAGGATCGGCTGGCGATTTATGAGCGCACCGAAAGCGCGGCGCTGTTCTCTTCGGGCATGTCGGCTATTTCTACCGCCCTGCTGGCCTTTGTCGAGCCAGGCGACGCCATTCTGCATTCGCAGCCTTTATATGGCGGCACCGAAACGCTGCTGACCAAAACTTTTCGTCGGCTGGGCGTGGCGTCGGTCGGGTTTGCCGACGGCGTGGATGAGGCCTCCGTACGGGCAGCGGCAAAAGAGGCAATGAAACAGGGACGCGTATCAATGATCCTCATTGAATCGCCCGCTAACCCTACCAACAGCCTGGTGGATATCGCGCTGATTAAACGCGTGGCTGATGAAATAGCACAGCAGCAGCAGCATCGTCCGATTATTGCCTGTGATAACACGCTGCTCGGGCCGGTCTTTCAGCGTCCAACCGAACACGGCGCGGATCTGTCGCTGTATTCGCTGACTAAATATGTCGGCGGCCATTCCGATTTGATTGCCGGTGCGGTGATGGGCAGCAAGGCGCTGATTAAACAGATTAAAGCGCTGCGCAGCGCGATTGGTACCCAGCTCGATCCGCACTCCTGCTGGATGATCGGCCGCTCGCTGGAAACGCTGTCGCTGCGTATGGAGCGCGCCAATGACAATGCCGCCGCCGTCGCCGCGTTTCTGCAATCGCATCAAAAAATTGAAAAACTGCACTATCTGCCATTTCTGGAAGCCGGTTCGCCAGCCGCAGAGGTTTATCAACAACAGTGTAGCGGCGCGGGATCGACGTTCTCGTTCGACGTGGTCGGCGGCCAGGCGGCTGCCTTTAAGCTGCTGAATGCGCTCCAGCTGTTTAAGCTGGCGGTAAGTCTTGGCGGCACCGAATCACTCGCCAGCCATCCTGCCAGCACCACGCATTCCGGCGTCCCGGCGGAGGTGCGCACGCGTATCGGCATCAATGAGGCTACCGTTCGCGTCTCTATCGGCATCGAAAACAAAGACGATCTGATTGAGGATCTACGCCTGGCGCTGGAAAAGGTGTGACCGTTTTCTTGTAGCAGGTTGTACGCGGCCCCGGCAAAACCGTCAGCCGGGGCCATATATCAGACTGGACTCAGCACTTATGTGCGGCTTTCAGCAATGCGTTGCACGAGGCAGAACCCGCTGCCGTTGGCAGAGAAGAGCCATCCGTCGGAGAGCAAACAGCATCGCTGCTGATGCCAGCCGTAGAGTAATAGCACTGGAAGACTTTGCCCTGGGTAGAGGCATGGAATCTGACCGAGTCGATATCGCTGGTACGTTGCGTGATGATGACTTTATCCGCCGTAGTGCCCAGCGCGAAAGCTGCTTTTTCTTTAATGCTTTCGTCGGTGCGTACCGCATTATCAACCATGCCACAGCCGCTGAGCAGCAGGCTTCCCGCCAATACCGCGCCTAATAATGCTTTCATTTTCATCTTTTTATCCTGGCTTTTTTTAAGAGCGGGGATTGTAACAGGAAATGTTTTTACGTCCAGACCGGGCACCACGCCGTCCGCTCCAATAAAATTTTCTGAAGGAATAACGGACAAATCGCGAAGCAACGACATCTTCCGGCTGGTTTTACCTGCGGTCAGGAGTCCAGGAAAACGCCTACACTTATTGATTCCGCTATGAACCGATCCTGCTGGAGGAGAATCCGTGAAGGTTATTCATCTTAACTGTGGCTGTATGTGTCCCGTTGGCGGCGCGCTTTATGACGGTTTCAGCAAAGGCATCCGGGCGCATCTTGCCTGCCATTGCCTGCTTATCGAAACGGAAAACAGCGGGCTGGTGCTGGTTGATACCGGATTCGGTACGGAAGATATGCGCGCGCCTGGCAGCCGCTTAGCCACTTTTTTCCGCGTGATGAACAATATTCAGCGCAAACCCTCTCTGACAGCGCTGTCGCAAATCCTGGCGCTGGGCTACCAGGCCTCGGACGTTCGCCATATCGTGCTGACCCATCTGGACTTTGACCATGCCGGTGGGCTGACCGATTTTCCGCAGGCGCAAATCCATCTGATGCAGCGGGAAATCGATACTTCCCGGCAGCGCGACAGCTGGCTGGCCCGTTCCCGTTATCGGCCTGGCCAGTGGAGCGGCGTTTCAGGCTGGACGGGTTATCACGCATCCGGTGAAAAGTGGTTTGGCTTTGATGCCGTCACCGGTTTAAAAGGCCTGCCGCCGGAAATATTGCTGATCCCTTTGCCTGGTCATACGCAAGGCCATGCGGGAATAGCGGTGCAGACCGATACCGGCTGGCTGCTGCACGGCGGCGATGCGTGGTTTTATCAGCGCGAGCTTGAGCATCCGCGCCACTGTACGCCGGGGTTGCGGTTTTATCAGTGGTTTATGGCCGCCGATAACGACGTCAGACGCGTTAATCAGCAGCGCCTGCGCGAGCTGGCCCGCCATCACTCTGCGGAAATCAGTTTGTTTTGCAGCCATGATTTCCGCGAGCTGGAGCGGATGATCGCCGGAGGCTCGCCGCCTGACCAAAACCGATAAGCTTTCCGGGCTTTCCCCTGCAAGGGGCTACCTTATGCACTTTTCACCAGGCCAGCGCTGATGAAAGCCGTTATTTTCCTGTAATCCCCATTTTTTTCATTCTGGAAAGCAAGGTAGTCCGTTTCAGCCCCAGACGAACCGCCGCACCGCGCGGCCCGGCGACGACGCCGTTGGTTTCTTTTAATACCTGAATAATGCGCTCGCGTTCATCTTCCCCGCTTAGCGGTGGGGCCGAGGCTTCCGCCGCCAGGCTGGGCACATCGGCGATCGGCAGCGGATAATTCAGCTCAGGAAGCTGTAAATCCAGCACGCTGCCGCGCGTCAGCAGCACCGCACGCTCAATCACGTTTTCCAGCTCACGCACGTTGCCCGGCCACGGCATACGGCTGAGCAACCTCAACGTTTCTGCCGGAATGCTGTCGATAGTCCGCTTCATACGGCGGGAAATTTTATAGGTCAGGAACTTCACCAGCTGCGGAATATCCTCCGGACGTTCGCGCAGCGGCGGGATCACAATGGGGAAGACGTTTAACCGATAATAGAGATCGCTACGGAAAGCCCTGTCGGCCACCATCTGGCTCAGATCGCGGTTAGTCGCCGCGATTATCCGCACGTTTACGGAAATTTGCTTGCTTCCGCCGACCCGTTCAAATTCCTGCTCCTGGAGGATCCGCAACAGCTTGGGCTGCAGTTCTAAAGGGATTTCACCCACCTCGTCCAGAAACAGCGTCCCCTGGTCGGCCAGCTCAAAACGGCCCATACGCTGAGCCGTCGCGCCGGTGAACGCGCCTTTCTCATGGCCAAACAGCTCGCTTTCCATCAGGCCGGCGGGCATTGCCGCACAGTTCATCTTTACCATGCGTTTATCACGCCGATCGCCCAGGTTATGTATCGCCCTGGCAATCAGCTCTTTGCCCGTGCCGGTTTCACCAAGGATCAATACCGAACAGTCACTTTTCGCCACAATTTCGACCTGTTTCAGCACTTTTGACATACTGGCGCTTCGCCCAACGATATCGCTGAAATCGGGATTGTGGCTGTTGATCTGCTCGGTCAGATAAAGATTTTCATGCTGTAGCTTCTCCTTCAGGCTCTTGATCTCCTGATAGGCCAGCGCGTTATCTACCGCGATGCCGATGCGCTCGGCAATCTGCTGCAACACCCTCAGGTTGGCGGGCGTAAAGTTGTCGGGCTGCGTCTTGGCCAGTTTCAGCACGCCCAGCGTTTTGTCTTTAAAACGCAGCGGCAGAATACATAACGTTTTGACCTGATTAGGCCACAGCTGCTGAAACAGGGCGTTTTGCACCTTCTCCTGCCCTTTTGCGGGCGGCACGTTGACGAGCAGGCTTTCACCGCTTTTCATCACCTGCTCTTCCAGCGTGCCGACCAGCGTGATGCGGGACTGTTCACGCTCCGCGACGTGCGCCTCTATATAGTGAGTGGTGTAAACATTTGCCTGCTCGCTCGTTTTATCCACGTCGCACAGTACGATGCTGATGGCGTTGATATGAAAAAAGTGGTGGATCGTTTTGGCAATTTCACCGGTCAGTTCATCCAGATCCAGGCGGGAAATGACGGCGTTAGTAATATCGACCAAAAGACGAAAATCATCCCGTTCATGACGCAACAGCGACTGCTGTAGCTGGGCATTCTCATGCAGCTGGATCTGTTCAACCGCCACGGCAGCCAGCAGGCACAGCTCATTCAGCGCCTTTTTATCTTCAACAGTAAACGCCTGGCCGTTCTGACGCATAAATTCGCAGCCGCCCAGCACGCCGGACGGCCCTGTTAGCGGCACCAGGCAGTAGTCGGTAAACGGCGGATAAAGATCCAGCGCGGCCAGCTGCGGATAATGCCGATGCAGCGCTTCACCACGCCAGCCCTGCGTGCTTGCCGTTTTACGCAGTGAATGCACCGGGCCGCTTGCCAGCAGCGTCTCATCCTCATACACAATCGGCTGATGCATCGCATCGGTGCCGTAAAAATGGACGCGGGCATTGTTGCCGAACAGCAGCAGCGTGACGGCTTCTGCCATATTCACGCGCTGTACCACCTGCGTCAGGGCTTGCAACAGCGAGCTCATGGTTTGCTGCCGCAGCAGGGTTCGCGTCAGCGTCAACAATCCTTCTTGTTTGGTGTTGCTTAGAGTGGCAGTTTGCATAGCTTTACCCTGGATAACCTCTGATAAGAAAGAGAATTGCGCAAAGAAAGTCAGATCCGATACGCTTTTATTAAGGTCAACAAATGCGCGGCAAAGGCTCTGCATGGGGTAACATCAGCTGGCGCGAAACCCCCAGCGCGCCGCGTAAGCAGACCTGCGGATTTGCCGTCATCTCGCCGATAGTGACCGCATCCGCGCCCAGCGGATGATTGCGCAACACGCTTAACACCTGCTGCTCTGCCCGGGCGGAAACCGCCAGCACCAGCTTGCCTTCGTTAGCGAAATTCAGCGCCTCCAGCCCCAGCAGTTCACAAATCCCTCTTACCGCAGGCTTTACCGGCAGGGCATTTTCCTCTATTGAGATACCCAACCCGCTGGCCCCGGCGAACTCGTGCAGGACAGCATTGACGCCGCCGCGCGTGGCGTCGCGCAGCGCGTGCACGCCGGGCAGCAAACGCAGCGGCGCAATCAGGGGAGCTAACACCGCACAGTCGCTCTGCACGTCCAAATCCATTCCCAACTGCTCGCGCAGATTCAGAATAGTGGCGCCATGGTCGCCAAGCGTACCGCTCACCAGGATCTTGTCTCCTGGCTGAACGGTGCTGGCCGCCCATTTCACCGCCGTTGGGATCGCACCGATCCCTGCCGTGTTAATAAAGATCTTATCGGCTGCGCCACGCTGAACTACCTTGGTATCACCGGTAACGATAGCGATGCCAGCCTGCTGCGCGGTCTGCGCCATGGCACTGACGATGCTCTGCAAATCGTCAAGCGGCAGGCCCTCTTCCAGGATAAAACCACAGGAGAGGTAAGTGGGTATGGCGCCGCAGACCGCCAGATCGTTCGCTGTACCGCAGACCGCCAGCTTGCCGATATTGCCGCCAGGAAAGAAAATGGGATCGATAACATAGCTGTCGGTGGAAAAAGCCAGCCGGTCGCCCTGACGGGTAAAATCGGCCAGCGACAGCCGGGCGCCGTCTTCCCGCTCGTTAAGCCAGGGATTATCAAACGCCTGCAGAAACATCCGTTCAATCATCTGCTGCATGGCGCGGCCGCCGCTGCCGTGCGCCATCGTTACGGTTTGTGCCGTCATTCGGTTACCCTCGTAGCTGCCCCTGGCGGAACTTCCGCCGGGGTTTCCTGGTGCCGATACTGGTACCAGGCGGCGCAGGCGCCTTCGGAAGAAACCATCAGCGCACCAAAGGCGTTATGCGGCGTGCAGGCGGTACCGAACAGCGGGCACTGGTGCGGTTTACAACGTCCTGTGAGCACATCGCCACAGCGCGCCTGGGGATGATCGGCGACGGCGTATGTGCCCGGTGTAAAGCGCCGTTCGGCGTCAAAACCGGCATAGGCTTCGGTCAGCGAAATAGCGGATGCCTCAATCAGCCCCAGTCCACGCCACTCGCTGCTGCCGGCAAGCTGAAAGACTTCCCGTATCGCCCGCTGCGCCAGCAGGTTCCCCTCTTCCGGCACCACGCGTCGATATTGGTTTTCTGTTTTACAGCCTGACTCGCACACCTGCTCCACCAGCATCAGGACGCTTTGCAGTATATCCAGCGGCTCAAACCCACTGACCACCAGCGGCTTGCCAAATTGCTGATGGATAAACCGGTATGGTGCGGTTCCGGTGATCATGGTGACGTGGCCGGGCGCCAGAAACGCGTCAATTCGAACATCGTCCTGCTGCAGCAGGCTGCGTAAGGTGGGCATCAGGCTGATATGCTGACAAAACACGCTGAAATTGCCGAGCCGCTGCCGCTTTGCCTGTTGCAGCGTAACGGCAGTAACCGGCATGGTGGTTTCAAAGCCCAGCGCAAAAAAGACCACCTGCCGCCGGGGATTTTCCCGCGCCAGCTTAAGCGCATCGAGCGGCGAGTAAACCACGCGGACGTCCGCGCCGCGCTCGCGGGCCTGTAACAGCGAGCCTTGCTTGCCCGGCACGCGCAGCGCATCGCCAAAGGTACAAAAAATGACGTCTGGTCGGGCGGCAATCTCACAGCAGGCATCGATTCTGCCCATAGGCAGCACGCAGACCGGACAGCCCGGCCCGTGGATAAACTCCAGCGGTGGCGGCAGCAGCTTATCCAGGCCGAATTTAAAAATGGCATGGGTATGCCCGCCGCACACCTCCATTATCCGCATCGGTTTTTCTGCGGTAAAAGGCAGCCGCGTCGCCTGCTGGTTAAGCCGTTCAAGCAGCTTCTTCGCCAGCGCCGGATCGCGAAACTCATCAACAAAACGCATATTTTACCTCTCACCCGCCAGGAACAGCGCCACGTCGGCTTCCAGCTCTTCCATGGCATGAAGGGCGGCCAGCGTCTCCTGCGCTTCCTGCTCGTTCAGCCGGGCCAGCGCAAAACCCACGTGGATCAGCACCCAGCTTCCGAGCAAGGCCTCGCGGTTATCGCCACAGACCAGGGCGATATTGACTTCGCGACGCAGGCCGCAGACCTCAGCCCAGGCATGATCGCTGTGCTGTTCATGCAGCGCGACAATCTGCCCCGGAATGCCTATGCACATTGCTGTTGCTCCAGCCATGCCAGCCAGCGCGCCATGCCTTCTCCGGTGGTGGCCGACAGCTGAATGACGTCAATCTGTGGATTGACCAGCCGCGCGTTAGCGATACAGGCTTCGACGTCAAAATTCAGGTAAGGCAGCAGGTCGATTTTATTCAGGATCATCAGGCGCGACGCCGCGAACATATGGGGATATTTCAGCGGCTTGTCTTCCCCTTCCGTGACCGACAGTACCGCCACTTTGCAATGCTCCCCAAGATCAAAACTGGCCGGGCACACCAGATTGCCGACGTTTTCGATAAACAGCAGGCTGTGGTTTTCAGGAGCCAGCTGATGTACCGCCTGATGCACCATTTGCGCATCCAGGTGACAGCCTTTGCCGGTGTTGACCTGAATCGCCGGGACGCCGGTCGCGCGGATGCGCTCGGCATCGTTAGCGGTTTGCTGATCGCCCTCGATAACGGCGCACGCTTGCCGCGGCGCAAGGCGCAGCAGAGTGTTCGTCAGCAGGGTTGTTTTACCCGAACCGGGGCTGGAAACCAGATTCAGCGCCAGAATGGACGCGGCGGCAAAATGCTCGCGATTATGCGCGGCGATGTGGTTATTTTTTGCCAGGACTTCGGTTTCTATATCGACCAGACGGCGCGGCACATAAGGCAGCCCATGGGCGCGCTCCTGATGGCTGTGAGCATGGCCGCCGTGGTGATGGCAATGGCCGCCGCCATCGTGAGAATGCAAGGCGTCGCCGCTCACGCCTTCAATACGAAGCTCGCCGCTGGCACAGCCGCAGGTACTGCACATAATTTTCTCCCCGGGCGCTGGCCCGCTATTCAATTTCGATACGTTTAATTTTCATGCCGTCATCCGCAATCACCCGCAGACGACGTCCGCCACAGTCCGGGCAGAGCAGCACGCCCGCCATCAATAAGGTGATATCGCGCTGGCAGTCGTGACACCAGCTGACCGCCGCTGGCGTATCAAGATGCAGATCGCAGCCTTCCGCCAGCGTTTGCCGACAGGCCAGGTCGAAACAGAAGCGCAGCGCTTCGGGCTCGACACAGGAAAACGCGCCGACTTCCAACCATACGGAGGTAATACGTCGGGCATGATGACGCAGGGCAAACTGCTGCATTATTTCTACGGCGTTTTGACACAAAGTAATTTCGTGCATTGCCTTTCTCCTCGGATGCTGAGGAGTAATTTGCAATATCAATGCCAGCTTTTTTCGACACGGCGTTTATGCCTTATCGATATGGCCAGAGCCGGAAAGAAACGCGTATTTAACTGACCGTCAGATATGACGAAATGACATGTCTTTGACATCGACAGCGCTAAATAATCGGGCAAAGAGATTACCGCCAATCGCCTTTAAATTGATGAACTACAAAGTGTTTTAGAATATTTTCATGACCTGGCACACTTTATGCCATTAGGTTCTCAGCAATCCTGTTTCGTTGGCGTAATAGCAATGTCGAAACGGTATCCTGTTCACCTTAACCCGTGGTAATGCTTATGAGCTCCCTTAGCGAACTGGCCGACCAGGCTGAGTATATCGCCAGTAAAAACAACCAGTTGAAAGCGCACTGGCGTACCTATCAGAACGCGCTGACGCAGGCCGTAGCCCTTTCCAGTCACAACATTAATCATGAATTCACCTGCAGCAACGAGCGCGGCATCCATTTTGTCTTATTTAACCATTTTATTATCAGCATCCATTTGCAGGCTGACTTTTACAGTCAGCAAATCGTCTACAGCCTTAATATGGCGCAGCCAGGTGAGCCGGAAGATTTTCAGGCCTTTTCCCGGGCGACATTAACCGAAGACGGCCGTATTGATAACGCTGTTGATATTCACGACAGGCAGGCCGTGCTTGATCACTACCTGAATAAAATAGCCGCTATTTATCAGTGTATTTATGACGCTATTCATAGCAGCACCCCAATCCATCCGCAGTTGGAAAAGTTAATTAAAGCCTTTTAACAGGCCAGCCATTATCCCCTGGAATAGATCTGATGGCCTGCACAGGGGCAGTAATGACGACATAAATGACGAAACTCTGTTTTCAACGTCAATTTCGTCACTTTTGACGAAATCCCAAGGAGATTTCATGAGCCGCCCGACCGCCATGAATCATTATGTGATAGCCGATGCCAGACGCTGTATCGGTTGTAATACCTGTGTAGCCAGCTGCTCACAGGAACATCAGCGTTATGGTCTGCAGTCCGCGCCGCGCCTGGAGGTAATGCGCAACCTTCAGGATTCCGCGCCGGTCATGTGTCGCCAGTGCGAGGATGCGCCCTGCGCCAAAGTTTGTCCGGTTAATGCTATTACCTTGCGGGATCGCGCTGTTCAGCTGAATGAGAATCTGTGCGTCAGCTGCAAGCTATGCGGCATCGCCTGCCCGTTTGGCGCCATCACTTTTTCCGGCAGCACGCCGGTAGCAACACCCCGTGACTGCAATACGCCGAAAGCCTTGCCCGCCCCGCTGCCGCCGCGTCCACTCAGCCCTTTCCTTGATTGCGTGCCGGGCGTGCGGGCGGTGGCCGTGAAATGTGATTTGTGCAGTTTCAGCGAGGATGGCCCCGCCTGCATCAGAACCTGTCCGACCCAGGCCATCAAGCTGGTTACCGTCGATTTGTCCCTGCACGCCAGTCAACGGAAGCGCCTGAATGCGGCCAGCTCGCTCCCTGTCGATCTGTTTATCTCTGGCAAGGAGAACCCATCATGACCTCCCTTTTTTCGCCCGCGCCGCTGTTGACGTTTGCGCTGCTGCTCCTGCTGCTGAGCGGCGGCATCGGCTGGCTGCTCGCCGGGGCTGCCCGTGTCAGCGCGGCTGTTTTTAGCAGCGGCGGCCTGGTGGCTTCTCTGGCGACGATAGCGGCAGCGATGCAAATCCTGCCCGGTGACGTGCTGACCGTCGCCCTGCCGCCGTTCTCTTTTCAGGCAGGCTTCAGCCCGCTGAACGCGCTGCTGCTGCTGGCTATTTGGCTACCCGCGCTATTTTGCAACCTGTACGCCTGGGTCTGGCTGCGCAGCGTCGGTGGGCCTGTTCGCGCGCGGGCTGGCCTGCTGTGCCATTTGCTGATGGCGACGCTGACGACAGCCGTGCTGGCCGTCAACGCGGTGCAACTGATCCTGTCGATGGAGCTGGCCGCGCTCTGCGCCGGACTGCTGATTGTGCAGAATGACGACGTGAAAAGCCGTCGCGCCGGCTTAAATCAGTTTTTGTCCGCGCGGCTTGGCACGCTCTGCCTGGCGCTGGCTTTTGGCCTGCTTTATCACACCAGCGGCAGCCTGAACTTTGACGTGCTGCGGCACAGCGAGCTTTCTGCGGGCGTCAGGTCGACGGCCTTTCTGCTGTCGCTGACCGGCTTCGGGCTTTACGCCGGGATTATTCCTCTGCATGGCTGGGTGCCGCAGTCGCACACCAGCGCCCCCGCTCATGCCGCCGCGCTGTTCTCTTCGGCGTTAATGAAAGTCGGCATTTTAGGGGTAATCAAAGTCGGGCTGGATCTACTGGGCGCACCGCCGCTGTGGTGGGGCGTGCTGGTCATCCTGCTGGCGATGCTAACCGCCTTTATCGGTGGGCTTTACGCGCTAATGGAACATGATATCCGCCGCCTGCTGGCTTACCACACGCTGGAAAATGTCGGGATCGTTCTGCTGGGCGTGGGCGGCGCGATGATTGGCGTCACGCTGCGTTTGCCGCTGCTGGCAGCGCTGGCGCTGCTGGCCGGTCTGTTCCATCTCTTTAACCACGGCCTGTTTAAAACCACGCTGTTTTTAGGCGCGGGCGAAATAGAGAGGCAGACCGGAACGAAAGATATTGAGCGGCTCGGCGGGCTGGCGCGTCTGATGCCGTGGACGGCGGGCGCAATGCTGATTGCGCTGATGGCGATGGCCGCTCTGCCGCCGCTAAACGGCTTTGCCAGCGAATGGCTGCTTTACCAGTCTTTTTTCCAGCTTGGCAGCAGCCCGTTCTGGCTGACTCGCCTGCTCGGCCCGCTGCTTGCCGTCGGGCTGGCGCTGACTGGCGCGCTGGCGCTGATGTGTATCGCCAAAGTTTTTGGCGTTGCCTTTCTGGGCAGCCCACGCGGCGGCACCGCCGGGGCCAGCCCTGCTCCTCTGGCGGTCACGCTCAGCGTGGTTATCCCGGCGCTGCTGTGCGTGGTGTCTGGCGTCGCGTCTCCCTGGATCGTTCCCCTGTTTTCCCTCGTTGCCGCCGACGTGCTGCATATGACCGCGCCTGTCGTTACGCAGCATGGCGCCGTCTTCTCGGCTACGTCGGCGGTTTCCGCTCCGATGGTGGCGATTTTACTGCTGGCGATGCCGCTGCTGCCCTGGCTTATTGCCGTTGCGCTGCGCGGCAGCCGCCTGCCGAACCGGCGACGCGGCGACGCCTGGGCCTGTGGCTACGCTCATTCCGCCGGGATGGTGGTAACCGCCACCGGTTTCGCTCAGCCGCTGCGCGTGATGTTTGCGCCGCTGTATCGTCTGCGCCAGCGTCTGCTGCCTGCCGCCCTGACGACGGCCCTGCATCAGGGCGGGCTGGCTGCGCTGTGCCGCCGTCTGGCATTTATTGAACTGGCCGTGCTGCTGGTCGCGGCGCTGGCCTGAGGAACTGACGATGACTTTTCCCTTTGTTCTTACCGGTTCGCTGTGGCCGCTGGCGCTTATCCAGGCGGCAGGGCTGCTGGCCATCGCGCCGCTGTTTACCGGCATCAGCCGCGTGCTGCGCGCCCGTATGCATAATCGCCAGGGGCCTGGCGTACTCCAGGAGTATCGCGATATCGCCAAACTGTTACAGCGGCAGAGCGTGGCGCCGGCGGCTTCTGGCCCGGCTTTTCGCACTATGCCCTGGCTCCTCACCGGCATCATGCTGGTCATTGCCAGCGCGCTGCCCGTGGTAACGCTTGCTTCGCCAGCGGCTGGCGCAGGCGATCTCATCACCCTTATTTATCTGTTCGCCCTGGCGCGCTTTGTCTTTGTTATCGCCGGGTTGGATACCGGCAGCCCTTTTACCGGCATCGGAGCCAGCCGGGAAGCCGTGCTGGGCGTGTTGGTCGAACCCATCCTGCTGCTGGGCCTGTGGATAGCTGCGCTGGTTGCCGGTTCGACCGCGCTTAGCGCCATTAGCGCGCAGGTGCTGCACTGGCCGCTTTCGTCCTCGCTGACCCTGCTGCTGGCCGGGCTGGCCTGCGCCTTCGCCACCTATATCGAAATGGGCAAGCTGCCGTTCGATATGGCCGAAGCCGAGCAGGAGCTGCAGGAAGGCCCGTTGACCGAATATTCCGGCGCGACGCTGGGCGTGCTGAAACTCGGCCTCAGCCTGAAGCAGCTGGTGGTGCTTCAGCTGTTTCTCGGCCTGTTTCTCCCCTTTGGCCTGGCGGCGGAGCCAACGCCGTTCGGCCTGCTGATCGCCACCGCGCTCTGTCTGGCAAAACTGCTGGTTGCCGTGCTGCTGGTGGCGCTCATTGAAAACAGCGTGGCGCGTTTGCGCTTTTTAAACACTTCCCGCACCACCTGGGCGGGATTCGGCCTGGCGTTTCTGGCGCTGGTTTCCTGGCTGATAGCGGGCTGACATTTTTCTTGTCCCGCCACGGCGGGAAGAGGTTTGATAATGAGTGAAGTCACAACGGCATTAAATCAACATCCGGTCGGCCTGCACTATCTGGCGGCGCTGGAAAAACAGTTTCCTGCGGCGCTGCTCTACAGCGAATGGCAGACCGATACGCAGGCCACCGTCACCGTCAGGCTGAACGCGCTGCCGGAGGTCGTGGAGTGGCTCTACTATCAGCAGGGCGGCTGGCTTTCCGTGCTGTTTGGCAATGATGAGCGCACGCTGTGCGGCAACTACGCGCTGTATTATGTGCTGTCAATGGAGCAAGGCGTAAAGTGCTGGATCACCGTGCGCACCGAAGTGGATCCCGTCTCGCTGGAGTTCCCGTCGGTCACGCCGCGCGTCCCGGCGGCCGTCTGGGGCGAGCGCGAAGTGCGGGATATGTATGGCCTGCGCCCGGTCGGCCTGCCGGATGAACGCCGCCTGGTGCTGCCGGATGACTGGCCAGACGATTTGTATCCGCTACGTAAAGACGCGATGGATTACCGCCAACGCCCGGCCCCAACGACCGATAACGAAACCTATCCCTTTATCTCTGAAACAAAGGAAGCGAGCACGATTGTGCCAATCGGCCCGCTTCACGTCACTTCTGACGAACCCGGACACTTTCGCCTTTTCGTCGACGGCGAAGACATTATTGACGCCGACTACCGGCTGTTTTACGTGCATCGCGGCATGGAAAAACTGGCCGAAACCCGCATGGGCTACAACGAAGTCACCTTTCTTTCCGATCGCGTCTGCGGCATCTGTGGCTTTACCCACAGCGTGGCGTATACCACCTCGGTTGAAAACGCGATGGGCATTGTGGTGCCGGCGCGCGCCCAGACTATCCGTTCCATTTTGCTGGAGGTTGAACGTCTGCACAGCCATCTGCTGAATCTGGGCCTGGCCTGCCACTTCGTCGGCTTCGATTCCGGCTTTATGCAGTTTTTCCGCGTGCGCGAGCAGTCGATGAAAATGGCGGAAATCCTGACCGGCGCCCGTAAAACCTACGGGATGAATCTGATTGGCGGCCTGCGTCGCGACATTCTGAAAGAGGACATGATCCAGACTATCGCGCTGGCAGCCGGGATGCGCGGCGAGCTGAACGACCTGGTGGATATTCTGCTCAGTACGCCGAATACCGAACAGCGCAGCGTCGGCGTCGGCCTGTTAGACCCGCAGATAGCGCGCGATTTCAGTAACGTCGGCCCGATGATACGCGGCAGCGGCCACCGCCGCGATATGCGGGCGGATCATCCCTATGCCGGCTATGCCAGCCTGCCGTTTACGCTTCACAGCGAAACCGGCAACGACGTCTATTCCCGCCTGAAGGTGCGCATCCACGAAGTGTTTAACTCGCTGAATATGATCGAGTTCGGCCTGCAAAATCTGCCGCAGGGGCCGCTGATGAGCGAAGGCTTTACCTATATTCCCCACCGTTTCGCGCTGGGCTTTGCCGAAGCGCCGCGCGGCGATGACGTGCACTGGAGCATGACCGGCGACAACCAGAAGCTGTTTCGCTGGCGCTGCCGCGCGGCGACCTACGCCAACTGGCCAACGCTGCGCTACATGCTGCGGGGCAATACCGTTTCGGACGCGCCGCTGATTATCGGCAGCCTTGACCCCTGCTATTCCTGCACCGACAGGATGACGGTGGTCGACGTACGTAAGAAAACCACCGTCGTCGTGCCTTACAAAGAGATCGAACGTTACGGCATTGAACGCAAAAACTCGCCGCTTTAGGGAGGGACAACATGTTAAAGCTGATTAAAAAAGTGCTGAAAACCGGTACCGCAACGGTGGCCTATCCGGCAAAACCGCTGGAGATGGCGGCCAACTTTCGCGGCAAACCTCAGTACAACGCGCAGCAGTGTATCGGCTGCGGTGCCTGCGCCAATGCCTGTCCGTCCAACGCGCTGACCATGACGCCGCCAGAAGAAGGCGAGGCGATCCGCTGGTCGCTGTTTTTGGGCCGCTGTATTTTCTGCGCGCGCTGCGAGGAAGTCTGCCCGACGGCCGCCATCAAGCTGTCGCAAGAATTTGAACTGGCGGTATGGCGTAAAGAGGATCTGTTTGAAACCGCTGATTTCCCGGTTTGCCGCTGCCGGGAATGCGGCCATCCCTATGCCGTGCAGAAAGAGATCGACTTCGCGCTTTCTCTGTTACAGGAAAGCGCAGCGCTGAGTGAACGGCAGATTGCTGAACGTCGCGAGCAGTATGAAACCTGTCCGTCCTGCAAGAAAAAGCATCAGCTGCCCGCATCCAGCCGGATAGATATTGGCCGCCATCTGACCCCCGAGGCACAGCTATGAGCCAGATCCTGCACGGGCCACGCGACGAAAACGGGTTGCCGGTGCCCGTTACGCTCGACGAGAGCATCGCCAGCCTGAAAAGCACGCTGTTGAACAACATTCGCCGTTCCGCCTACGTTTATCGGGTTGACTGCGGCGGCTGCAACGGCTGCGAAATAGAGATTTTTGCCGCCATTTCACCGCTGTTCGACGCCGAACGCTTTGGCATCAAGGTAGTTCCTTCCCCGCGTCATGCCGATATTCTGCTGTTTACCGGTGCCGTCACCCGCGCCATGCGCGTGCCTGCGCTGCGGGCCTGGGACGCGGCGCCAGACCCGAAAATCTGTATCTCTTATGGCGCCTGCGGCAACAGCGGCGGCATTTTTCACGACCTTTATTGCGTCTGGGGCGGCACGGACAAGATTGTGCCGGTGGATGTTTATATTCCCGGCTGCCCGCCCACGCCCGCCGCCACTATTTATGGTTTTGCCATGGCGCTTGGCCTGCTCGATCAAAAAATTAAAGGTCAGCAGCACCCTGAGGCGGCTGAACCGGCGGCGTTGCTGCACCCTGCGCTGCCGCAGCCGCTGCGGGTATTGCTGGATCGCGAAGCGCGACGCATGGCCGGCTATCGCTATGGTCGCCAGATTGCCGATCGCTTTATGCAGGCGCTGGCCGCGCCCGGCGTGCAGTCCGTGGAACAGCGCGTGGCGGACTGGCTGGTTGAGCAGGACGATCGCCGTCTTGCGGAGATAGTGGGGCATTTACAGCAGATTTATCAGCAGGTTCTGCGCGGGGAGGTTCGCCTGTGAGCACCGAGGTTAACCAACAGCGTTACGCCCGGCATCAGCCGTCGGCCCGCGTCCTGCACGACAAAGTGGTGTTTTACGCTTTGGGCAGCAAATTCGTCGATGAAAAATGCGCGCAGCAGCGTAGCTCGAAGAAAGCCCAGGAGGTGGTTTACTACAGCCTGGCGATTGGTCACCACGTTGGCGTTATCGACTGTCTGCAACCGCAGCTCACCTGCCCGCTTCAAGGCTATCTGCAATGGATTGCCTGCCTGGCGGAAAACAGCGAAGCCCAGCGGAAAATGGCAGGCGTGCGCCGCTTTGGCGAAATCACTATCGACAGCAGTCACACCCATCTGCTGGCCCTGGCGCTGCGCGACGCCCGTGAGCGGATGAGTGCAGAGCAGCAAGCGTGGAGCGATCGCCTGATCGCCCTGCTCCAGCAAATTGAAAACGACCCCGCCATGTACCTGATGGTCAGGAGATACGATGCTTAATTCCTCTTCCCGCTACGCGCTGTTATGCGTGGGCAACAGCATGATGGGCGACGACGGCGCCGGGCCACGCCTGGCCGAACTTTGCGCCGCCGCCCCTTTGCCCGGCTGGACGGTGGTGGATGGCGGAGCCGCGCCGGAAAACGATATTGGCTACCTGCGCGAGCAGCGGCCCGATCGCCTGGTGATTGTGGACGCCACCGACATGGGGCTGGCTCCCGGCGAAATGCGCCTTATCGACGAAAGCGATATCGCCGAAATGTTCGTGATGACCACCCACACGCTGCCGCTCAGCTTTTTAATTCAGCAGCTACGGGAAGCTATTCCGCAGATTACCTTTGTCGGCATCCAGCCCGATGTGGTGGCTTTTTACTATCCCCTTAGCCCAGCGGTCGAGCGGGCGGTTGGCGAGCTTTATCAGCGGCTTCCTCTGCTGGAGACGGGCCTGGGCATCGCGCCTTTTCGCCCGAGGCCAACATGACATAAGTGTCGGGAAAATGACGATACGGCCGACAGACCACAGTCACTCCCCACGAACCCTTATTAACCCATTGAAAATAAATAAGAAAAAATAAACCCTCTGGCTGGAACGCTTTATGCATTACCTCCGCCATAAGGCCGGGATCCGTCGGCCGCTTATTTAATGGAATCAGGAGATTCAGATGAACCGGTTCATCATTGCCGATCCCCAAAAATGTATCGGCTGCCGTACCTGTGAAATCGCCTGCGTGATGGCTCACAGCTTGTCGCAGGATATCTCGCAGCTCAATACCACCACCTTCACGCCGCGTTTGCATGTGATCAAAAGCGTCAACCTCAGTACGCCGGTGCTGTGCCGCCAGTGTGAAGATGCCCCCTGCGCCAACGTCTGTCCGAACGGCGCAATCGTGCGCAGCGGCGACGCAATCCAGGTTATGCAGGAGCACTGCATTGGCTGCAAAACCTGCGTCGTCGCCTGCCCTTATGGCGCGATGGAGGTCGTGGTCAAACCCCTTTTTCGTCAGAACGCGGCGGCGATGACCGCCGTCGCAGATAAAGCCGAAGCGCATAAATGCGATCTGTGTCAGGGCCGTGCAGAAGGCCCAGCCTGTCAGGAAGTCTGTCCGACCAAGGCCTTGCTGACCGTTGACCGCGATCGGCTCAAGGAAATGAACGTAGAAAAACGCCGCCGTGCGGCGCTTGCCAGCACTTCCGGCCTGCTGTTTTAACCCCGGAAAGAGGAAAAATAAGATGAAAAAAGTCACCACCGTCTGTCCTTACTGTGGGGCCGGATGCAAGCTGAACCTGGTCGTGGAAAACAATAAAATTCTCCGTGCCGAAGCCGCCGATGGCGTAACCAATCAGGGCGAGCTGTGCCTGAAAGGCTACTATGGCTGGGATTTTCTCAACGACACTAAACTGCTGACGCCGCGCCTGACGCAGCCGATGATCCGCCGCCAGAAGGGCGGAAAATTCGAAGTAGTCAGCTGGGATGAAGCTATCCGCTATACCGCTAAGCGCCTGAAAGAAATCAAAGAGAAGCACGGCCCGCGCGCGATTATGCATACCGGCTCTTCTCGCGGTACCGGCAACGAAACCAACTATGTCATGCAGAAGTTTGCCCGCGCGGTGATCGGCACCAATAATGTCGACTGCTGCGCCCGCGTTTGTCATGGCCCGTCGGTGGCCGGTTTACAGGCCACGCTCGGCAACGGCGCCATGAGCAATTCCATCAACGATATTGAAAATTCCAAATGCCTGTTGGTGATCGGCTATAACTGTGCGGATTCCCACCCTATCGTGGCCCGCCGCGTAATAAAAGCCAAAGAAAAAGGCGCGCAGATCATTGTCTGCGATCCCCGCCGCATCGAAACCGCCCGTATCGCCGATCAGCATCTGCAAATCAAAAACGGCTGCAATATGGCGCTGGTTAACGCCTTTGCCTACGTGCTGATCGAAGAAGATCTCTACGATCGTGACTACGTGGCGAAATATACGGAAGGATTTGACGAGTACCGTCGCCAGCTGGCCGACTATTCGCCGGAGGCGGTTGCCGAACAGACCGGCGTGTCCGCTCAGCAAATCCGTCAGGCTATGCGTACCTTTGCTGCTGCGCCCTCCGCGACCATTATGTGGGGGATGGGCGTGACGCAGTTTGGTCAGGCTGTCGACGTGGTGAAAGGCCTCGCTGGCCTGGCGCTGCTGACCGGCAATCTGGGCCGGCCTGGCGTCGGCGTCGGCCCGGTACGCGGGCAAAACAACGTGCAGGGCGCCTGCGATATGGGCGTGCTGCCGAATGAGTTCCCTGGCTATCAGTCGGTGACCGATCCGCAGGTCCGGGCAAAATTTGCCGCTGCCTGGGGTATTGACGCCGAGCGGATGGACGCGGAAATCGGCCATCGCATTACCGAGATCCCGCATCTGGCGCTGGAAGGACACGTCAAAGCCTACTACATCATGGGTGAAGATCCGCTGCAGACCGAAGCCGATTTAAGCCTGGTGCGCAAGGGGTTTGAGGCGCTGGATTTTGTGGTGGTGCAGGATATCTTTATGACCAAAACCGCCGAGCAGGCTGACGTCATTTTACCCGCCACCTCCTGGGGCGAACACGGCGGCGTATTCTCCTGTGCCGATCGCGGCTTTCAGCGCTTTGAAAAAGCTATCGAACCCAAAGATAATGTTAAGCGTGACTGGGAAATTATCAGCCTGCTGGCAACGGAACTCGGCTATCCGATGCATTACAACGATAATCAAGAAATCTGGGATGAAATGCGCGAACTCTGTCCGCTGTTCTACGGCGCTACCTATGAAAAAATGGGCACGCTGGGACACGTGCAGTGGCCCTGCACCACGCTGGACAGCCCTGGTACGCCTTATCTCTATCAGGACAATCGTTTCACCACGCCAACCGGCAAAGGCCAGCTTTTTGCCGCGCCATGGCGCGCGCCGGCCGAGGTGCCGGACGCAGATTATCCGCTGGTGCTCTGTACTGTGCGCGAGGTCGGCCACTACTCCTGCCGCTCAATGACCGGCAACTGTTCCGCGCTGCAAACGCTGGCGGATGAGCCGGGTTTTGTGCAGATCAATCCGCAGGATGCGCAGGCGCTGGGCATACGCGATGGGCAACTGGTTTGGGTCGCCTCGCGCCGCGGTAAAGTGATTTCACGCGCTAATCACAACGAGCGTATTAACGTTGGCGCAGTCTATATGACCTATCAATGGTGGATTGGCGCCTGCAACGAACTGACTCAGGAGAACCTTGACCCCATTTCTAAAACGCCGGAAACCAAATACTGTGCGGTGAAGGTGGAGCGGATTGCCGATCAGTCGTGGGCGGAGAACTATGCGCGTCAAACCTACAGCGAGATGAAAGCGCGCCTGCGCAGCGCCGTGGACGATGCGAGCCCGATTGCCGTAACCGCTTAAGTTCTGCGCCAACGCGGAACGGGAGCCAGGTGGATATGACATCCCGCATTCCTTCCTCAAGGGTTCAGGCTAATCCGATCCAGGACCGGGCAGCCCGGTCCTTCAGGAGCTGACTATGTCCGATTCAGGAGTGTCCGTGCGCGTCAGCGGCAAAGTGCAGGGCGTCGGCTTTCGGCCTTTTGTCTGGCAGTTAGCCAGGCGGCTACGGCTACGCGGCGAAGTCTGCAACGACAGCGCGGGCGTGGAAATACGCCTGCTTCAGTCTGCCGCCATTCCGCTCTTTATCGAACGGCTACGGCACGAGCCGCCGCCGCTGGCGCGTATCGACAGCCTCAGCGTCCAGCCTTATGCCTGGCCGTCTCCGCCGCAGGATTTTACCATTGCGGAAACCCGTCAGGGCCGGATGATGACCCAGGTTGCCCCCGATGCGGCAACCTGCCCCGATTGTCTGGAGGAGGTGCTGCACGCGGGCAACCGTCGTTCAGGCTATGCCTTTACTAACTGTACCCACTGCGGCCCGCGCTTTACGCTCATCCGCACCATGCCCTATGACCGGTCAGGCACCAGCATGGCGGCATTTCGCCTTTGTCCCGCCTGTCGCCGGGAGTATCAGGATCCGGCCGACCGCCGCTTTCATGCCCAGCCAGTCGCCTGCCCGCACTGTGGGCCGCAGCTCTTTGCCACCGGGCAGGATGGCACCACGCTGGCACGTGAAAGCGCCGCGATTGACTATGCCACAGCAGCGCTACTTGCGGGCAAAATTGTGGCGATCAAAGGGCTGGGCGGCTTTCATCTTGCCTGCGATGCTACCCAGCAGCAGGCCGTTATGCGTCTGCGCCAGCGCAAACGGCGACCGGCCAAACCGCTGGCGGTGATGCTGCCGGACATCAGCTGGCTGGCCCGCTGCGGCAAGAGCGATCGGGCGCGACAGGCGCTGATGCTGTCTGCCGCCGCGCCCATTGTGCTCACGGAAAAAAACGCGACGTCGCCGCTGTGCGCAGCCGTTGCGCCGGGGCTGGATGAAACGGGGTTGATGCTGCCGTTTACGCCGCTGCACCATCTGCTGATGCAGGCCTGCCGGGTGCCGCTGGTGATGACTTCCGGCAACGGCGCCGACCGCGCGCCGGCGCTGACCAACGAAGAGGCGCTGAGCCAGCTTGCTGGCATTGCCGATATCTGGCTGCTGCACGACCGCGATATCATCCAGCGCGCCGATGACTCTCTGGTTCGTCTGGGGCCGCAGGGATTGGAAATACTGCGCCGCGCCCGAGGCTATGTGCCGGATGCCGTCACGCTTCCTCCCGGCCTGACGGCCCGCTCGCCGCTGCTGGCGATGGGCGGCGACCTGAAAAACACCTTCTGCCTGGTACAGGGCGATCGGGCTATGCTCAGCACGCATTTCGGATCGCTGGCAAACAGCGATATTGCGTGCCAGCGGCAGCAGGCCGTTACCCATTTTCAGCAGCTGTATAACTGCACGCCTACAACGATCGTGCAGGATGCGCATCCTGCTTACGTCGGCAGCCAGCAGAGCGAACGGCCGGTGCTGGAGGTGCTTCATCATCATGCGCATATCGCCGCCTGCCTGGCGGAACATCGCTGGCCGCTGGCGCACGGCCCGGTCATCGGCCTGGCGCTGGACGGGCTGGGCTACGGCGAAAACGGCGCGCTCTGGGGCGGTGAATGCCTGCTGGCAGACTATCACCGCTGTCAGCATCTGGGAGGGTTGCCCGCCGTCGCGCTGCCGGGCGGCGACCGTGCCGCGCGGGAACCCTGGCGCAACCTGTTGGCGCACTGGCTGGCCTTTGTCCCGGACTGGCAGCAGCGGCCAGAGTCTAAGGCGCTGCTGGGCAAGCCCTGGCAGCCGCTTGCGCGCGCAGTGGCCGCTGGCGTTAACTCCCCTTTGGCTTCTTCCTGCGGCCGGTTGTTTGACGCGATAGCCGCCGTGCTCGGCTGCGCGCCTGCCGTACTTAGTTGGGAAGGAGAAGCCGCCTGCCGCCTGGAGGTTCTGGCCAGGCAGGCAGCAGACATAGCGCATCCCGTTACGCTGCCGCTGCGCCATACGGCAACGGGCACGCGGCTGGACCTGGCGGTGTTCTGGCAGCAATGGCTGGACTGGCAGGCAGCCCCTGCGGCGCGCGCGTTTGCCTTCCATGACGCGCTGGCGCGGGGATTTGCCGCCCTCGCCCATTATCATGCCGGACAAACGGGTCTGGATACCGTCGCGGCTGGCGGCGGCGTCCTGCAATCGCGCCTGCTGCGCCAGCTTTTACAACGCTATTTATCGCCTCTTCATGTGCTGATGCCGCAGCATATTCCCGCTGGCGACGGCGGGCTGGCGCTGGGCCAGGCCGTTATTGCCTGCGCCCGCTTGCACAACGCGGCTCCTCATACTGTTACCAGGGATTGTTATGACTAACTCTGCTTTTTTTCGTACTCATCGCCGGGCTTTCTGGCTGTTAAGCGCCCTGCTGATGGCCAATCTGCTGGCCTGGGGCTGGGCGCTGGTGCTTTTCCGCCACCATGCCACGCTGATTGCGGCGGCCGTGCTTGCCTATGGTTACGGCCTGCGCCATGCGGTAGACGCTGACCACATCGCCGCCATTGATAACGTCACCCGTAAACTGATGCAGCAAAATCAGCGGCCTGTGGCGGTCGGCGCGTTTTTCTCTCTCGGCCATTCCAGCATCGTGGTGTTGGCGTGCGTGGCGATTGCCGCCGCCGCTCTGCTCTCCGGCAGCGAAATCAGCTGGCTGCATCACTATGGCAGCGTTATCGGCACGCTGGTTTCCGCGCTGTTTTTGTTGCTGATGGCGCTGCTGAATACGCTGATCCTGCGTGATGTTTATCACCGTTTTCAGCAGGCGAAACAGAGAAAAACCTTCAGCGATCGGCCTCCCCTGCCGGGCGCTGTAATGAGCAGGCTGTTTGGCCGCGCCTTTACCCTGGTTAATAAAAGCTGGCAGATGTATCTGGTGGGTTTTTTGTTCGGTCTGGGCTTTGATACGGCTACGGAGATCGGCCTGCTGGGCCTCTCTGCGGCAGGCGCTTCCAGCGGGATGTCGGTCTGGAGCATTCTGGTGTTCCCGGCGCTGTTCGCCAGCGGCATGGCGCTGGTGGATTCCCTGGACAATTTTATGATGGTGGGCGCCTATGGCTGGGCGTTTAAGCAGCCGGTACGCAAGCTCTACTACAACATGATGATTACGGCGACCAGCGTGCTGATCGCCTTGCTGATCGGCGGACTGGAAGCGCTGGGATTACTGGCGGATAAGCTCGATTTACACGGCGGGATATGGACGATCGTCAACAATCTGAACGGCAATATGGGCAGCGTTGGCTACCTCTGCGTGGCAATTTTCGTCGCTGCCTGGGGCTTCTCGGTGCTGAACTATCGCCGTAAAAATTATGATGCGCTAAATATTACCCAGCCGTAACCGGGAGCGGCATTGCCGACAGCGGTCGAAAGGCTCGCGCTGTCGGCAATGCTGTGAAAACAGCGGCCTCCGCCTCGCCGCTACGCGCTGACCGTAAAGCCAGGCATCATACCGGTATCTTCATGCTCCAGCAGATGACAGTGCGCCATACAGGCCCGGTCCCTGTCCGCAAGATTTTCTAAGCTGCCTGTACGGCAGTGAACCCTGTGTTGAAGCTGACAGCCTGAAGTAGTCATTTCTAAGCTGCCTGTACGGCAGTGAACTTTTCGTCGGCCATCATCTGCCTCGCTGTATTTTTCTAAGCTGCCTGTACGGCAGTGAACAGTTGCCTCTTTAGCTTAACCCAATATTTTTTCAGCGAAATTGACCTTAGCCCTGTAAAAACCCTTTTTCAGCCACGTGATTCAATGCATTTGCAATCAATCACTTAAGCAAGCCACCAAAAAAAGGGTGCCGTCCGTCAGCCGCTACGCGCTGACCGTAAAGCCAAGCATCATGCCGGTATCTTCATGCTCCAGCAGATGACAGTGCGCCATATAGGCCCGCTCTTTGTCCGCCAGATGGTCAAAGCGCACCAGCACTTCGCTGCGCCAGCCTTCCACCCGAACCGTGTCTTTCCAGCCGCTGCGGTGCGGCGCGGGCGGCTTGCCGTTTTCAGAGATAATACGAAACTGCGTGCCGTGAATATGGAATGGATGCAGCATCTCGTCGCCCTCGCCGGAAATCGTCCACTTTTCCGTCACGCCCTGCTTTACATCGAAAGCGGGTTTGGTCATATCGAAAGCGACCCCGTTGATCTTATTGCCGTTATGAAAATCGTACTGCTCAGGCTGCTGATGCGCCATCGAGTGGTCTGCGCCGCCGTCCATAGCGTAGCCCTGCATTCCCGGCATTGCCGCGTGGTCTCCGCCCATGTCCTGCATTGATTCGCCGTCGTGCGCATCGCCGCTCATACCGGCCATCGCCGCGTGGCCGTATCTTTGCATCAATGCCACCATGCCGCGACGATCCAGCTCGGGATCCATCGACAGCTGTAGCCAGCGAGTTTTCAGGTCGGCCTGGGCGGGCAGCGGCGGCACGTCCACCAGCTTATCCGGCAGCGACCCGCTGGCCATCACCCGGAGTGGCTGAATGCTCAGCAGCGGCAGCGGCTGGTTGAACGGCGCCAGCGACATGCCCATCTGCCGCACCGGCAGCGTCTGCAAATCAAACGGCTTGCCGTCCAGCGTGTCGACCAGCACCTCAAAGCGCTCGCCCGGCATCATCGACAGCTCGGTCACTTTTACCGGCTCGCTCAGCAGGCCGCCGTCGCCGCCAATCACATAAAGCGGGCGCCGATCGCTGGCGGCAATATTCAGCGAGCGGGCGTTACAGCCGTTGAGCAGCCGCAGCCGCAGCCAGCCGCGCGGCACGGCGTGTTGCGGATAAATCGCGCCGTTGGTCAGCATCGTATTGCCAAACCAGCCTACGGCAGCGCTCATCACGTCCAGCTCGTAGTCAATTTTGCTGCCGTCCGCCGACAGTTTTTTATCCTGGAGGATCACCGGAATATCGTCGATGCCCCAGATTTTCGGCAACAGCAGTTTCTCTGTTGCGTCGTCTTTCAGGATAACCAGACCGGCCAGGCCCTGGGCGACCTGATAGCCGGAGCGGCCATGCTGATGAGGATGGAACCAGCAGGTCGCGCCGGGCTGATCGGGGGTAAAGCTGACGGTGCGCGTGGCGCCGGGGGCAATCTGCGCCTGCGGGCCGCCGTCTACGCCGCCAGGCAGCTCCAGCCCGTGCCAGTGAACCGTGGTGGCTTCCGGCAGCTGATTGCGCAGGTTGATGGTGACCGGCTTGCCGCGCTCCAGCTGGATCGCCGGGCCGAGCAGGCTGCCGTTATAGCCCCAGGTCGGCACCGCTTTATCCAGCCAGCGGGTGCTGCCCTGCTGCGCCGTTACGGTCATCTCGCCACGCGCATCCGGCGTTAATAAGGCCGGAATGGGCAGCGCGGGACGTGGCTGCGCGGCCATCAGCGATCGGCTCCACAGGGGTAGTGCGCTGGCCGCGCCCAGCGCGGTGCTCAGCTTTATAAAATCACGACGTTGCATCAGTCTTCCTCGACCCGGCTCTTATTTATTGCCTGCAGCATAAACCCTTCCCCCAAGGGAAGGTCAAGTTTCACCGCGCCCTGCTGGAAAATTGCGTTTTACGGACATTTCTCTGCTGAAATTGACTGTCGGCCGACGGTAACTGTGCTAACGTCAGAGTATTGACACCCTTTGAGTACAGTTATGAAGAAAAGCATCAAGGCTCTGTTGTTACTGGGCCTGTTTGGCTTCTCATCGACAAGTTTTGCGCTGAGCGAGTCGGAAGCGGAAGATCTGGCGGATCTGACCGCTGTTTTTGTTTACCTGAAAAATGACTGCGGCTATCAGGATCTTCCGGACGGACAGATCCGTCGCGCGCTGGTCTTTTTCGCCCGGCAGAACCGCTGGGATCTGAGCAACTACAGCAGCTTTAATATGAAATCGCTGGGCGCGGACAGCTATCGCGATTTAAGCGGCATCGCCGTGCCCAACGACACCAAATGCAAATCACTGGCCCGCGATTCGCTCAGCCTGCTTGCCTACGTGAAGTAACCCCCGCCGTTTTCCGCCGCCAGTTTGACCGTGCAAGCACGGTCAGAGTTGGCTATCATATCGCGCCCATTTTTCGTGGCTGCTACAACCAGGAGAGCCGTACCATGGCCGAAAAAGAGATGTGGTATGAAACGCTTCATACCGGTTTTGGGCAGTATTTTGCTGTCGATAAAATTTTATACCGCGAACAAACCGGACATCAGGATCTGGTTATCTTTGAAAACGCCGAGCTGGGTCGGGTGATGGCGCTGGACGGCGTGGTGCAAACCACCGAGCGCGATGAATTTATCTATCACGAGATGATGACCCACGTGCCGCTGCTGGCGCACGGCGCGGCGAAGCGCGTGCTGATTATCGGCGGCGGCGACGGCGCAATGCTGCGTGAAGTCAGCCGTCATCAAAACATTGAACAGATTACGATGGTAGAAATCGACGCGGGCGTGGTGACGTTCTGCAAAGAGTATCTGCCGAATCATAATGCGGGGGCTTATGAAGATCCGCGCTTCAGGCTGGTAATCGATGACGGCGTCAATTTCGTGCGCCAGTGCAATGAAAAATTCGACGTCATTATTTCTGACTGCACCGATCCGATTGGACCGGGCGAAAGTCTGTTTACCTCGGAATTTTATGAAGGATGCCGGCGCTGCCTCAATGAAAACGGCATTTTTGTGGCGCAGAATGGCGTCTGCTTCCTGCAGCAGGACGAAGCGGTCAACAGCCATCGCAAGCTGAGCCACTATTTCCGCGACGTCAGCTTTTACCAGGCGGCCGTACCGACCTATTACGGCGGCATCATGACCTTTGCCTGGGCAAGCGACAACCCGGCGCTGCGCCAGCTGGATACGGCCACGCTTGCGGCGCGTTATCAGCAGGCCGGCCTGACCTGTCGCTATTACAATCCGGCGATCCACACCGGCAGCTTTGCCCTGCCGCAATATCTGTTGAATGCGCTGGCTGACCAGCCGGGCATTTTAAGGGGGTGAACGAAATTGCAAAAGCTTAAACTACATGGCTTCAACAACCTGACGAAAAGCCTGAGTTTTTGTATCTACGATATCTGTTACGCGAATACCGATGCGGAGCGTGACGGCTACATTGCGTACATTGATGAGCAGTACAATGCCAACCGTCTGACGGAGATCCTTAGCGAAACCTGCTCGATTATCGGCGCTAACGTGCTGAATATTGCGCGCCAGGACTATGAGCCACAGGGCGCCAGCGTCACCATTCTGGTGAGCGAAGAGCCGATCGATCCGAAAGATATCGATAAGTCGGAGCATCCTGGCCCGCTGCCGGGTTCGGTGGTCGCGCATCTGGATAAAAGCCATATCTGCGTGCATACCTACCCGGAAAGCCACCCGGAAGGCGGACTCTGCACCTTCCGCGCGGATATTGAGGTGTCGACCTGCGGCGTGATTTCGCCACTGAAAGCGCTGAACTATCTGATCCACCAGCTGGAATCGGATATCGTCACCATCGACTATCGCGTGCGCGGCTTTACCCGCGACGTGAACGGCGTGAAGCACTTTATCGATCACGAGATCAACTCGATTCAGAATTTTATGTCGGAAGATATGAAGTCGATGTACGACATGATGGACGTCAACGTCTATCAGGAGAACATCTTCCATACCAAGATGCTGCTGAAAGAGTTTGATTTAAAGCATTATCTTTTCAATACCCGCCCGGAAGATCTGACACCGCAGGAGCACAAGCGCATTACCGACCTGCTGTGGAAAGAGATGCGGGAAATTTACTACGGCCGCAATATTCCTTCTGTAGGCTTTAAAACGCTGTAAGAAGCTGGTCTCTACCACGGGCGGCCTGCGGGCGGCCCGTTTTGCTCAGGGTTTCGCCAGCGTCAGCGTAAACGGCTGCCCGCTCAGCGTCTTCACTTCCTGCTCGCCCAGCAGCTCGTCGGTAATGATATCGGTCAGGCTTTGCAGCGGCGTGGCGCAGAACAGCGACCAGGAACCATATTTGCTGCTGTCCGCTAACAGCACCCTGCGTCGCGCGTTGATCAGCAAATCCTCTTTCAGCCCCGCTTTTTCTTCGGTCGGCGTGGTAATGCCCTTCTCCAGGCTCCACGAGTTACAGCTGACAAAC
This sequence comes from Erwinia sp. PsM31, assembly GCF_030433775.1. Lineage (NCBI taxonomy): Bacteria > Pseudomonadati > Pseudomonadota > Gammaproteobacteria > Enterobacterales > Erwiniaceae > Erwinia > Erwinia sp. PsM31. The sequence goes on from NZ_JARUWZ010000005.1 coordinate 142,228, forward strand.
GCGACGTCCGGGTAGATATTCCGCAGCAGCCTGCGCCCGTGCTCGCCAATGCAGGACTGGCTGGAGTCGTCGATGCGCCCGCCGATAATCGTCACCTCAATCTGCCTGAACTCCGACAGAAACAGCGCGATATGCAGGTCGGCGGTGATCACCCGCAGCGGCAAATGCGTCAGCTGACGCGCCAGTTCCAGCATGGTGGTGCCGGCATCCAGCACCACCGCGTCGTTGGCTTTCACCAGGCTGGCCGCCGCCAGGGCGATAGCCTGTTTTTCCGTGAGATGACGCTGCATCTTTTCCAGCGTGGTGGGCTGAGCGGGAATAAAGCGGTTAAGGGTAACGCCGCCGTGCGTCCGGCTGATTACCCCTTCCCGATCCAGTTTGATCAGATCCCGTCGGATCGTAGCCGGCGACGCGGAAATCGCCGCCACCAGCTGATCGACAGTCACCAGATTATGGCTTTTCAGATAGTCCATGATCTGGTCCAGGCGACTTTGTCCCTTCATAGGTCATTATGCAAGCTGCATCGCTAGCTGAATGGAAATCGCCATGCTCTCAGACTTCGCTTTACCTGTCCAGGCAATATCAAACGCCGTGCCGTGGTCGGCCGAGGTGCGGATAAACGGCAGGCCAGCGGTAATATTCACGCCGTCGTAAAAGCCCAGCAGCTTAAGCGGAATATGCCCCTGGTCGTGGTACATCGCCACCACGATGTCGTACTGGCCTTCATAACACTGCAAAAACACCGTATCCGGCGGGCACGGGCCGAAGGCGTTGACGCCCTGCGCTTTCATGGCTTCTATGGCCGGGCCGACGATGGCGATCTCTTCGTCGCCGAACAGCCCGTTTTCGCCCGCGTGCGGATTAACGCCCGCCACCGCGATGCGCGGCTTATCATAGCCGACGCGCCTGAGGAAGGTTTCCGCCATGCCGATTACCGTCTCCACCCGCTCGCGGTTGAGCGTATCCAGGAACTTACGCAGCGCGATATGCGTGGTGACGTGGATCACCTTCAGGCGATCGGTATAAAGCACCATCGCGTAGTTTTTGCTGTCGGTCAGCTTCGCCAGCAGCTCGGTATGGCCGGGATAGAGATGGCCCGCCGAATGCAGCGCCTCTTTGTTCAGCGGCGCGGTGGCGATAGCCTGCACTTCGCCCGCCAGCGCCAGTTCGGTTGCGCGTTTCACACAGCGGTAGGCCAAATCGCCTGCGGCTACCTGCACCACGCCGGGCTTTAACGCATCAGGATCGGCCAGCGGCTCGTCGATAACGTTAATAATGCCCGGCGCAAAGCGCGCTTCGGCCACGCTGTTAACTATCCGCAGCTCCGCCTGCGGCGTAATGCCCATCGTCATAATCCGCCGCAGCGTGCTGGCGCAGCCCACTACCACCGCAGGCGCGCCGGAAAGCTCGCCCTCCGCCAGGGATTTGATGATTATTTCCGGGCCAATACCCGCCGGATCGCCCATGGTAACCGCAATAATTTTACTCACTCGCCTTCTCCTCAATAAAACGAAAAACTTCTACCAGGGTGTTTTCATCACCAAAACCGCCAGCCTTGGTAAGCACCAGCAGGTTGTCGTTACCTTGCAGCAGATGGCCGTAAGGCACGCAGCCCGCCACCTGCCCTGAAATCTGAAAGCCCTGCGCGCCCAGCCCGCGCGCCACCGCTATCGCCACGTCGCCGCCGGAGAGATAAAGCGCTGAAGGCGTAACGTCGCGCAGCACGTCGGCGGTCAGTTCCGCCAGATAAGCGCAAATCTGTTCGCCAAGCTGCTGGCGGCTGAGATCGAGCCGTTCGCACAGCGAGGCGATAGCCTGACGCTGCTCCGCCTGCTGGCAGGTGCGGATCACGCAGTGTCGGCCCTGCTGTAGCGCCTCCGTCACCGCCTGTCGCCAGCGCTGTCCCGGCGCGCCGCCGCTAAAAAGCTGACTGATATCCACATCGATCAGCCGGATTGCCTTTTGCTGCATCAGCTGCGTTATCTGCCGCTGCGCGACTTCACTCATCGAGCCTATAACCGCCAGCCCGGCGTTTACCGGAGCGGGCGAGCCTGCCGTCCCGCCCGGCGCCTGCTGTGCCAGCCTCGTCAGCCGCCTGCCCAGCGCGTCGCTCAGCCCGGCGGCACCCACCAGCAAAGGGCGCTCGTCCAGCTCGTCCGCCGCCTGCATGATGCGTTGCAGATCGGCGTCCGTTTGCGCATCCAGCACGATCAGCCGCTTGCCGTCAGCAATAGCCGCTTCGATCCGCTCTCGCAGATCCGCCTGCGCCGACAGCGGGATCAGGCCAACCGGCAGCGTGGTTTGCTCGCCAAGGCGCGCCGCTATGCTGGCACTGCTTACCGGCGTTTTAGGATCGCTGGCATATTCCGTTTCCGTCAGCAGGCGGCCATCGATATAGCAGCAGCCTTCTACGGTGGTACGGCCCAGCGCGGGCACCGCTGGCGCTATCAGCGCCACGCGTTTATCGCCTGCCAGCAAAGCCGCTTCGATTTCCGCGCCGGGATTGCCGCGCAGCGTCGAGTCGATTTTTTTAAACAGCCAGCCGTCGCGGGCCACATCTCTTCTGCCCGCTATTGCCGCAGCGGTACGCCGGGCGGCCTGTTCCGCGCTGGTCGCCCGGCTGTCGGTATTGACGACCCAGGCATCGGCCTGTTCCACGGTGGGCGTGGCCGCATCAAACAGCACATGAACCCGCGCGCCGACGTTGGCAAGCCCGACCCCGGCATCGTTCGCGCCGGTAAAGTCATCCGCAATCACCAGCACAGGCATCTTCCATTTTGTGCGCATCTTCATCACTCCCTAAGTTCGACAAGCCGGTTTTCATTGGGAGTGATTATATTCAATCACAATTGATTATATGTGAGCACGGTCAAATTAATCAAAATCAATTTGCCCTATAAATTCCTCCTGCCTGCCGCGAATGAGCAGGTTAATGACCAAATGTAATCAATTCACCCTCAGCCAGGACAGGACTTATGACCATTAACAGCACCGTGATTGCTGGTTACCAGGCGCTTAGCGACATCGGCTATCTGTTGCAAAACCATCGGCACGTGCTGCTGGTGACGGATAAAAACATTGTCGGCATTCCGGCGGTGCAAACGCTGATCCAACAGATTGGCAGCAGAGCGACGCTGAGCATTGTGGACAGCGTGCCGCCGGAGCCGAGCCAGCATGACGTGGCGGCTATAGTGGCGTCGCTGCCGGGGAAAAAGGTGGATATGGTGGCTGGCGTCGGCGGCGGCAGCGTGCTGGACGTCGCCAAACTGCTTTCCGTGCTCTGCGTTGAGGACGCGCCTTCGCTGGAAGCGCTGCTGGCCGGTGAAAAACCGCTGCGCCGCACGGCCTCGCTGTTGATCCCAACGACCGCAGGCACGGGTTCCGAAGCCACGCCAAACGCGATCCTCGCTATCCCGGAGAAAGAAACCAAGGTCGGCATTATCTCGCCGGTGATGCTGCCGGATTACGTGGTGCTGGCGCCCGAGCTGACCACCAGTATGCCCGCGCATATCGCCTCTTCCACCGGCATCGATGCGCTTTGCCATCTGATTGAGTGCTTCACCGCCACCGTCGCCAATCCGGTCAGCGACAACTACGCGCTGATCGGCATGAAAAAGCTGTTCGCCAGCCTGGAAAAGACGATTGCGGAGCCGGATAACCTGGCGGCGCGTCTGGATATGCTCTGGGCATCGTATTACGGCGGCGCGGCCATCGCCCATGCCGGTACGCACCTGGTGCACGCCATGTCCTATCCGCTGGGAGGCAAATATCACCTGCCGCACGGCGTGGCGAACGCCATTTTGCTGGCACCGTGTATGCGTTTTGTCCGTCCTGCGGCGGTCAGCAAGTTCGCCCAGGCTTACGACCTGCTGCCTGACGCCGACGCCTCGCTGAGCGAAGAAGCGAAGTCCGTGGCGCTGGTTGACTATTTCGCCGCGCTGGTGAAGCGCCTGAAGCTGCCTGCCAGCCTGGACGAGCTGGGCATCAACGCTGAGCATCTGCCTTATCTGGTCGAGGCCGCGCTGGACGTGCAGCGCCTGATGAAAAACGTGCCGTGTGCGGTCAGCGCCGACGACGTCCGCGAGGTCTATCTGACCCTGTTTCCGACCCTGAATCACTAAACGAATAATGAGGCCATGATGAACACAATCACCGGCGTACTGACCGCCATCGTCACCCCTTTTACCGCTGACGGCGACTACTGCGAGCAGGCGATGCGCCAGCAGATCCAGCGCCAGCTTGCCGCTGGCAACGGTATTTTTTGCGGCGGCACCAACGGCGAGTTTTTTGTGCTTAACGAGCAGGAAAAGCTGGCGGTCACCGCCACCTGCGTGGAGGAAGTCGCGGGCAAAGCGCCGCTGGTGGCGCACGTGGGCGAAATCTCCACCCGCGAAACTATTCGCCTGGGTAAGCAGGTCGCCAGACTGGGCGTGGATGCCGTTTCGGTTATTACGCCTTACTTCGTGCCGCTAAAACAGGAGGAGCTGATCGCCCATTACGAGGCGGTCGCCGACGCGCTGGAGGTGCCGGTCTTTCTGTATAACATTCCGGCCCGCACCGGCAACACGCTCCAGCCGCAGACGGTGCGCAAACTGGCCGCGCATCCCAATATCGTTGGCATCAAAGACAGCGCGGGCAGTTATGAGAGCCTGAGCGGCTTTTTGCAGGCGGCGCAGGGCACGGAAAATTTCAGCGTGCTGAACGGCCCGGACTCGCTGATCCATCAGGGCTTTGTTGACGGCTGCGCCGCCTGCATCTCCGGGCTGGCCAACGTCGCGCCGAAAGAGATCAACGCCATCTGGGCGCGTTTTAACGACGGCGATATCGAGGGGTCGCGCCGCGCGCAGGAAAACGTGACCGGTCTGCGCACCGACCTTTACAGCGTCGCCTTCTCGCCAGCGGCGGTGAAAAAAGCCGTGGCGCTGATGGGCTATGACGTAGGCGAAAGCCGCTATGCCGTGCGCTTCAGCGCCGAAGAAGAGCAGCGCATTCGCCAGATCGTTAATCAGTACACCCGGTAAACCGACCATTACCGCAGGCGTCGCGTCAGGCGCTTAACCCTACAAAGGCGTGAAAAGAGCCGCAAGGCCGCCGCGTCTGCTCATAGTGAGGCATCACAATGAAAGCGTTTTCTACTGAAGGCACGTTGATTATTATCTGTATGGTGGTCGCCTATATTTTATTTACCACCTGGCTGACTTACCGCTTAAGAAGTAAAAGCTCCGGCGACTTTATGGAAGGGTCGCGCGCCATGCCCGCTTTTATCGTGGGTATTATGCTGATGTCGGAATATATCGGCGCCAAATCCACCATCGGCACGGCGCAGGCCGCCTTTGAGGATGGTTTTGCCGCTTCCTGGTCGGTCATCGGCGCGGCAATTGGCTTTCCTATTTTCGGGCTGCTGCTGGTCAAGCGTATCTATAATACCGGCAAGATTACTATTTCCGGCGCGATAGCGGAAAAGTACGGCAGCACCACCAAGAATATTATCTCTATTATTATGATTTATGCGCTGCTGCTGGTGAACGTAGGGAATTACGTCAGCGGCGCGGCGGCTATTTCCACCGTATTAAAAGTTAATCTGCCCGTTGCGGCCTTTATTACCGCTATCGTCAGCACCTTCTATTTCGCCTTTGGCGGCATGAAAGGTATGGCGTGGGTCACCATGCTGCACAGCGCGCTGAAATATGTCGGCATCCTGATTATTCTTGGCGTGGCGCTGAAAATGACCGGCGGCATCACGCCGATGGTCGAGAAAATGCCGTCCTTTTACTGGACGTGGGACGGCCATGTCGGCGCCAGCACCATCGTCGCCTGGCTGATTGGCACCATTGGCTCCATCTTCTGCACCCAGTTTGTGATTCAGGCGATCTCTTCCACTAAAAGCCCGGCGGCGGCCAGACGCGCCACCTGGGTCGCCTTTTTCTTCTGCCTGCCTATCGGTATCGCTATCGCCATGATCGGCGTGGCGGCGAAATATCTGCACCCCGAGATCAACAGCCTCTATGCGCTGCCGGTGTTTTTGCAGGATATGAGCCCGTGGCTGGCCGGCATCGTCACCACCTCGCTGGTCGCGTCGATTTTCGTCAGCGTCGGCACCGTGGCGCTGGCTATCGCGTCGCTGATTGTAAAAGATTTCTATGTGCCGTACCGCAACCCCACGCCGGAGCGCGAATTCAAAATGACGCGCTGGCTGTCGCTGGCAATCGGCTTTGCGCCGCTGGTCTTTGTGCTGTTCGTGCCGGAAGTGCTTAAGCTTTCGTTCTTTACCCGCGCCATTCGCCTGTCGATTTCCGTGGTGGCGATCATCGCCTTCTATCTGCCGATGTTTAAAAGCGCGCGCGGCGCAAACTGGGGGCTGATTGGCGCCTGCGTAATGACCTCCGTCTGGTTTGTGCTGGGCGATCCTTTCGGCATCAACAACATGTATATCGCGCTGATTACGCCAGCGGTGATTATGGCTATCGACTATATGATCCCAAGCCGTCAGAGCGTGAAGAAAACCGACAACCGTATGCAAAAAAGTGGAGCCTGAGATGAGTGAAACCCTGACCGTAGAACGCAGCGGCCTTGTGCAGCCCGCGGATAACGCCTCGCGACTGCGCAGCGCCATGCTGCCCTCGCCCTGCCCGCAAAATCACGCGGCTAATCTGCTGCCTTTGCCGGATGGCGATCTGCTTTGCGTTTGGTTTGGCGGCACTCAAGAAGGCATTGCCGATATCTCCATCTGGTGCTCGCGGCTGGCGAAAAACAGCGAGCGCTGGAGCGAACCACAAAAACTTTCCGACGACAGCAGCCGTTCCGAGCAAAATCCGGTGCTGTTTTTAGCGCCCGACAACGTGCTGTGGCTGCTGTGGACGGCGCAGAAATCCGGCAATCAGGACACCGCCATCGTGCGTTTTCGTCAGTCGCAGGATTTCGGCAAAAGCTGGGGGCCGATCGCCACGCTGCTGGACAAGCCCGGCACCTTTATTCGTCAGCCGATTGTGGTGTTAGCCAACGGCAACTGGCTGCTGCCGGTGTTCTACTGCACCACGCGGTCCGGCGAAAAATGGGTCGGCAACGAGGATACCAGCGCGGTGAAAATCTCCGCTGACCACGGTAAAACCTGGCGCGACGTGGCGGTGCCGGAAAGCACCGGCTGCGTGCATATGAATATTACCCTGCTGAAAGATGGCTCGCTGCTGGCACTGTTTCGCAGCCGCTGGGCGGATAATATTTACGCCAGCCGTTCCGTTGATAACGGCGAAAGCTGGTCGGCGCCGCAACCGACGGAACTGCCGAATAATAACTCGTCAATCCAGGTCACGACGCTGACCAACGGCGATCTGGCGCTGGTATTTAACGCCATGAGCGCCGAGGGCGCCAGCGAGCGGCGTCTTTCCCTCTACGATGAAATTGAGGATGAGGAAGGCGATACTGCCGTTACGCCCGCGACGCACGCCGGAAAAACGGCGTTCTGGGGGGCGCCGCGCGCGCCGATGACGCTGGCGATTTCAGCCGACGGCGGCCGCAGCTGGCCGTGGCAACGCAACCTGGATGAAGGCGACGGTTACTGCATGACCAATAACTCGCGGCAGAAGCTGAACCGCGAGTTCTCCTATCCCAGCATCAAACAGGGGCTGAATGGCGAACTGCATATTGCCTACACTTATTTCCGCCAGGCGATTAAATACGTCTGCGTGGACGAGGCCTGGGCTAAGGAGGCGCCATGATTACCGGTAATCTGTCGACGCTGAAAATGGCAACGCTGCCGCCCGTGCTTGCCGCGCTGCTTGCCAGGCCGGAACATCATCTGGCGGCGCTGAGCGCGCATGATGACGGCCGCATCCAGCCGGAAGGGGAAAGCTGGTTCTGCACGCTGAGCCCGGCGCGCACCGCACCGGCGGCAACGCGGCATACCGAATTTCACCGACAGTATCTGGATATTCAGATCCTGCTGGCGGGTGAAGAGATCGTCCACTTTTCCTGTGCCGATGCCCGTAACCAGCAGGCGGAAGAGCGCAAGCCGGATCTGTTTATCGTTGAGCGCCCCTGGCTGCCGCATTCGGTGCGTTTGCAGCCCGGCGATTTCGTGATTTTCTATCCTGGCGAAGCGCATCAGGCGCTTTGCGCGGTCGGCGAAGCGGCAGCGGTACGCAAGGCGGTATTTAAGATCCCGCTGGCGATGCTGGAGGCGCGCGCATGAGCCGTCACGCGTTGATCACGGGCGTCAGCTCCGGCATTGGCGCCGCCATCGCCGATAAGCTGTTGGAAGAAGGCTGGCGCGTAACCGGGCTAAGCCGCACGTTGGTAAAGCGCGACAGCGACGCTTTCGTCTCGCTTTCGGTGGATCTGTTTGACACCGCCGCGCTGAAGCGGGCGCTGGTTAGCTTGCCGCCGGTCGATGCGGTTATTCACGCCGCTGGCATGATGAAGGCCGCGCCGCTGGGCGATCTGGATGAGGAGACAAGCGAAAAGCTCTGGCAACTGCATATTCGGGTAGCAGAGGTGCTGGCGAATCAGCTGGCGCCGCAGCTACCCACGGGCGGGCGCATTGTACTGATCGGCAGCCGCACTTCAACCGGCGCGGCGGGACGTAGCCAGTATGTCAGTACCAAATCGGCGATGAAAGGCATGGTAAGAAGCTGGGCGGCGGAGCTGGCGCCGCGCGGCATTACCGCCAATATTGTCGCGCCGGGCGCAACGGCGACGCCGATGTTAAGCCAGCCCGGACGGGAAAGTTCGCCGCCGAAAATGCCGCCGATCGGGCGTTATATCCAGCCGGAAGAGGTCGCCGCGCTGGTCGGCTATCTGCTCTCCCCCGCCGCCGATGCTATCACCGGCCAGGAGCTGGTGATCTGCGGCGGCGGATCGCTGTAGCCGAGGTTTTAAGGGCAAGCAGCTGCCACCAACGGCAGCTCCTTTGATCTCAGGAAATATGGCAACGGTCAGAAATGCTATAGTGCCTGCCTGTTTTTTATTCAGCATGGAAAGGGAAAAACATGGCGATCCTGAATATTCTGGATTTCGGTGCGGTACCTGATGGAACAACCTTATCAACCGGCGCGATACAAAGCGCCATCAACCAGGCGGCGGCGGGCGACCGCGTCCTTATCCCTGCCGGACGCTATCTTACCGGCTCGCTGTTTTTAAAAAGCGAGATGACGCTGGAACTGGCTGAAGGCACGGTTTTGCTCGGCAGCCAGCGCCTGGAGGATTACCCTAAAATCGCCACCCGCGTTGCCGGTATTGATATGCTCTGGCCGGCGGGGATCGTTAATATCAACCGGTGTCAGGCGGTGAAAATCACGGGCGCGGGCACGATTGACGGCCAGGGCGCGGTCTGGTGGCATAAATTCTGGGGCGAGGATGAAAACGGCGGCATGCTGGCGGAATACAGTCGGCAGGGCTTGCGCTGGGTAGTGGATTACGAATGCGAGCGCCCGCGCAACGTGGTGGTTTACCAGAGCGAAGCGGTAGAGCTGAACGGTTTTCATTCACGCGAATCCGGCTTCTGGAATATTCATCTTTGCTATTCGCATCGGGTCTTTTTACAGGATCTGCGGGTGAGTAACGCGACCGGTCCCAGTACCGACGGCATTGATATCGATTCGTGCGAGCATGTTCGCGTGGAACGATGCGTGGTTTCCTGCAATGACGATAATATCTGCGTCAAATCGGGACGCGGCGCGGAAGCGCAGCGACTGGCAAAAACGGCGAGCGATATTGTTATTCGCGACTGTGAGCTGCATAAAGGCTCCGGCATTACGCTGGGCAGCGAAACATCGGGCGGGATCGAAAATGTGCTGATTGAACATAACCGCTTTTTTGGCACTGGCGTCGGTTTTCGCATCAAATCTGCGCGTAATCGCGGCGGCTGGATCAGGAATATTACCGTGCGCCATCTGCTGCTGGAAGACGTCAGCTATCCCTTTATGATGCAGCTTAACTGGTTTCCGCAGTACAGCTACGGCCAACAGGTGGGTGAGGATAGCCCCCTGCACTGGCGCAAACTCAGCGAAGGCGTGGAAGGGACAGACGGCCTGACGCGGGTTGAAAATATCACTATTTCTCACGTTACCGGCCGCTTAACCGCGCCGCACCATTTCTCTCGCGCATTTTTTATCGAAGGCGCAGAGGAACGTCCGATCGAACGGCTGCACTTCAGCCATATTACCTTGCAGGCGCAGGAGTTCGGCAAAATCGCTGGCGTGAATAAGCTGAGCTTTGAACAGGTTAGCGTGGATGCCCCCGCCGTCACGCTGGAAAAAAACGACGCTTACGAACGGTAAACCTGATGGGGATGCACATCATCCCCGCATCTTATCCGGCCTGCTGCAATAATCCTCGGGCGCACCGGATTTGCGTTGCGGCCGCAAAAACTTAACGGCAAAACGTGCGCCTGCCCTGCATCCCTCAGCCTGTCTATTGCTCGACCTTTTGGGCGGCAACGCTTTGCCGGACGTTGCGCCTGGCTATCCATGAGGTAAATAACGGGGTAAGGATGGCCGTGGTGATCACAGAAGCGGCAATCAGCGGCGTAGCGGCGGAAGCCACGTGCAGAAGAGAAGGATCGGCTTGCGCAATCGCCAGCGGGGTGGCAACCGCGTTCCCCGCCGTACTGGAGGCCGCGGCGCCTGCTATTCCCGTTCCGCCAACGAGGCGATCGATACGAACGTTAAAAAAGCCGCCGAAAAAGGTGGTCAGCAGGCCCAGCGCGACCCCAGCCAGGCCGCCTTCAATCAGAATCGCCAGATCGATCCCCGTGCCCAGCGCAAAAGCGAAGAAGGGGATCAGCAGCGGCCCGCCAGCGGTAAGAAACTGCCGCATATCGGCATCAAGATTCCCCAGCATCATGCCGACCAGTAGCGGCACGATCACGGCAACCAGCGCCATCAGCGGGACGGAAGCCATACCGGCCGCGCCCAACGCAATCAGCGTGAAAAAGGGACCATCGCTCAACGTCATCAGCGGGATCGCGCCGATATCGCTTTCGCTGCCAAACTCCCCGACCAGCGCCGCATAGAGGCCGCCGTTGGCATTGCTCATCGCGGCAATAATCGCTACGCTGCTCAGCCCCCAAACGCCTTCCGCCCCCATGAACTTATCGACAGCAAACCCAAGCGCCACCGCGACGAGCAGCTTAACTAACGTAATGCTGCCGCCCTGAAGAATGGCGCGAGGCGCCGCGCCAAAACCGATGCCGGCTCCCATGCAGATTAAGAAAGCGCCAATAAGCGGTGCGGCGCCCTGTTTAAACAGGGCCGTGGTGAAGCCGCCGATTTCCAGCAGCTGTGGCGCGAAGGTATTGATGGTGGTTCCGGCAACCAGCGGCACAACCATCATGCCGCCGGGAATTTTCTCAATCATCCTTTTCAGTTTCATTAGCATCCTGCCTCGTTTTAAGGTTATCCCCCCGTTTGATTCTAATGAATCAAAAGTGAATAAAAACGATCACGATCGCAGATAAAAGCATCCAGATTGATTAAAAAATGTCAAAGAAGACGGTTCAACGCCCCTGAAGAAAACCGCGATAGGCGACAATCACCGCCAGAAAATCCTCGACGCCGCAGAAGCACAGGCTCTCTTCATCGTAGTAGCTCATGCCCTCTTCCATCTCGTCGCCTTCAATACTGAGCAGATTGGCGCGCACGATCACCTCTTCTTCATCCAGCCAGATCGTATATTCGCGGCCCACGCGCTGCCACTGGCGCTCGCTGCCTTTCACTTCGGCGACGGCGGCCTCTACCTCATCCAGCAGCGCTAAATTGTCCGCTGCCTCTTCATTAAACCAGTGGCCGATAGCTTCATGCCCCATCGACATGCGTACTTTTACCGTGCCGGTAACGTCGCGTAAAAATTCATATTCCATACTGCTTTCCTCTGACCTTACCGGGCTGCGGCCTCAATCTGCCGCCTGCGCCGGCCCGCTCCTGTGAACGGGTTAACCTTTCTATTATCGCAGCATAAGGGCCAAAGAAAAGGAAAGAGAGAAGAAATGAAACAACGATCTCGCAAAAACGGCAGACGTATGATCAACCGCTCGGGCGGCTCTGTCCGGGAACGTAAGATAAACTCGCTATAATGCATATACACTAAACTTCGGGCCGTTCGGCATACAGAAAAGGGCTAAAAACATTGGATTAATTAGCTTCAGTAAAGTAGATCGAGCTGCGAAGGTGGAGAAAGCACCACCAGCTTGCCTGAATTTTCTTTTCGGAAAACGATTTCATATCTGGCATGGCCTATTCCCATAACGTCATTATCCAGATCGGTATAGGCCACTCTGACGGCTTTGTTTTTAGCCCATGCGGGTAAAGCGGTTATCTGGTAGGTAAAATCAACGGTCACCGTGCCATCGTTATGATGATTGAGATCGGTTATCTTACTAACCTTAAAATTACCGTAGCAAAAGTCACCGGACTGGTTGAAAGCTTTTTGGCCGTATGTGGTCAGCCGCCAGTCTATTTTTCCGCCTGTAGTTTTTTTAGTAATCAGACCGGCCTCTTTTAACGCCTCCATTTTTGCATTTATCCAGCTATAGCCCTGCGTATTTGTAACGGCTGGCCAGGTTTTCTCGCCAAGACAAAGTGGCGGCTGGTTATCTAATGCCTGCTGTATCGCCGCTTTATAGTTATTATCATTCACGCCAGCGTTACTGGCATGACAAGATACAGTAAATAACGCTGCCGCCAGCATGATAATTGCTTTCATTTAAACTCATCCATATTAATATTTTTAAGCGCTTCGTCCACGTCGTTGAATTTTTCTTTGGTGATGTAGCTTCCCGCCAGGCTCCATTGAAACGCAGGGACGCCCGGATCGTTTTCCCCTTCCGTTATAACATAGCGATTTATCCTGACCAGGCCTGAGTTCAATACGTCGCTGCCATCATTATCAGTAGCGAATTTTTCAGCGCTAACTACAGAATATCCGTTGTGGTAAACGAGCAATCTGTAATCATATATTTTAACGCCAGAGGCGGAAAGCCTGATATCGGCCCATGTAAAACCGCTGGCCTGCGGGCAGGGAACGCTGTTGTAACCACCCTGCTTATTTTTTATAAAAACATTCATCGTCTGGCTGGGATGAGACGTGTTATTGTCATAATCCGCGATAAACAAAATATCTTTCAGACCATCGGCATTGATATCAATAACGTTCTGCCCGCTGTGTAAAGAAACGTATTCAGCCTGAGCGCTGGCGAATCCTGAAAAAAGCAGACCCATCAGTAAAAATTTATTTTTCACTGACGGCATTCCTGACCAGGCGAAAACCGATATCAGACATGACGAATTTTGCACTATGCGAGTCACAGCTTGCCAGGGAAGCAGAATGGGCAATATAGCTTCCTCCGCAAAAATAGTGCATGGCAACGCCTGCCGTCTCACTTTTGTCGTTTATCCATTCATAGACGTTACCGCTCATATCATAAATATCCGCATCATTTGGTTTTAACGAACTTACTTTGGCCGTGCCAAATTGCTGACTGTTAAACGGTGGATACCAGGCAACGCTGTCGGCTCTGTCACTGCCAGAAAAACGATTGCCATAGCGACCTTTGGCTACTGCTTTTTCTCCGCCTCGCGCGGCTACCTGCCATTCATTAATATCAGGTAAGCGATAACCGTCTGCGTGGCTGTCCTCATGCAGGTTGTCAGTCTCTTCAACATTATAGACAATAGCTCCTTTGTTCGTCAGATAGACGGGCTGCAAATGCTGTAACACGCTTAACGCATTGGCAAAGACAACGGCATCGCCCCATTCGATATTAGTTACCGGATGCTTTCCCTGTTCGTAATCAGGCTCGCGACAATCTTCATAAATAGCGCCATTGCAGCCGGGGTTAAACAAATAGTTATTATTCTGCCCCCACGCATAGATCTGTTGATAAAGCGCGTAGCTAACCTCGGTTTGCATGATGTAAAAGCTTTTTATTTTTGCATTGGCATGCTGTGCATAGTCGTGTTTGCCAAAAACGTCGCCTACGTAATAATCACCGCCCTTTATTAAAACTTCAGAGATATCGGGTTGAGCAAAAACCTTATAAGAAAAGAAGCATAGAAAGATGATGAGATTTCTTGCCAGGATGTTCATTGAGCCTCGACATATCAGAAGATAGTTACAGGATGTTTTTAAAATCAGTATAGGGACATTCCCACAATAACCGAACTGGTCTTTAAAAGGAAGGTTATGCGCTTACCTGCCCTTCCTGAAAAATAATGAGACGCTGTATCATTTTTTTTGCGTAGTGATTTATCATGCGCTAATTTATAAACAGGCAATGCGTGGTTTGTCGGCATAAGTCAGCTTTAGTTTTCAGCCCACATCTATATTATCTTTTCTTGTTGGACTGCGCTTTTATCCGACGTTATTTTTCCTGAGCGTTTGCCGCTACACTATTTTCCTTTTTAAATGGACGGCAAGGTAGCGGCTTATCTGAAGGGGCACAGAAATGTCTCCTGGCGTTCACTTTTGCCATAGGAGGGTAAGAGTGGTGCTTAGGGATAAAAATGGCGGATGCGTATCATTCCCTGATTTTAAACTGCCTGTACGGCAGTGAACTTTTCTGATTCAGTGGCCAAGCCGCACTCGATTTTCTAAGCTGCCTGTGCGGCAGTGAACCAAGACGGTTATAGGCATGACCTATTTCACCATTTCTAAGCTGCCTGTGCGGCAGTGAACCCCCAGCTCCATCAGTACCGCAATAACCTGGCTTTCTAAGCTGCCTGTACGGCAGTGAACCTCCAGACCATCAAGGGCGCGCAGCTGCTCCATTTCTAAGCTGCCTGTACGGCAGTGAACTTCACGTTTACCCAGGCGCGCATATCATTACATTTCTAAGCTGCCTGTACGGCAGTGAACGATGGTTATTGCTGAAGTTGGTCTGGCATCATTTTCTAAGCTGCCTGTACGGCAGTGAACGACATGCTGATCCGTGGGGTCGTAGTTCTGCATTTCTAAGCTGCCTGTACGGCAGTGAACTATTCGATCACCCAGTACGAGTTAACGATGAATTTCTAAGCTGCCTGTACGGCAGTGAACAGCTCGTTAGCGATTCGGGTATATCCTTCATCTTTCTAAGCTGCCTGTACGGCAGTGAACCGCAAATGTAACTCAGGCATCCCTTGCTGAGCTTTCTAAGCTGCCTGTACGGCAGTGAACAGGCAGGTGGCGGCGGGGCCGCGCCTAAGAGTTTTCTAAGCTGCCTGTACGGCAGTGAACTTGCCGAAGTCCTCGTCGTAGTTGCCCTGGTATTTCTAAGCTGCCTGTACGGCAGTGAACTGTATGCTCTGCTGTGTATTTGTCGCGATAGTTTTCTAAGCTGCCTGTACGGCAGTGAACGCTTTCGAATGGCTTATGTAGAGTCGGGTAAATTTCTAAGCTGCCTGTACGGTAGTGAACGGTTATACCTGATAGCGTCCGTCAGATAGTCTTTTCTAAGCTGCCTGTACGGCAGTGAACGGGCCAGGCGGCAACGTTTCGCTATCCTGTAATTTCTAAGCTGCCTGTACGGCAGTGAACTGATCATCTCGAATTTCTGTTGCACGTGCACTTTTCTAAGCTGCCTGTACGGCAGTGAACGCAGTTTCCTTACTTTTTCAGTAGATATCACTTTTCTAAGCTGCCTGTACGGCAGTGAACCTGGTGCTGGCAAAGCGACCATTACCGTTTCATTTCTAAGCTGCCTGTACGGCAGTGAACGCCATCAGCGTGGCGAATTCTTCCTGCGTGGTGTTTCTAAGCTGCCTGTACGGCAGTGAACAAAATCAGTGTGGGACAGATTTGGGACATTCTTTTCTAAGCTGCCTGTACGGCAGTGAACAGTAGCGTGAATAGTTTAACATCATGTATTGCAGGGAAAATTGACGCATCTCGGGTAAAAACCCTTTTTTTTAGCTCTTTGATAAAAACATTTAAAATCAGACATTTAAAAATAAGCCAAAAAAAAGGGTTTCAAAGAACCTGCCTGATTCCTTCATACGATCCTCTGATTTGCGCCCATAAAAAATCCGGGACTGAAAACAGCCCCGGACTTTTATTTACCGCGAAAGCGCTATTCGGCTCTGAATAACGCTTATTGAGGATTTAAACCGCAGTCTGGAAAATCACGCCGTCGGCTTTCTCCGTATACTGGCTCAGCTGATCGAAGTTCAGATAGCGATAGGTATCCACCGCCGTCTTATCAACCTGCGCCATAAACTGCTGATATTCGTCCGGCGTTGGCAGTTTGCCCAACAGCGAAGCGACCGCAGCCAGCTCTGCTGAAGCCAGATAAACGTTCGCGCCGGTGCCCAGGCGGTTCGGGAAGTTACGGGTTGAGGTGGAAACCACCGTCGCACCGTCCGCCACGCGTGCCTGGTTACCCATGCACAGTGAACAGCCAGGGATTTCGATACGCGCGCCGCTCTTGCCAAAGACGCTGTAGTAACCCTCTTCCGTCAGCTGTGCCGCATCCATCTTGGTTGGCGGAGCCACCCACAGGCGCGTCGGCAGCTGGCCTTTATGACTGTCCAGCAGCTTACCGGCGGCACGGAAGTGACCGATGTTGGTCATACAGGAACCGATAAAGACCTCGTCAATCTTCTCGCCCTGCACGTCCGACAGCAGGCGAGCATCATCCGGATCGTTTGGCGCGCACAGGATTGGCTCTTTGATTTCAGCCAGATCGATTTCGATAACCGCCGCGTATTCCGCATCCGCATCGCCTTCCAGCAGCTGCGGATCCGCCAGCCATTTTTCCATTCCCTGAATACGACGTTCCAGCGTGCGGCGATCGCCGTAGCCTTCCGCAATCATCCACTTCAGCAGCACGATATTGGAGTTGAGGTATTCAATAATAGGATCTTTGCCCAGCTTGATCGTACAGCCAGCCGCAGAACGCTCGGCGGACGCATCGGACAGCTCAAACGCCTGTTCGACTTTCAGATCCGGCAGGCCTTCGATTTCCAGGATGCGGCCGGAGAAGATGTTTTTCTTGCCCTTCTTCTCAACGGTCAGCAGGCCCTGCTTGATGGCATACAGCGGAATGGCGTGAACCAAATCGCGCAGCGTAATGCCCGGCTCCATTTTGCCCTTGAAGCGCACCAGCACGGACTCTGGCATATCCAGAGGCATCACGCCGG
Organism: Erwinia sp. PsM31; assembly: GCF_030433775.1. NCBI lineage: Bacteria > Pseudomonadati > Pseudomonadota > Gammaproteobacteria > Enterobacterales > Erwiniaceae > Erwinia > Erwinia sp. PsM31. The sequence continues at coordinate 159,336 of NZ_JARUWZ010000005.1, forward strand.
TTGCCGCCGCAAACGCCACCAGCCCGGAACCGGCCGGGAAAGAGATGCCGATTGGGAAACGGGTGTGCGAATCGCCGCCTGTTCCTACGGTATCCGGCAGCAGCATACGGTTCAGCCAGCTGTGGATAATGCCGTCGCCCGGACGCAGCGATACGCCGCCACGGTTCATAATAAAGTCCGGCAGCGTGTGGTGCGTAGAGACGTCAACCGGCTTAGGATAGGCTGCCGTGTGGCAGAAAGACTGCATCACCAGATCGGCAGAGAAGCCCAGGCAGGCCAGGTCTTTCAGCTCGTCACGGGTCATTGGGCCGGTGGTGTCCTGCGAACCCACGGAAGTCATTTTTGGCTCGCAGTATGCGCCCGGACGCACACCTTCCGTACCACAGGCGCGGCCAACCATTTTCTGCGCCAGCGAGTAGCCGCGCGTGCTTGCCGCCACGTCTTTCGCCTGACGGAACACGTCGCTTTGCGGCAGGCCCAGCGCTTCACGAGCTTTAGTCGTCAGACCGCGACCGATGATCAGCGGGATACGACCACCCGCACGAACTTCATCGAGCAGAACGTCAGTTTTCAGCGCAAAGTTAGCTAACACTTCGCCCGTCTCGTGGTTACGGACTTCGCCTTTATAAGGATAGATGTCGATAACATCGCCCATATGCAGGTTTTGCACATCCACTTCAATTGGCAGCGCGCCAGCATCTTCCATCGTGTTGAAGAAGATTGGCGCAATGTTGTTACCCAGCACCACGCCGCCGCCTTTTTTGTTCGGCACGTAAGGGATGTCGTCGCCCATAAACCACAGCACCGAGTTGGTGGCGGATTTACGGGAAGAACCGGTGCCGACTACGTCGCCGACATAAGCCAGCGGGAAGCCTTTGGCCTGAAGCGCCTCGATCTGTTTGATCGGGCCAACGGCACCAGGCTGATCCGGCTCGATGCCTTCGCGGGCATTCTTCAACATCGCCAGCGCGTGCAGAGGGATATCCGGGCGTGACCAGGCATCAGGTGCAGGAGAAAGATCGTCGGTATTGGTTTCGCCGGTGACCTTGAACACGGTGACGGTGATTTTTTCCGCCAGCTCCGGACGGGAAAGATACCATTCGGCATCCGCCCATGATTGCAGGATCTGTTTTGCGTGTGGGTTGCCGGCTTTGGCTTTCTCTTCTACATCGTAGAAGCTGTCGAACATCAGCAGCGTGTGGGACAAGGCTTTAGCGGCAATCGGCGCCAGCTTTTCGTCATCCAGCGCGTCAATCAGCGGATGGATGTTGTAGCCGCCCTGCATGGTGCCCAGCAGTTCAATCGCTTTTTCAGGAGTAACCAGAGGAGAGGTCGCTTCGCCTTTGGCGACAGCAGCCAGGAATCCGGCTTTTACATAGGCCGCTTCGTCAACGCCCGGCGGAACTCGATTAATCAACAGATCGGACAGGAATTCTTCTTCACCCGCTGGCGGGTTTTTCAGCAGTTCAACCAGCGCGGCCATTTGGGAAGCATCTAATGGTTTAGGAACGATCCCTTCGGCAGCACGCTCGGCAACGTGCTTACGGTATTCTTCTAGCACGACGTTCTCCTCGCTCACAGTGTAATGACCGGGCGCCTTCAGGCTTATCGCAAATGCTTTGCGCTCTTTTCTGTAGGGTAAGGTGCCCGGTTTCGCGAGGGCCAGCATAGCAGGATTTTGATGCGGTGTTAATCTGTTTACAAAAAAGCAACATCATTAACAGAGTGGATCAGGCACGGATTACGCGATTGAAAAGGCTTTTTAAAGGACTTTTGAAGTCGGTAATTATGCCGGGATACCGCTTTACTCGCACCTTTTGTATTACCCGCGGAACGGTGGATTAACTAATCGTTATGAGTGTTTAGTAAGCGCCAGGGACCAGAGCACGATGTTACTTGGGATGCTGAGCTGCCTGTGCGGCAGTGAACATTGAATGCCCGCTGGGTCATGTTCATCCAGTTTTCTAAGCTACCTGTGCGGCAGTGAACTAACATTTAGAACCATAAAGCAACTATTAACTTTCTAAGCTGCCTGTGCGGCAGTGAACATTTTGATTGCCTGTAATCACCTGAACAAATGCTGTATTGCAGCGCCGAACATGATGAACTTATCTGTTAAAACAGCATGAGTCAGGCAGCTCTGTGTTCGATCATAAAATCGAATTTGACAGCGTCAAAAGGAAAAATAATTTTACCCTCTTCAAGACAGATGATTTCTGCTGTCAGTAAATCCTGTACGTCACGATAAACTGCTTTAAAATCTCGTTTTAACCGGCGCGCCAGCTCCCGAATAGACATTGCCTGCGCACCAGCCATAGTGTGAAGAATGGCAAGCCTGTTGGGCGCCAGCATGACTTTTGCCAGTTGCTCAATCGAACCAAAGCTATGAACAAAAGGTTCGTCAGCTAACCCACCGGACATTGCTGATATAAAATTATTTTTCATCATGCTTCGTGCTTCCGACTCACTGTTTACTCTAACAATCAGTGTTCTCATTCTGCCTCCTAATCATCTGAACATCAGCATCAAACTGCGCAATTAAATCTTCTACATCAGAAAATTGCAGAGGGATTTCCTGACCATTAATGTGCTTGTGATCTCCTTTTCCTGCCTCATTGTCATAGCGTAATACACAGGTTTTCCCAACAACATAAGCACAGCTGTATTTGTATTCGTGAAGGCTTCCCTTAACATTTGGCTTAACCTTCCAGACTTTTATCCTGATAAATGCTTCCTCATCCGGGTAGTCAAACCTGAAAAAACTCACCAGTTCCGATGGCATAGATAAACTCTCCATGTTGGTTACTTATTCAACGCCAATGCACTTTTGATGTCAATCAAGACATCAATAAAATCGACGTATAAAGAATGACCGTCAGTAGATAAGAAAAAGCTGCACCAAATAACCCATTGATTTTAAATCATTTATTTGGAGATAATCGGCAAGGCCATTAGTGATCTGCATACCTGGCTCTGAATATCCACGCGACCAAATTCTATAAAACAACTTTTAACGGACTTTATTTTTCTTTTTAAACTATTGGTGCGAAAGAGAACAAAAAACAAGCAATCTTGTGAGGAGGTTAGCATTTTTAATGCGCTTAAGCGGCAGCAAAAATGTGGCAGTGTTGTACCGGTGCCCGACGACTTTTCTGGTGTCTGTGCGGCAGTGAACCTCGTTCTCAGCGAATGTCAGCCCCCACCGTCTTTCTACGTTGCCTGTATGGCAGTGAACTCAGCTGACTGTGGCAGGTAGTGGTTACGCACTTTCTAAGCTGCCAGTGCGGCAGTGAACGTAAATGGCGCGGCAATCGTCAGGGACGTGTCTTTCTAAGCTGCCTGTGCGGCAGTGAACAGTTAGTAAAAATTAAGTCGCGTTTCGCCAAATTTCTAAGCTGCCTGTGCGGCAGTGAACTACTGGGACCAGACGGCCATGTCCCTGAGTCTTTTCTAAGCTGCCTGTGCGGCAGTGAACAAGAGCCTGAGAACGTTTCAGCTCGACATTGATTTCTAAGCTGCCTGTGCGGCAGTGAACATCCCCCCCAATCTGAACCCTACGCACATCCGTTTCTAAGCTGCCTGTGCGGCAGTGAACAAAAGTAGCCTTGTTTTCTGTACAGACGACGATTTCTAAGCTGCCTGTGCGGCAGTGAACACGATGTTTATGCTATAGCTTATCGGGCAGTGTTTTCTAAGCTGCCTGTGCGGCAGTGAACGTTACGTGTCGGCACCGTGGGGTGCCACATTTTTTCTAAGCTGCCTGTGCGGCAGTGAACTTGATATACAAGATAAAAAAAAGCCGCTCGTTTTCTAAGCTGCCTGTGCGGCAGTGAACGCTGGTTGGGTTGACGCGCAGCACGCCGTTACTTTCTAAGCTGCCTGTGCGGCAGTGAACTTTCTGTCATAGCGCATAGTTTGTTCGATATTTTTCTAAGCTGCCTGTGCGGCAGTGAACCCTTTGAGCTGGTGGCAAGTCGCGGAGCCACTTTTCTAAGCTGCCTGTGCGGCAGTGAACGCGGTATTGGGCCAGCGGTCAAAGCCCTGGGTTTTCTAAGCTGCCTGTGCGGCAGTGAACGGGTATTTAACCTGCCTGCTGGGTATACAATTTTTCTAAGCTGCCTGTGCGGCAGTGAACGGTCATCATCACCTCGCCCTTACGCACCGGTTTCTAAGCTGCCTGTGCGGCAGTGAACGATATTGGCCCCCAGTAACGGTAAATCAGATATTTCTAAGCTGCCTGTGCGGCAGTGAACGCGCCACTGCCGTCTGTAACAGCATAGCGACTTTTCTAAGCTGCCTGTGCGGCAGTGAACAGTTGCCTTTGACCACTTAACTGTTGAAAATAAAATAAATCATCCACTTTTTTCAAAAATACCCTTTTTTCAGCCTGATGAAATAACCATTTAATTTCAATGGGTTATAAACACCATCAAAAAAAGGGTATCAACAGTTAAAACCAGGGGACGGTTGCTACAGCACTCAGGCCATAGCTGCTAAAAGTCCCTTCTGTCGGTTTTTCTCTTAGCGGCCCGTGCTCAAAAAAGAGCAACCATGAATGCCCGTTCGAGCGGCTTTTCATTGATAAAAATGGCAGCCTGCCTCTTTTTTCACTCAGCACGCTAATCTGCTGTTGCGCCTGTTCCTGGGTAAGCCAGCCCTTTTTCACTGAACGCCGCCGTAGTCTTTCCGCGTTACTTTTATACTGTACCCGACGTACGGTACGGTATCGGCAACCTTCGGGTACAGGACGCACCGATTTGCAAAAAATGTACTCCTTGAGGTTGTCATACCAGTCGGTTGCAGCAAGCTTTGTCAGATCGTCTTGCGAGCCATGTAGTCGTAACCGGTTTCCCGGTGTCAGGCCTACCGCTGGGAAACTGATCCCGATACGGCCTTCGCCAACATGGAACAATTTAAGATGCAGCTGAGCAAAAAGCGCCGCCATCAGCACCTGATCCGCTATCTCCGGATCGGGCAGAATAAGGATATCCTGATAATAATTCATACCTCCCCCTACTCGCTTTTCGCACCAAAGACGCCGCCGCGGATCAAGGTGGCAATAACATAGTGCTGCTGCTCTACCGCAGGCGCCTCGCCTTTGGTTACCCAGTTATCAAGCAGCGTATAAAAGTCCATCTTCTGTTTAGGCTGGCGATAAGCCAGGCCTCGACTGGTCACGGATCCATAGGGTTCTACCGCGATCGGCCCCATGTCTGGATCTTCCGCGTGTGGGTACCAGGTATCAATCGTACGTAATGCGTTGCCAATTTTTTGAGAATGCATAGCTGCCGTGCCATCAACCTGGTACAGCAGCTTGCTTTTCTTACTGTTGCTGTCCAGCACCAGTTCCTGAGAAGGATAAACTTCCTGACCGTTGCCTAAGCGGACAAAAGCCTCCACGTTTAACAAAACAAATGACTTTCCGGCCAGACCTTCACTGATAGCATCTGCCAGCTCCGCCAGATCGCCATTCGACTGAGTAAAGCTTCGTATGTTGTAACTATGAGCATTAAATACCCAGTTTTTTTCGCCCTTTTTTACGTGAACCTCTATCGACTCTGCACCGATTCGGTTACGCCACAGAAAACGACCGTTGGCGATATTTTCAGCATAGCGTGCGGCCAGCTCGTTAAAGCCATGCTGCTCTACGTAACCATTGATGACTTTAGTCAGTTCAGCCTGATAAGGCTGATCGTTACAAACCGAAGGCGTAGCCAGATCGCCCAGAATACGCAGCGTAAAAACGACTTTTAGCGTGTCGGTATCCGCTGGCAGTGCAGCAACATCCACACGTTGAAGGTTGGCCTTTTGAATTTCTGCATCCAGCTTTAGCGGATCGCTGACCAGCGCATTTTTCAGGCGGTTGGAAATAGTGCCACGTACCGCTTTTTCCTTGATGACTACAGGCTGCCACGGTTCTTTTTGCTGCCATTTTCCGGCAAACATCATGCCATCAGAGTTCGCTAATTTTTTTTCAAATGCTAATACAGAGGCGGTTTTCAAAGTTGCTTTAGCCATTTTCAATTTCCTTATCAGTTATTCGTCGTTAAATTCATCTTCAACATCGTCGTAAATCGTCTGGCTTACAGCCTGACTGCTGCGGCACAGGTAATACCCGTTTTCATATGCGTGCCGCCATATCAGCTCATCAAGCCGGGCAACGCGATGCAGGCTGCGCCACTCTCCCACGCCGTATACGGATTCGGCGAAGCAGAAAGGCGTGTCGTTATCACGTGAATTGGCGACCTGACCAGGTGCCAATACGGGCGAAATAGCGCGATAGCCTGTCATTAACGGCACCAAAAAACCGCCAGCCGGTTTGGGTTGATATTCCCAGCGAGCTTTGTCTCCTGGCTGCGGATCTTCGGTTTCCGCTACGGCGCGCATCTTCAGGCTGGCAAAGTCAAGCCAGGCATCCAGCATGTCCGCCGTCGGGTTGCTCTGCTGAAGCTGAGAAAAATGCTCCGCCAGTAACGACGAGCGATCCAACAGCGCAAAACCAGGCAATAAACGACGCAGAATTTTACGCGTTGCCTGTTCTTCTTCCGGCCAGCCAATAACGTTAACCCGTTCAAGCTGTACAACATTGCCACCAGCCAGCCTCTGTACCTGACAGAGCTGTTCAAGGTGCCGCGCCAACTCGGCCGCGCCATGTTCACCGCCCGCAATACTGCCTTCGCACTGCAACAACAGCGAGACGGTCAGATGCATACGGCCTTCTTCGTTAAAAGAAGCTGTTTTCGCCTCTTTGGTTAACGGATTGCGCGTCAGAGCAAATACGTGGTCGTAACCGGAAGAGTGCGCATGAACTTGCTGCTGATGGCAAATGACGCCGCAGCCGCTCAGGCTTATCCCATGGCTTTTCTCCAGTTTGCGCGACAAAGCGTGAGTAAATCCCAGGAAATGAGTTATGGCGGGAAAACCCCAGGTGAATCCGGCAATGGCATTGGCATTTTCCACACGCAAACGGCGCAAAATAATCAGATGGCTCATAGCAGCTCCTCTTTTAAATCCTGTTCCATTTCACGCAGGCGCTTTTTAAATAGTGCTGCCGTTGAAAAATAGCGCCGTTCCACTTCGCCCATATTCAGAGGATTAACGCTAAGCTGACGGCTCAGCCAGTAGCCGAAATCTCGCGCGACCTCTTTTTGCCAGTCGCCCGCTTCCCGCTCAAAACGAAAATGTTCGTCAGCTTTACTGCGCAAAGGATCAAGCCATAGCTGCTGCGATCGTTTTAGCTCACAGTTTGTATCTTTACTCCAGTTGGCGAATTCAGGCTGCTGAATACCGGTTACGTAGTTAAATAAAATATCGATAATTTCATCGACATAGCTCAGGCGCTGCTGGCGAATTTCCTCATTATTTTGTTTCGTATAGCCGCTTAATAGATGGCGCTTAAGGCCAGCCACGCTTGCACGTGCTAACCAGGCAAACTCACTGCGAAAATGGAAAATGGTTTTATGTTGCAGAGGTGGTTTATTAATGGATTGCCAGACTGGCGCGGCGCTGGATAAGAGCCGGACTCTGCCACCGCGAGCACTGTTAAGGTAAGAGATATTCTGCGGCTTGGTACCGCCAAACTTTTGCAAGGCAGTTTGAAGATAAGTGGTCCTGGGCTGGCTATGCCAGGTTCCGGCTTTAACTGCGGCATTGATCTCTTTGGCCTCTTCGCTAAAACGCGATGTAGTAAGGCGTTCATGTAACGCATGGGCTAATGAGGTAGCAAACAGCGGACTGATAAGGTGGTAGTGGCCGTCGCCGATTGGGAAGTAGATTTGCTTTGCCAGCTTGTGCGAGGCGGGATTAGCGCTGGTTAGTACCTGCTTAAAGCCAGAAATCCACTCTGCCAGCTGCTGCTCATTTTCGGCCAGCTTAGCCAGGGCTGACGTATCATTACGGATCAGGCTGGCAATCAGCGAATCGCCCTGATATTCAGTTTGCAGCAGTTTGGCAATGTCAAGGGAGGCTGCGTTCCCGACAGCATCGAGTAATGGATTTTTTAATGAGCCTGAAGAGAGATAATCGGGGCTTTTATCGCCAGAGGTTTGATAAATACTGCTGCCTTTAGCGTCACTATGGGTGAATTTTAGTGCATGAGTTATCAGGCTAATCTGGCTCGCTCGCCTTGCCGCATCGCTTAGCCAATTGCGTACTTCATACTTTTCATCCAGCTCCGCGTACTGGCGCGCATAATCGTTTTTGATAGCCGCCTGCTTCGCTGGCGAACCTGCGCCAGCCAACGCTTTTACCTCTTCCTTTTCCAGCGCTTCGCGCTTTGGCTGTTTGCGCTCGGCTATATATTGAATAATAAATGATGTAAGTCCTTTTTCTGGCATCCTTTGCCTCCTGTGGGAAAATTACCTGTCAACAAAAACAGAAAAAATGAGAAGTAAATTGATTTATCTGAGCCCTGACCATCAAATACATTTAAAATTCCAATGCGAGATTTTGATGAGACTATGCAAGCCGCGCTTAAAGAAAAGATGCTTAGTGCCATTAACAAAATCACTAATAAAAGACATTTTCTTCTTTGAAACCCCGCAGCATCATTGAGTCGGTAAAACCTCATGGCTACCACCTAAGTATCTTTATACAAATCTTCTTAATTTTTATAAAAAACATTATTACTATCATCAATCGAGCAGTAAAGAATTTATAAAAACTTTAAGACTGAAACGTTTCTTCTTGTTTAAATCTGGCGCCACCAACTGAATATCAAAGCAATAAGTTACCTGAAAATTAAATATATTTGTATAGTGAACTTAAGGCGCTATTATTATCAGCCTGCCGTGCAGGCAGCTTAGAAATAAGTTTCTTTCTCTTAAAGTAATACCCTTCTTTCCTGCCGTACAGGCAGCGGCGCACTCAGTCGAGTGCGCCAAACACGCCCAATAACGGGTGAAAATGCCACGCCTCTTCTTTTTTATCTAACCGTATCTCGCCAAACCTTTCGCTCACCTCCACCAGCTCCATACCCAACTCGTCGGCCAGTCTCGTATAAATCTGCTGATAGTCCGGCGCTATCCATATCGCCACGCCCTCTGCCAGTTCCGGTATTGCCACATATTCCATCGCGCTGGCTTTCCGCCCGACGATGCCGTCATCCGGCTGCCAGAAACGGCCTGCATCGTCATCTTCTTCAAGCAGCAGATAGTGCATTTCATCCGGTGATGATTGCCGGAAAGGGCATCGCTTCTGCATCTCTCCACACCAGCTGACGGGCTTACGCCACCACAGCGCCGCGCAATATTTATCCGGCTCGCGTTTTCTTCCCAACAGTTCTGTACGCAGCCTGGCATGCTCCAAATCAACAAAATGCGTAAAAGGCCCGTACGTTTGCATATTGTCAGGCTCCTGCACGCGTGGTCTGGCATCAATCACAAAATTTTCTTTCTCGTGTAATAAATCGTGCAGATCGTGACTGGCATACTGAAACTCGCCATCTTCAAATCCGGGACGGTTATAGGCGGCTTTATCCGGGAAGCGCAAGGCCCGATAATTTTTACGCAGTAAACAGATATTAGGTTCTGCAGGCACCCACTGCCGATGGCGCTGTACGCGGCCCGCCAGCTGGATAAGCGCACGCATTGAACTGGGTTCCGCAATGGCATAATCAAAATCAAAATCTCTTCCGACTTCAATGACGGGGCTGGCCAGCACCACAAACAGATGATCCCGCGCTGCGCTGTTTTCCAGCGCCTGCTTAATTTCTGCAACCTGCCACAGCGCCTGCTCATCGTGACGCGTCAATGCCACTTCCAGTCGGCTTTCTATATAAGATCGCATCGCTAAGGGATGCCTGCTGTGATAGATGCAGTAGTGGATTTGCGTATTTTCCGGTGCAGGCATAGTCAGCAAACGCTGCGCCACCGCTACCAACGGATCGATATTCGCCATGCGAATAACACCCAGCGAAACGCGCTTTCCACCGGGTTTATGCTGCTGATGATGTACAGAATGTAGCTGCTGCATGGCGTTATAAAACGTTGTTGCCAGCGCCGCCAGCACGTCGCTTTCTTTAAGGCTTACAGGGGTAATATCCAGCAGCGCGCCTTTCCTCAGCACCTCGGCATGTTGTAACTTAATAACCCGCTTCGCTACAAAAGCATCATGCTGCTGCCGGAAGTCCCTTCCTGAATCAATGTCCTGATGCAAAGCTTCATATTCATCGAACCACGCACAGCAAACCGCTGGCGCGACCTCGGTGCGTCCGGCATTTTTATGCCATTCGGCGCGACCACAGCGGTAGGCGTTAAACAGCGCCAGCACCAGCGCGGGCGGCAACGTGGCGGAAGAGAGCAGCACGCGTGAGCCAAGCATTCCGGCCCAGTTCACCAGTCGGCAGAGCGCCGACAGATCGTTGATATCAAAATCGTCCGGCTCGTCCAGCACTAAATCAGCCGTAAGCAGCCTTAACATCGGCGCAATCTGCCTGCCGCCCCGCAACCCTTCCGTTGCGGGAATTAGATAATCAATCGTACTAACCAGCACCGGCGCGCTTACTAGCTTGTGCAGTTTACCCTTATTTTGCAGCCAGCGGCTGAGCCGCCCATCATCCAGACTGCCGTCATAACGAACATATTGATGCTCATGAAAAAACGCCCCGGCAGACTGGCTTCCGGCATCCGCTTCTTCTTCATCGCTGGCGCTGTAAAGCTGATGCAAATCTTTTACTGCCTGCGAGCCAACCATCACCGCCAGATCGTCCTCGGCAAGCCGCAGCCTTTCACGCAACGCGTCGCCTGTTTGCAGCGTCAGCGTACGTAACCCTAATGCGACAGAGAAACGACATCCCAACTTTTCGTCGCTTAATGCATACATTATTCGGGCGTTGGCGAATGTCTTTCCGCAACCGGTAGAAGCCATATTCACGCCGAAAAATCCCTGGCTTTCGGTTTGTTCACGCAGCGAAGCAGCCAGATCAAACACGCGATCCTGCCATCTGAACCTTGTGCTTGTCGCCCGCTCGCGAAAAGCCTTATGCCGGGTTATTGCCGGAAGGGTTTTACGTAGATAAGGCAGACTGGTTCCCAGCAATAATGCATTATGTGCAACGGCAAGATTGTGTTCATCCAGCTTTTGTCTGCCTACGCGCGGGTTCCCGGTATTGGCAAACAGCGAATAGTCGGCATCCTGCCAACCAGACGTGGCGGGCAAAGCAGAGTAATGATGATCGGCAAGCATCAACACCAACCGTGCCATATGACAGGTAAAGGCCTGATCCAGCCGGGCAAAACGCAGCAGCGAAGGTTGGGTAAGCGCACGACGACCCATTTTTTGCGCTTTAGCGCGCCAGGTATGGCTTTGGATTGGCGTTCCCTGCGAAAAAAGCCACTGCGCCTTTAACTCTTTGTCCTGCCACTCATGTTTCAAATGATTCAGCGCGTTCCAAATCGGTTCCAGCTGATGCGTCAACCAGCCATCCGCTTCCGCTAGCTGCGGTGGATTACTGCGTCCTGAAGGATAAGTCGGTAACCGGTGATGCGACAGGATAAGCCAGGCTACCGTTGCGGCGACGGGTGGCAGCGTCGCAAAGGGATTAAGGGAGGCCGGATCCTGTATCACTCTGGCCAGCATTTCCGCTTCGTCATTAGCGTCGACAGCGGCTAACGCCTGTAGCCACTGCGAGTCATTACGTTCCCCTACCCAGGCACAAAAAAGCCGTAACGATATCCATTCATGACGATAAGGCTGGAAGTTTTTCCCCTCGCCAAACAGGTTTTGCTGAAAAAGCCGGTTTGCTTTGCCAAAATCATGAAACAGCCCGGCGATAGCAGCTATCAGCCCAATAGCCTGAGCGCTTTGCCATTGATTTTCATCCTGACTTTTCAGCACGTCGCGCTCTGTCGAATGCGTTGGTGCACTACCATCGCGATTGAAGCGTCGCAGGTTGCCGATAATCCATAGCAGCTCGGTCTGGCCAGAAGTTTTAATCCAGTGACAGGCAATAGCACTGTTTCGCCTGGCGGTTTTACGCAGCAGCTTCCGTAGCGTATTAAGCCCTTCCAGCGTGATGGCCGTCTGCCAGGTTCTTTCTCCTTTACGCTCGGCAAATTGATCGATGATGCGTCTGGTTTCTACTAAAGCGCGCTTGCTGCACTGAGAGATAAGTAAGATATTCATCAGACCGCCCGGCCAAAGTATTCAGCAGTTGATTGCAAAGTTTCGATCATCACATCCAGCGCATCGGCTTTTTGCAAACCGCTAATACAGCGCTGGCGAAACTCCTGCTCGTCTTCTCCGGCCATTGCGGAAATAAATGCCTGCGGCAAAATCAGCGCGTCTTTAATCATATCGGCCACATCAAAAACAAGACCGCCGCGTCGTGTTTTGCCATGCATAATCGCCAAGCCATGCGGCAGCCCCGTTACCCAACAGGCCGTGGCGGCAAGTCCGTAGGCCAGATAGTTGCCGTGATCCAGAAAACGATTAGCGATATCAGCGCCGCCGCCGCGTTTTGCACGAGTAAACTCGCCGTATTTCGTCGCCTCGGCGGCCAGCTTATAAAGCGCCTTTGTCAGTACCGCTTCCTGCGCCAGCAAATATTGCACGCTGGTACAGGTAATCAGGCTTTTTTCATAACGTTCCAATAAGGTTTGAAGAACGGGCTGCTGAATAACAAATTTTTCCTGTCTGCTCAGTCGCTCGCTAAGCCAGTGTTTTTGGATTTGTTTAATACGCTCTCGCTGAAAAGCTATTGCCGCCGCTAACCTTTTCTCGTCATCAAACCAGAAGTTCACCCAATGTTGCAGATATTTCGTAGGTCGATATTCACTTTGCGATGTCAGCCAGGAAACGGCGGCCTCAGCTTCATTAGCGGCGTAAAGCGGCGTGCCGTTGCCGCCACAAAAACCAACCAGTACGCCCGCTCTGGCGAATTCACGCATGGCGGCCTGAGTAACAGAAGTGCCGGTGCCAAGCATAATTACCGTGGTATTTGCGATGGGGATATTCCAGTAAAGCGAACGCTTGCCTTCATCTGTCACATATTCCACGCGTCCGCCGTTGACCAACACGCGGCAATATTGCAGGTAATAGATGTTGCTGCGTTTTGAATGAAGAATAGTTTTTAAATCGGAGGGTTTTAAGTGTTCCATACGCATTCCTTGCGTCAGCCTGGCCGTTGATTTCTATCAGGCAAGCAGTGTATTAAATCATCAGAAAAGGTAATGAGAGGTCAGTAGGGTTTTAGCGACAAGTTTAAGGGCGGGAATAGCAGTATGGGGAGGTTTCCAGGCTGCCTGTACGGCAGTGAACTTTTACTGGCGGTGCAAACACCATAGAAAGCATTTCTAAGCTGCCTGTATGGCAGTGAACCCGTGGGTGTGGGTCGTTGAGTTTAAACGCCATTTCTAAGCTGCCTGTACGGCAGTGAACGGCCTGCTTGCCCTTACCACTCTTGACCAGCTTTTTAAGCTGCCTGTACGGCAGTGAACTGGCTTCACCGCTGCGGCAGACGACCCGGTCTTTTCTAAGCTGCCTGTACGGCAGTGAACTCGTGCGGCATTCTTCCCACAGATCCCAGTTATTTCTAAGCTGCCTGTACGGCAGTGAACTTTAGAAACGTATTTAGCGATATAGCTCGTAGTTTCTAAGCTGCCTGTACGGCAGTGAACCGGGCTGCACACCGCAATGTGAAAGTTGCCGTTTTCTAAGCTGCCTGTACGGCAGTGAACGAAGAAGTCGCCGCCCAGCTACGCCAGCCAGATTTCTAAGCTGCCTGTACGGCAGTGAACGTGAATCAGCGGGCTGTATTCCTGAATATGCTTTTCTAAGCTGCCTGTACGGCAGTGAACCCGGTATTCACGCTGGCGAAGTGGTTGCAATATTTCTAAGCTGCCTGTACGGCAGTGAACTTTGAGACGCCGAATTACTTTGTTCAGTATATTTTCTAAGCTGCCTGTACGGCAGTGAACAGCGCATTTGACCGTTCCTCAGCTGTCATGCTTTTCTAAGCTGCCTGTACGGCAGTGAACCTGGTAAATAGTTAACCAGTTTTGCGGCCGGATTTCTAAGCTGCCTGTACGGCAGTAAACGGGTAAATATTTTTGCCGTCTTTCCGGTAAATTTTCTAAGCTGCCTGTACGGCAGTGAACTGCCAGGTCATAAAGGGACGCTGTATCGCTAGTTTCTAAGCTGCCTGTACGGCAGTGAACATGTTAACGGCGTGATTCCACCCAAAGCCGCTTTTCTAAGCTGCCTGTACGGCAGTGAACGAAACAGCACGTCGCGGTATTCTGAGAATTCAGTTTCTAAGCTGCCTGTACGGCAGTGAACCGCGATGAAGATATCTCCCGCGTTGTTAAAAATTTCTAAGCTGCCTGTACGGCAGTGAACTTCTTTATTCCTGCGTTACAAGTTTTCGTGAATTTCTAAGCTGCCTGTACGGCAGTGAACAGTAAGCGATACAGCATAACTTGCTTATCTGAAAAGAATTTTGACCAAACCCCGGTAAAAACCCTCTTTTTCAACACTTAAAAAATAACCTGATAAAACAAACAATTGCATAACCTCTCAAAAAAAGGGTTTCAGTACTTGTCATAAATTCATATGTACCTAGGCTGCCAGCTTTTTAGACAAACCACATTAATACCCGAACATCGCGGTTAGAGTTGTAGGCTTTAAGATTAAGGAGAAAATAACTAAGAGTTACTCTATAACAATAAGCCGGTTCCGATGGTTAAAGACACACTATTCTTTGTAATAATTTCATAAAATAACAACTCATGTAATTCGCATCATAAAGCGAAAAAGACATACATAATGATAGCACTACTGAAAACCGTCACTTCTCAACGTCATAAATAATAACCCCTACCGGGCGGCGCTCATCGTTTTTAAACACCATACGCATAGAAAATTATCTATGCAGAGGTGACATGTCAGTTCCGGACAAAACCAATCTATTTTCCTAAAGTAACTGTAATCGTAAAAATAATTTTGATATCACCTGACATTTAATTATTCTGATTAATGGACGTTTCTCAACAAGGAAGTGTTATGGATAACAGTATTAGTATCGCGATGACGCCTGCACAAATGGCGGCGGTTATGACTGATGAGACAATATCAGAATCCTCGTTCAGTAATCGCGCGTGGGGTGGCATAGAATTTCTCGGTGGGATACTGGAGTTAGCAAGCGCTACAGCTTTATGTCTCGTGCCGGAACCTACCGGACTAACAAAAGCAGGCTGCATAATTGTCGGTACTCACGGCATGGATACAGTCAGCTCAGCGGCCTATCAAGTCTACACAGGTAAGCAAACGGCATCAATAACAGCCCGTGCAACGGCGGGTATCGCCAGAGAAATGGGACTAGATGATCAAACAGCTGAGCAGATAGGTATCGCGGTAGATGTCATCATCCCATTCTCAATTGCCGGTGCTGCACGTGTAGCTTCTGTCAGAATGGGGCAAATTAATTTAATGGAACATGAGGCTGTTAAGGGTATCGCCGGTGGCGGCCATACTATTAAAAAGCATATTTGTAAAAGCGAATCAGAATTGATTGATAAGATCAAAAGAGGGCTACAATCAGGCACGTTTAAAGCCAGCGGGGCTGCAAGCTCATTCACTTCTTTAAAAATTGCGGAAAAATCCATTAGTAAAGCAATGAAGGCTAACGCATGGAAAATCAGAAGGTGGGCCAGAAGCACTCCAGCCGATCACTCCAGGTCATTCCTTGAGTTTGATTATGCTTATCCATCCAGTATTGGTATCGTTGTTAAAGCTTCAACTTTAAAAGCTACTAAAACAAACCTGTTCACTGTCGTGCTTCAGAAAAAACCTTATAATGGCAAACCATTTTATGTGCTTACTGCCTATCCGAGGATTAAATAAAATGAAAAATTACGAAAACATAAGAACTTATTTTTCTGTCTTTCTGGGTAACGATGCGGATGCGTATGGAGATAGTTACCCTGAGATCGTAGATTCATCAATTGAGTGTTTTGGCGGGATTGATGAAAATCTTATCAACGAAATAGATCTGTTTCTCGCTGATTTTCCCACTAACGAACTTGCCGCATCTGAATTAAATAAAATTACGGAAAACCGAATAGGTGATTGCGCTGAATATCTGCCTGATCTTATCGCGTTTCTTTCCTGGCTTTCTGCGTATATGAAGCAGAAGCGGGATGAAGGCAAGTTTTGAAGTAAGAAACCCACTATCACGTGGGTTTTCTGCTTTGTTGATTTGCTGTACTGATAGAATTCACTTTCAGCGTTTTCTGGCCACCTGTACGGCAGTGAACCTGTCATCTCGGTGTGCCGCAATCACATTCAATTTCCAGGCTGCTTGCACGGCAGTGAACTACTCATGGCGAGCTGTGGGTGCTTATAATGCTTTCTAAGCTGCCTGTACGGCAGTGAACTCCGGTGGGCATACGAGCGGGGAATGGTTAAATTTCTAAGCTGCCTGTACGGCAGTGAACAAAATAATCCGGCACAACGAACCGCTGCGGCTTTTCTAAGCTGCCTGTACGGCAGTGAACGAGCAGGGCGCAACAGGCTGCGTGGAAATTGTTTTCTAAGCTGCCTGTACGGCAGTGAACAGCACGATCACCACGCTTTTTTATGAGCAATTTTTCTAAGCTGCTTGTACGGCAGTGAACTTTG
Source organism: Erwinia sp. PsM31 (assembly GCF_030433775.1). Taxonomy (NCBI): domain Bacteria; kingdom Pseudomonadati; phylum Pseudomonadota; class Gammaproteobacteria; order Enterobacterales; family Erwiniaceae; genus Erwinia; species Erwinia sp. PsM31. The sequence continues at coordinate 175,953 of NZ_JARUWZ010000005.1, forward strand.
GCTTCAGTTGAAGCGTAATTCCGTCAGCTTTCTAAGCTGCCTTTACGGCAGTGAACAGTACCAGCAGAATGGCTCTTTGATGCTGATATTTCTAAGCTGCCTGCACGGCAGTGAACGACGCAGGTAAAGCGTCGGCAAGAAAAAGAAATTTCTAAGCTGCCTGCACGGCAGTGAACGAAGAACATCATGCTAAGAAATTTGACGTTACATTTCTAAGCTGCCTGTACGGCAGTGAACCGAAACCGGCGCGGGTGACGCTGAACGTGCTGTTTCTAAGCTGCCTGTACGCAGTGAACGCACCGGCATTCGTAACCGGGTATGTGTCATCTTTCTAAGCTGCCTGTACGGCAGTGAACATAAATCCGGCGGCACGGCCAAGATTCAGTTCTTTTCTAAGCTGCCTGTACGGCAGTGAACACGGGGACTTCCTTTGCTTGCGGCTCCGCTTTTTTCTAAGCTGCCTGTACGGCAGTGAACTGCAAATTTACGGGATGGCAAAGTTCGCTCGGTTTCTAAGCTGCCTGTACGGCAGTGAACTTCAAATGGTTACCGCAGTTGCTACCGCGTCATTTCTAAGCTGCCTGTACGGCAGTGAACAATTTATTACGTGATGCCGGGCGCAAAGCGCTTTTCTAAGCTGCCTGTACGGCAGTGAACTTATGCGCGTTGTCCTCGCTCATCGCTAGTTCTTTCTAAGCTGCCTGTACGGCAGTGAACTACGGGGTTTGCAATACCGGCTAACACGAACCCTTTCTAAGCTGCCTGTACGGCAGTGAACACGTAATAGCCCCTTTATTAAGACGCAGAAATTTTCTAAGCTGCCTGTACGGCAGTGAACCTGCGCGAACTCATTGCCCATAAACAGCAGCTTTTCTAAGCTGCCTGTACGGCAGTGAACGTAGCCGCGCGGCCACGTTTTCGGCTTCTTCATTTCTAAGCTGCCTGTACGGCAGTGAACTTCTACAGCGCATCAAGCTGGGCGAGTGGGTATTTCTAAGCTGCCTGTACGGCAGTGAACTGTATTGTTGCCAGGTGATTTAGCATCGTAGCTTTCTAAGCTGCCTGTACGGCAGTGAACTAATGGCATCAGTCATCAATGCCACGTTTGCATTTCTAAGCTGCCTGTACGGCAGTGAACAAGCTGGACGGGAAAATCGTTCTTGAAGCCAATTTCTAAGCTGCCTGTACGGCAGTGAACAATTGTGATAACGTAGCGCCAGATCCCATCTGTTTCTAAGCTGCCTGTACGGCAGTGAACTGATTGCGACACAACATAACGCACTTATGTTAAAAGAATTTTGACCAAAACCCGATAAAACCCCTCTTTTTCACCCATTACTTAATCTCCTTATAAAACAGTCCGTTGAAATACCCCTCAAAAAAAGGGTTTCAGCGCCCTGCTTTAAACTCATCCGCGGCCTGCTACCCACTTTCGTGGCAAAAAACGCAGTTATAATCGGATAACCCTGCACACTATAAGTCTTGCATTTTTCATCAAAGGAATGGCGCTGCGCTGTTTTATTGAGTATTTGCAGGCGTTTAATCAGAAAAATGACGCGGAAATGAGATAAAAAAACGGCCCCTTTCGGAGCCGCTTCGAATGCTTTTAGCGCTTACTTCTTCTTCGCTTTCGCATTTGGCAGATCGGTGATGCTGCCTTCAAAGATTTCCGCCGCCAGGCCTACCGACTCGTGCAGCGTCGGGTGAGCATGGATAGTCAGCGCGATATCTTCGGCGTCGCAGCCCATTTCGATAGCCAGACCGATTTCGCCCAGCAGCTCGCCGCCGTTGGTGCCGACAACGGCCCCGCCGATCACGCGATGCGTCTCTTTATCAAAAATCAGCTTGGTCATGCCGTCTGCGCAGTCGGAAGCGATAGCACGGCCTGATGCCGCCCACGGGAAGGTCGCCGTCTCGTAGCTGATGCCCTTCTCTTTCGCTTCTTTCTCGGTCAGGCCAACCCAGGCAACTTCCGGCTCGGTATAGGCGATAGATGGGATCACTTTTGGATCGAAGTAGTGCTTCTTGCCGGAGATCACTTCCGCCGCTACGTGGCCTTCGTGCACGCCTTTATGCGCCAGCATTGGCTGACCAACGATGTCGCCGATAGCGAAAATGTGCGGCACGTTGGTACGCATCTGCTTATCGACACGGATAAAGCCGCGATCGTCCACTTCCACGCCCGCTTTACCGGCATCCAGACCTTTACCGTTCGGCACGCGGCCAATCGCCACCAGCACCGCGTCGTAACGCTGTGGTTCAGCAGGCGCTTTTTTGCCTTCCATCGTGACGTAGATACCATCTTCTTTGGCTTCTACCGCGGTCACTTTGGTTTCCAGCATCAGGTTGAACTGCTTCTCGATGCGCCTGGTGAAGACTTTCACCACGTCTTTATCGGCCGCAGGGATCACCTGATCGAACATCTCAACCACGTCAATCTGAGAACCCAGCGCGTGATAAACGGTACCCATTTCCAGGCCGATGATGCCGCCGCCCATGACCAGCATACGCTCAGGCACTTCTTTCAGCTCCAGCGCGGCGGTGGAATCCCACACTCGTGGATCTTCATGCGGAATAAACGGCAGCTGAATAGGACGAGAACCGGCAGCGATAATCGCGTTATCGAAGTTGATAGTGGTGCCGCCGTTTTCGCCGTCAACGAACATAGTGTTCGCGCCGGTGAACTTAGCTTCGCCGGTGACCACTTTCACTTTACGGCCTTTCGCCATACCGGCCAGACCGCCGGTCAGCTGGTTAATGACCTTCTCTTTCCAGGTACGGATTTTGTTGATGTCGGTTTGCGGCTTGCCGAACACCACGCCGTGTTCTTCCAGCGCTTTGGCTTCTTCAATGACTTTCGCCACGTGCAGCAGCGCTTTGGAAGGAATACAGCCCACGTTCAGGCAAACGCCGCCCAGGGTGCTGTAACGCTCAACAATCACGGTCTCCAGACCTAAATCAGCAGCGCGAAATGCCGCAGAGTAACCTGCCGGACCTGCCCCAAGTACCACGACCTGAGTTTTAATTTCTGTACTCATCATGACCTCTTAGTTAACTGGCGGATATCCATCCACCGGTTCGTATTCAGGGCAAGAGTTTACAGAATTGTTAACAGAGTGCAAACAACCTGCCCCAAACCATCACAACTTGTCGACTAAAACAGCGAGAGTCGGCTATAAGAAGGCCGGCATAAGCCGGCCAGAGTACTTTTACATCACCAGTCGGCGAATATCGGCTAACAGATTGCCGACGATGGTGATAAAGCGGGCACCGTCAGCCCCGTCGATAACGCGGTGGTCGAAGGAAAGAGAGATTGGCATCATCAGACGCGGCACAAACTCTTTACCGTTCCAGACCGGCTCCATCGCGGATTTAGAGACGCCCAGGATAGCTACTTCCGGCGCGTTGACGATCGGCGCAAAGTGCGTGGTGCCAAGACCGCCAAGGCTGGAGATAGTGAAGCAGCCGCCCTGCATGTCGCTGGCCGTCAGCTTGCCGTCGCGCGCTTTTTTCGAGGTTGCCATCAGCTCGCGGGAAAGCTCGGTGATGCCTTTTTTATTCACGTCCTTAAAGACCGGAACCACCAGGCCGTTAGGCGTATCGACCGCCACGCCGATGTTGATATATTTTTTCAACGTCAGCTTCTGCGCGTCTTCAGAAAGCGAGCTGTTAAAGCGCGGCATCTGCTCCAGCGCGGCGGCAACGGCTTTCATAATGAACACAACCGGCGTGTATTTCACGTCCAGCTTGCGCTTCTCGGCTTCGGCGTTCTGCTGTTTACGGAACGCTTCCAGATCGGTGATATCGGTTTTGTCGAAGTGCGTAACGTGCGGGATCATCACCCAGTTACGGCTCAGGTTCGCGCCAGAGATTTTCTGGATGCGGCCCAGCTCGACTTCTTCGATTTCGCCGAACTTGCTGAAGTCCACTTTCGGCCACGGCAGCATGCCTGGCAGACCACCGCCGCTGGCGGCAGCCGCTGGCGCGGTCTCGGCGCGTTTCACCGCGTCTTTCACGTACGCCTGCACGTCTTCTTTCAGAATACGGCCTTTACGTCCCGTACCTTTTACCTTCGCCAGGTTAACGCCGAACTCGCGCGCCAGACGACGGATAACCGGCGTGGCGTGGACGTAGGCGTCGTTCTCGGAGAAGTCGCCTTTTGCTTCCGCTTTCGCCGGAGCCGGTGCCGTAGCAGGCGCCGCTTTGGCTTCCTGCGGAGCCGGAGCCGCTTCCTGTTTCGCTGCCGGAGCAGGCGCCGCGCCTGCCACTTCAAAGATCATAATCAGCGAGCCGGTGCTGACTTTGTCACCGGTCGCGATTTTGATCTCTTTTACCGTGCCGGCAAACGGCGCAGGCACTTCCATCGAGGCCTTGTCGCCTTCGACGGTGATCAGTGACTGCTCGGCTTCGACTTTGTCGCCAACCTTAACCATCACCTCGGTGACTTCAACTTCGTCGCCGCCGATGTCCGGCACCTGCACTTCTTTCGCGCCGCTGGTCGCCGCAGGCGCCGCTGCCGCTTCTTCTTTCATTGCTGGCTTCGGCGCTTCGGCCGGTGCTGCGCCTTCCGCTTCGAAGATCATAATCAGCGAGCCGGTGCTGACTTTGTCGCCGGTCGCGATTTTGATCTCTTTTACCGTGCCGGCAAACGGCGCAGGCACTTCCATTGAGGCCTTGTCGCCTTCGACGGTAATCAGCGACTGCTCGGCTTCGACTTTATCGCCAACCTTGACCAGGATCTCGGTGACTTCAACTTCATCACCGCCGATGTCCGGTACGTTGACGTCTTTGCTTTCCGCTTTGGCAGCCGGCGCCGCTTCTTTCTTCTCTTCTTTTGCTTCCGCTTTGGCTGGCGCTGGCGCAGCCGCGTCGGCAGATTCAAAGATCATAATCAGCGAGCCGGTTTCCACTTTGTCGCCGGTAGAAATTTTAATTTCTTTGACCACGCCCGCTTCTGGCGAAGGCACTTCCATTGAGGCTTTGTCGCCTTCAACGACGATCAGCGACTGCTCTGCTTCCACTTTGTCGCCGACCTTGACCAGGATCTCGGTGACTTCCACTTCGTCGGAACCGATGTCCGGTACTTTAATTTCGATAGCCATTACTCTTTACCTCTTATGCCAGACGCGGGTTGACTTTATCGGCATCGATATTGAATTTGGTGATGGCTTCCGCCACCACTTTCTTATCGATCTCGCCGCGTTTAGCCAGTTCGCCCAGCGCTGCAACCACCACGTAAGACGCGTCCACTTCGAAGTGGTGACGCAGATTTTCGCGGCTGTCGGAACGACCGAAACCATCCGTGCCCAGCACGCGATAGTCGCTGGCTGGAATATAGGTACGGATCTGCTCGGCGAACAGTTTCATATAGTCGGTTGAAGCCACGGCCGGTGCGTCGTGCATGATCTGCGCAACGTAAGGCACGCGAGGCGCTTCAGTTGGGTGCAGCATGTTCCAGCGCTCGCAGTCCTGACCGTCACGAGCCAGTTCGGTGAAGGAGGTCACGCTGTAAACATCGGAGCCAACGCCGTAGTCTTTCGCCAGGATCTGTGCCGCTTCACGAACGTGACGCAGGATAGAGCCTGAACCCAACAGCTGGACTTTACCTTTGCTGCCTTCTACCGTTTCCAGCTTGTAGATACCTTTACGGATACCTTCTTCTGCGCCCTGCGGCATCGCCGGCATGTGGTAGTTTTCGTTCAGCGTGGTGATGTAGTAGTAGATGTTTTCCTGCGCTTCGCCGTACATACGCACCAGACCGTCATGCATGATAACGGCGACTTCGTAAGCGTAAGCCGGATCGTAAGAGATGCAGTTAGGGATAGTCAGCGACTGAATGTGGCTGTGACCATCTTCATGCTGCAAGCCTTCGCCATTCAGCGTGGTACGACCGGAGGTGCCGCCAACCAGGAAGCCGCGCGCCTGCTGGTCGCCCGCCGCCCAGCACAGATCGCCGATACGCTGGAAGCCAAACATCGAGTAGTAGATGTAGAACGGGATCATCGGCAGGTTGTTGGTGCTGTAGGACGTTGCCGCCGCCAGCCAGGATGCGCCTGCGCCCAGTTCGTTGATGCCTTCCTGCAGGATCTGACCTTTCTCATCTTCTTTGTAGTAGGCAACCTGCTCACGGTCCTGCGGCGTGTACTGCTGGCCGTTCGGGCTGTAGATGCCGATCTGACGGAACAGGCCTTCCATACCAAAGGTACGCGCTTCGTCGGCGATGATCGGCACCAGACGATCTTTGATCGACTTGTTCTTCAGCATCACGTTCAGGGCACGCACAAAGGCGATCGTGGTGGAAATCTCTTTGTTCTGCTCATCCAGCAGCTGACGGAAGTCTTCCAGCGCAGGCATCTCCAGCTTCTCGCTGAAGTTAGGCTGACGCGTCGGCAGATAGCCGCCCAGCTTCTCGCGCTGGCCATGCAGATATTTGTACTCTTCCGACTCTTTGTCGAAGGTGACGTACGGCAGGCTTTCGATTTTGTCATCTTCTACCGGCACGTTGAAACGATCGCGGATGTAGCGTACGCCATCCATGTTCATTTTCTTCACCTGGTGAGCGATGTTCTTGCCTTCTGCCGTGTCGCCCATACCATAGCCTTTAATGGTATGCGCCAGGATCACCACAGGTTTGCCTTTGGTGTCCTGCGCTTTTTTCAGCGCCGCGTAGATTTTCTTCGGATCGTGGCCGCCACGGTTCAGCGCCCAAATCTCGTCGTCGGTCATATCTTTGACCAGCTCGGCGGTCTCCGGATATTTACCGAAGAAGTGCTCGCGCACGTAGGCGCCATCGCGGGATTTAAAGGTCTGATAGTCGCCGTCAACGGTTTCATTCATCAGCTGGATCAGCTTGCCGCTGGTATCTTTGCGCAGCAGCTCGTCCCAGCGTCCGCCCCAGATAACCTTGATCACTTCCCAGCCTGCGCCGCCAAAGATGCCGCTCAGCTCGTTGATGATTTTGCCGTTGCCGGTTACCGGGCCGTCCAGGCGCTGCAGGTTACAGTTGATGATGAACACCAGGTTATCCAGCTTCTCGCGGGTGGCGATGGTGATCGCGCCTTTGGATTCCGGCTCGTCCATCTCGCCATCGCCCAGGAAGGCGTAAACGGTCTGCTGTGAGGTATCTTTCAGGCCACGGTGCTCAAGATACTTGAGGAATTTCGCCTGGTAGATGGCGCCGATTGGGCCAAGACCCATCGAAACGGTCGGGAACTGCCAGAAATCCGGCATCAGTTTTGGATGCGGATAAGAAGAGAGGCCTTTGCCGTGCACTTCCTGACGGAAGTTGTTCATCTGCTCTTCGGTCAGGCGGCCTTCCAGGAAAGCACGCGCGTAGACGCCCGGCGAAATGTGGCCCTGGAAGTACACCAGGTCGCCACCGTCTTTTTCGCTGCGCGCGCGGAAGAAGTGGTTAAAGCACACTTCATAAATGGTCGCCGAGGACTGGAAGGAAGACATATGGCCGCCCAGCTCCAGATCTTTCTTCGATGCACGCAGAACGGTCATGATGGCGTTCCAGCGGATGGCGGAACGGATACGACGTTCCAGCGAGGTATTACCCGGATAGTCAGGTTCGTCCTCAACGGCGATAGAGTTAATGTAGCTGCCGGCCCCAGTGCCCGCCGCTACCTTTACGCCGCCTTTGCGTGCTTCGCTCAATACCTGATCGATCAGGAACTGCGCGCGCTCCACGCCCTCTTCACGGATGACCGATTCGATCGCCTGTAGCCAGTCGCGAGTTTCAATCGGATCCACGTCATTGTGTAAACGTTCTGACATGGGGGTATTCCTTATCTGTGTCTAATACGTTGAATTGTCTGGAGCCTGTCTCTCTGTCCTCTGGCTCAGTGCAAAACACAGAGAGACAGGCCCTTCGTGGTTGTCGCGTTATGATTACGCGTTAATCCTTACGCTGCTGTAATCGGCGCAGGGAGCGCTCTCTTCGGCTCTGTTCCCGGCTTCTGTCCAGCAATATTTCCTCGATAAACGCCAGATGGCGGTGTGAGGCCTCGCGTGCCTTTTCGGGTTCGCGCGCCACAATCGCCTCGAAAATACTGGCGCGGTGACCGCTCACTTTTGCCAGCATTTCGCGGCGCGAGTAGAGCAATTCAAAATTCTGTCGGACGTTCTGTTGCAGCATCGGCCCCATTGAGCGTAGCAAATGCAGCAGCACCACATTATGCGCCGCCTCTGTGACAGCTATCTGATACTGCATGACCGCGTTGGCTTCGGCATCAAGGTCGCCGCTCTCCTGCGCGGTCTGGATTTGCAGATGGCAATCCCGGATACGTGCCAGATCTTCTTCCGTTCCTCGTAGCGCCGCATAGTAGGCCGCTATCCCTTCCAGCGCGTGGCGCGTTTCCAGCAGATCGAACTGCGATTCAGGGTGATCGGCCAGCAGTTCCACCAGCGGATCGCTCAGGCTTTGCCAGAGGTTAGTCTTTACAAAAGTGCCACCGCCCTGACGGCGCAGCAGCAGGCCTTTTGCTTCCAGACGCTGGATAGCTTCACGCAAAGAGGGACGGGAGACGTCGAACTGTTTAGCCAGCTCGCGTTCAGGGAGGAGCTTTTCACCGGGACGCAGCGTCCCTTCCATAATCAAGGACTCAAGCTGCTGCTCGATAGCATCGGATAGCTTTGGTTGGCGGATTTTGCTGTAGGCCATCATCCCTTCTTCGTGCCGTTTGCCCGAGTAAATTGGTCATACCAATTGCAAAAAGGAGCCCGTAAAGTAACAAAGTATTCACCTGATGTCTATATGGCAACGGCGCAAAACCAGACGCATGTCTCGTTTTACGGGCGCGAATTAACGCCTTATAACAGGTTAAACGCGTCAGAAAGAATGTTAAAAAAATTAACTTTTCTGAAGGAGACCAGGCAGTTAATGGCGCCCGATTAACGGCGTCATAAGTAAAATCGATTCGTCTTCAGGCATCCTTTATGACAAAAACAAACGTTGCCGAAACCTGTTTTTTTTGCAGCCGTCCCGGCTTAAACAGAAAGCGAGTGCATTACCCGGCGCTTATCATTATTCTTATCGCGAAAGTAGAGGCAGCCCCGCTTTTGCGGGGTTTCTTATGTAAACATTTAAGTACATCTATCGTAATAAAATGATGACAAAGGCTCGCCCTTAGTACAATAACGAGACCAAGAGGATCACTATGGAACAACAGCAGGGCGATATGCTGAAGCGCGGCCTGAAAAACCGCCATATTCAGCTAATTGCATTAGGCGGCGCCGTCGGCACCGGCCTTTTTCTGGGGATCGCACAAACCATTAAAATGGCGGGCCCGTCCGTCTTACTGGGCTACGCCATCGGCGGCTTTATTGCCTTTTTAATTATGCGCCAGCTGGGCGAAATGATCGTGGAAGAGCCGGTTGCCGGTTCTTTCAGCCATTTTGCCTATAAATACTGGGGCAACTTTGCCGGTTTCGCTTCCGGCTGGAACTACTGGGTGCTCTATATCCTGGTCGCGATGGCGGAACTGACCGCCGTCGGCCAGTATATTCAGGTCTGGTGGCCCGCGTTTCCTTCCTGGGCCGCCGCCGCCATCTTCTTTGTGCTGATTAACGCTATCAACCTGACCAGCGTAAAAATCTTTGGCGAAATGGAGTTCTGGCTGGCGATTGTGAAAGTGGTCGCCGTGGTGGCGATGATTGTGTTCGGCTGCTGGCTGCTGTTCAGCGGTCATGGCGGCCCGGATGCGAAGATCAGCAATATCTGGGCGATCGGCGGCTTTTTCCCGCACGGCGTGGGCGGACTGGTGATGGCGATGGCGATCATTATGTTCTCTTTCGGCGGCCTGGAGCTGGTAGGCATCACGGCGGCCGAAGCGGATGACCCGCAAAAAAGCATTCCGCAGGCCACCAACCAGGTGATCTGGCGTATCCTGATCTTTTATGTCGGCTCGATTATCGTGCTGCTTTCGCTTTATCCCTGGACAAAAGTTACCGCCAACAGCAGCCCGTTTGTGATGATTTTCCACGACCTGGGCGAAAGCCTGGCGGCGAACGTGCTGAACCTGGTGTTTTTAACGGCGGCGCTCTCCGTTTATAACAGCTGCGTCTATTCCAACAGCCGGATGCTTTACGGCCTGGCCCGTCAGGGCAACGGCCCAAAGGCGCTGCTGAAGGTTGACCGTCGCGGCGTGCCTTACGTGGCGCTGGCGCTCTCAGCCGCTACCACGGCGATTTGCGTGCTGGTGAACTATCTGATGCCGGGCGAGGCGCTGGGCCTGTTTATGGCGCTGGTGGTCTCCGCGCTGGTGATCAACTGGGCGATGATCAGCTACGCCCATCTGAAGTTCCGCCAGGCGAAAGCGCGCGAAGGCGTGCAGACTCGCTTCAAGGCGCTGCTCTATCCCGCCGGCAACTGGATTTGCCTGCTGTTTATGATCGGCATTCTGGTCATTATGGCGATGACGCCGGGCATGGCGATTTCCGTATGGCTTATTCCGCCGTGGATTATCGTGCTGGCCATTGGCTACGCGGTAAAAAACCGGCTGCAAAAAGCCTGATGACCCGGGGCGCTTCGGCGCCCTTTTTACTGCGCGCTAATCCTCCAGCCTGCCTTACCTTTTATGGCCCTCACCGCGCGAATTGCCAGCTTACTCACACTTTTCCGGTTACAGCCGTTTTGTCCATCTCTGCAACCTTTTGCGCCAGCGCAAGACGCTATTAAGCCAGTGATAATCTCTGCTTCATCCTGTGGGAGAGATTATCCATGAAGAGCGCGGCGCTTTCGGTAAAAGAGAAGATTGGCTATGGCATGGGAGACGCGGGCTGCAATATGATCGGCGGCGCGATCATGCTTTTCCTTAACTATTTTTATACGGATGTCTTTGGCCTTGCGCCCGCGCTGGTCGGCGTCCTGCTGCTTTCCGTGCGCGTGCTGGATGCGATTACCGATCCCATTATGGGCGCGCTGGCCGACAGAACGCAGAGCCGCTGGGGACGTTTTCGCCCCTGGCTGCTATGGATTTCCCTGCCCTATGTGCTGTTCAGCGTGCTGATGTTTACCACGCCGGACTGGAGCTATGACAATAAGGTTATCTACGCGTTTGCCACCTACTTTCTGATGTCGTTAACCTATACCGCTATCAATATTCCTTACTGCTCGCTTGGCGGCGTGATTACCAACGATCCCGGCGAACGCGTCTCCTGCCAGTCTTACCGCTTTGTAATGGTCGGCATCGCCACGCTGATCCTGTCGCTCTCCCTGCTGCCGATGGCGGAATGGTTTGGCGGCGACGACAAAGCGCGCGGCTACCAGATGGCGATGAGCGTGCTGGCCTTTATCGGCCTCTGCATGTTCCTTTTTTGCTTCGCCACGGTGCGTGAACGCATTCATCCTGCCGTACCGAGCAACAGCGATCTGAAATCCGATTTACGGGACGTGTGGAAAAACGACCAGTGGGTGCGCATCCTGCTGCTGACCTTTTGTAACGTCTGTCCCGGCTTTATCCGCATGGCGGCCACCATGTACTACGTCACCTGGGTCATGGGGCAAACGACCCATTTCGCCACGCTGTTTATCAGCCTGGGCGTAATAGGCATGATGCTGGGCAGCACGTTGGCCAAAGTGTTGACCGATCGCTGGTGCAAACTGAAAGTCTTCTTCTGGACCAATATCGTGCTGGCGCTATTCTCCTGCGGCTTCTATTTCCTGGATCCGCACGCTACGGTACTGATTGTGGTGATGTACTTCCTGCTGAATATTCTGCATCAGATCCCTTCGCCGCTGCACTGGTCGCTGATGGCGGACGTGGACGATTACGGCGAGTGGAAAACCGGCAAGCGCATTACCGGCATCAGCTTTTCAGGCAATCTGTTTTTCCTCAAGGTTGGCCTGGCCGTAGCGGGCGCGATGGTTGGCTTCCTGCTCTCTTTTTACGGCTACGACGCGGGCGCGAAAGCCCAGTCGCCGCTGGCCGTCAACGGCATCACGCTGCTGTTTACCATTATTCCGGGCGTCGGTTATCTGATTACCGCTGGCGTGGTCAGGCTGCTGAAGGTTGACCGACCAACGATGCAAAAAATCCAGCTGGATTTGGAACAGCGTCGCCATAATTTCCGCGAACTCAACGATTATCATCACGGCAAAGCGCCGGTTAAACCAGAAGGAACAGGAGCATGAGCAGTCACTGGCCCGTCCCCCTTATTGCACAGCGCGCCGATCCCTTTATTCTGCGCCATCGGCAGCATTACTATTTTATCGCCTCCGTACCTGAATACGATCGGCTTGAGCTGCGCCGCGCCGCGACCTTAGCCGATCTGGCGGCAGCCGAAGCCGTCGTGGTCTGGAAAAAACACGCCAGCGGCGAAATGAGCGAGCTGATTTGGGCGCCTGAACTGCATCTTATTGATAACGTCTGGGTCATCTATTTTGCCGCCGCGCCGTCCAGAGAAATCAAAGATGGGCTGTTCCAGCACCGCATGTTCGCTATCGCCTGTCATGACGACGATCCGCTTACCGGCGCCTGGCATGAATGCGGTCAGGTCATGACGCCCATCGACAGTTTTGCGCTGGACGCGACCCACTTCGTGCATCAGGACAGAAACTGGTATCTGTGGGCGCAAAAAGATCCGGCGATCCCCGGCAACTCCAATCTCTATCTGGCCGAACTGGAAACGCCGTGGTCGCTGAAAAGCGCGCCGGTGATGCTGAGTCGGCCTGAGTTCGACTGGGAATGCGTGGGCTTCAGCGTCAACGAAGGGCCTGCGGTTATTCGTCACGGCAACCGCCTGTTCGTCAGCTATTCGGCCAGCGCGACGGATGAAAACTACTGTATGGGCCTGCTGTGGATCGACGTTGCTGCCGATCCGATGAAAGCGGAAAACTGGCAAAAATCCCCTCAGCCGGTCTTTAAAACCAGTTGGGAAAACCGCCAGTTCGGGCCGGGGCATAACAGCTTTACGGTAACGGAACAGGGCGAGGACGTACTGGTTTATCATGCGAGAGACTACACGGAAATCGAAGGCGATCCGCTTTACGATCCCAACCGGCACACCTGCATTAAAACCTTTACCTGGGATAGCGACGGCATGCCGGTCTTTGGCGAACCGCCGGCGGCCGTGGATTAACAAAGCCGTTAATTTGATGCCGGGCAGGCGAGTTTATTGGCGCTGCGATCGGCAACCTGACGACTATCCCGGTTATTTCCACTTTGGTATCCAAAGCAACCGGCTATATTGGAAAACGGATCGGTAGCTGGATTGGCAGCAGCGTGGGTAATCTTATCGAGGGAGGGTTTGGCACCAACGACAGCGCGGCTGCCTGAGCAATAACCTGACAGCCAATAATCCGGCCTGCGGGCCGGATTATTCCTGCTATACCAGCGCGCCGTAAATAGTCAGCAGCGCCACCACTACCACGATCACCAGCGACACTTTCTTGGCCAGCGCAACGGCAATTCGCGGCGTTTGCACCTTGTCCGTATGCAGATCGCGCGCCAGCGAAAACTGCGCCAGTCGGGTCAGCACCTGATATTGCGAGGTATGCCGGTCGCCCAATGAAGCAAACCAGGCCGGCAGCGCGCGTTCGCCATGTCCCAATAAGGCATAGGCAACTCCCGCCAGTCTTACCGGGATCCAGTCAACGCAGTGCAGAATAGCATCCACGCCGGATTGCGACCGTTCCAGTGGCGTATAACGACGCGCCAGCCAGCTCTGCCACGCGCGCAGAAAAGCATATCCCACCAGCAGAACCGGTCCCCATGGGCCGCCCACGACAAACCAGAACAGCGGTGCCAGATAAAAGCGGTAGTTAATCCACAGCAGCGCATTTTGCAGTTCGCAGAGATATTCGCGCTCGTTACACTCCATCGGCAGGCCGTGGATCAGCGTCAGCTCTTCTGCCATGGCGCTGTGCGCGTCCGTATCGTTATGGCTGGCCGCTTTCAGATAGGCATGATAATGCAGCCTTACCGACCCCGCACCGATGCACAACAGCCCAACGGCAATCCAGAACAGCAGCTGTAAAACGCCGAAAAAAAGGCCCTTCAGCGCCAGTAAACAGAGTGCGACCACCGCCATCGCCGCCAGCGTCATCGCCAGCGTGCGCAGCAGCGAAAAGCGCCGCTGACGACGGAACAACCGGGCCAGATGGTGATCCAACTGCCAGTGCTCGCCCATTTTAAACAAGCGTTCCCAACCCAGAACCAATAACAAACTAAAAAGCGTCATGCCTGTTACTCCTGCTGTACAGCGGAGGGATCGTGCTCCAGCCCGCTCCGAAATCTTTCCCAGTCAAACGCCGGTCCGGGATCGGTTTTTCTTTCCGGCGCGATATCACTATGCCCGGTAATATTTTCGACTATTTGCGGATAGTGCTTTGCCAGTAAACGGGTCACCGCCTGCAAAGCCTGGTATTGCGCATCGGTATAGGGCAGCACATCGGTGCCTTCCAGCTCAATGCCAACAGAAAAATCATTGCAGGCCTCCCGTCCCTGATAGCAGGAAACGCCCGCGTGCCAGGCGCGTAAATCAAAAGGCACGTACTGGATGATTTCGCCATCGCGACGGATCAGGCAATGCGCGGAAACCCGCAGATGCGCGATATCCGCAAAGTAAGGATGGGCCCCGGCATCCAGCTGGCCGGTAAATAGCGCATCGATCCACGGGCCGCCGAACTCGCCCGGCGGCAGGCTGATATTATGAATAACCAGAAGCGTGGGCGTTTCGTTTTGCGGGCGCTGATTAAAATGCGGCGACGGCACCCGCTTCACGCCGGTCAGCCAGCCTGACTGCAACTGCATGGCCTGCTCTCCTTTTCTATAGATAACATCAGAGTAACATGAATCCCTGACGCGGGAAGCCCCGCCGCCGCAGAAACAGCTCGGGGGAAGTTTCGTCGCTTTTTGCCCTGTCAGGCGGCAAAAAATCGGCCGCTCTGGCGCAGTAACCGACTCGCCAGCCGCAGGTAAAAAAGCTAGCATGGTTCTCTCTTCAATCCGCCCTTTTGGAGTTTGACCATGACAACCCGTCGCTACGATGCGGACAGCCGTCGTGCTGCGCTGCTGGAACGTATTAAGGATGATATTCCTCCTGCCGTCGCCCTGGCGCTGCGAGAAGACCTGGGCGGCGAGATCGACGCCAGCCGGGATATTACCGCCAGCCTGCTACCAGAAGATGCCCGCTCTCATGCCGTAGTGATCACCCGCGAACCAGGGATTTTTTGCGGGAAACGCTGGGTCGAAGAAGTTTTTATCCAGCTTGGTAATAAGACGCAGATGATTTGGCACGTGGAGGATGGTGACGCGATCGTCGCCAACCAGCCGCTGTTTGAAGTAATCGGCCCTTCCTCGCTGATACTGACAGCCGAACGCACCGCGCTGAATTTTGTCCAGACGTTATCCGGCGTGGCAACCGAGGTCAGCCGCTATGTGGCTATGCTTGAAGGCACTAAAACGCAGCTGCTGGATACGAGAAAAACGCTGCCGGGACTGCGCACCGCGCTGAAGTATGCCGTGCTGTGCGGCGGCGGCGCTAACCACCGACTGGGCCTTTCCGACGCTTTCCTGATCAAGGAAAACCATATTATCGCCACCGGTTCAGTACGCCAGGCCGTGGAAAAGGCGTTTTGGCTGCATCCGGACGTGCCGGTGGAAGTTGAGGTTGAATCGCTGGACGAGCTTAGTCAGGCGATCGAGGCCGGGGCGGATATCATCATGCTGGATAACTTCAGCGTTGAGCAGATGCGGGAAGCGGTGCGCCTGACCAACGGCCGCGCGCTGCTGGAGGTTTCCGGCAACGTCACCGATGAGACGCTACGGACTTTCGCCGAAACGGGCGTGGATTACATCTCGGTCGGCGCGCTAACCAAGCACGTGCGGGCGTTGGATCTCTCCATGCGCTTTCGCCCCGCTGCCGCCCATTAATTTTACCTGTCATTTTAACGCCGTCTCCGGATGGCGTTTTCGCTCCCATCACTGAATTTTGCGAGCCGTCTTCCCGCCTTTTTGTCTGCTGATGTAATAGCGAAAGAATTCCTGCTGCCCTTCTTCGGAAACGTTTTTTTGCCGCTGGTTTGTGCTTTTTTTCAGCGGTACGTTGCTGACTCCTTAAACACATGGAAGTCAACATCATGAAAAATCAGCAGGGATTTACCCTGGTCGAACTAATGATAGTTATCGCTATCATCGCCATTCTCAGCGCTATCGGCCTGCCGGCTTACCAGAACTATCTGCAAAAAGCCGCGCTGACCGATATGCTGCAAACGGCGATGCCTTTTAAAACCGCCGTGGAACTGTGCGCCATCGAGCACGGCGGCGCGGAAAGCTGTAGCGCAGGCAGCAACGGCGTGCCGTCCGGGAAAGGGTCGCGCTATGTTGCCACTGTGGCCGTGCAGGGCGGCGCGCTGACGCTGACGGGCCAGGAGAGCCTGAATGGCCTGACGGTAACGATGAAACCGCAGTGGGACGGTGCCGAAGGCCAAATCGGCTGGCAGCGCACCTGCGCTACCCAGCAAACGGGACTGAAAGAAGCCTGTGAAAATATCTTCCGCTTTGACGATGACAGCGAGGTGGCGGAATGACAGCGTCTTCCTCTCTGCAGGCCGTCGAGGCCCTTTGTCAACGTCATCACGCCGTGGTGCTTTCGCTTACGCCGCAGCGGCTGCACATCGCGATGGCGACGCCGCCCTCGGCCGATATGATGGCGGCGCTGCGTTTTACCGCTCAGGGCGCGATTGAGATTGAGTACTGGCCACCGGCGCGACTGGAACAGTATCGACAGGATCGTCCGGCCGCATCGGAACCTGCGGCGGCACATAGCGAAACCACCATCCAGCGTATCGACAATCTGTTGGCGCTGGCGATACAGCAGCGCGCGTCCGATATCCACATCGAACCTCAGGCCGACGCGTTACGCATCCGTTTTCGGGTGGATGGCGTGCTGCAAAACGTGCCGACTTCGCCAGCCGACAACGCCGCGGCGCTGCTGGCAAGGCTGAAAATAGTCGCTAACCTGGATATCGCCGAACGCCGGATCCCGCAGGATGGCCAGTTCACGCTGGCACTGTTGGGAAAACCCGCTTCCTTTCGCCTCTCGACGCTGCCCACGCGCTGCGGTGAAAAAGCGGTTATCCGACTGCTGCAAACTGACACCCAGTCCGTGTCGCTGGAGAATCTCGGCATGTCGCCAGCGGCGCTGCGCTGCTTTCGCGAGGCGCTGGCGAGGCCGCAGGGGCTGATTCTGGTTACCGGCCCTACCGGCAGCGGGAAAACCTTTACCCTTTACAGCGGGCTGAGCTCGCTTAACACGCCGGGCCGCAACCTGTGCAGCGTGGAAGATCCCGTGGAAATCCCGCTGCCGGGCGTTAATCAAACCCAGGTACATCCTAAAACCGGACTTGATTTCAACCGCGTGCTACGCGCTCTGCTGCGTCAGGATCCCGACGTAATTATGATTGGCGAAATCCGCGATGCGGAAACGGCGGAAATCGCCATCAAGGCGGCGCAGACCGGCCATCTGGTTCTGTCGACTTTGCACACCAACTCCACGGCGGAAACGCTGACCCGGCTAAGGCAAATCGGCATTCCCGGCTACCAGCTTGCCTCCGCGCTAAAGCTGGTTATCGCCCAGCGTCTGGTACGCCGTCTCTGCCCGCACTGTCGCGAACCCGCCGAAGCGCTGGCCCATTTCCCTCAGGATCTCTGGCCGGGTACGGTGCAAAACTGGCGCGCCGTCGGCTGCGAACGCTGCTATTCCGGCTTTTATGGCAGGCTGGCGCTGTTCGAGCTGCTTCCCGTTAATGCGCGGCTGCAAAATGCTATCGCGACCGACAGCGCTCAGGAGGCGCTGCTGAAAATTACCCGGCAGCAAAATATAAACTCGCTGTTTGTAGAAGGACTACATAGCGTGAATAAAGGCGAAACCACGCTGGCAGAGCTGAATCGAATTGTCGGTAATGACGATGACTGATCCGCTGTTAGTGGAATGGCAGGCCATGGACAAAGAAGGCGCTTTTCATCAGGGAGCCTGTTTTTGCCGTGGCCGCCAGGAAGCAACAGAACGGCTCATGGCGCTCGACCTGCTGCCGCTAAAGGTTAGCAAAGGACGCCGCTATCGCGCCGGCGACTGGAAATGGCAGCACAAGATTACCTTTTTCCGCGAGCTGGCTACGCTTTTGCAGGCAGGCATGACGCTTTCTGCCAGCCTGCGGCTGACGGCTGAAGGCCATGCCGATCCCGGCTGGCAGGCTTTACTCACGCAGATAGAGCAAAGCGTGTCGGAAGGCATACCCTTTTCACAGGCGCTGGCCGACTGGCCTGTAGTTTTCCCACCGCTCTACCCTGCCCTGATCGCGGTTGGCGAACTGACCGGCAGAATGGACGAATGCTGTCTGCGGCTGGCCGGTCAGCAGGAAAGAGAACAACAGCTGCAAAAGAAAGTAATGAAAGCGCTGCGCTACCCGTTGTTTGTGGTCGCCGTCGCGCTGCTGGTCAGCATCGGGATGCTGGTTTTCGTTTTGCCGGAGTTTGTAGCTATCTATCGTTCCTTTAAAGCGCCGCTACCGGCTTTTACCGCGGCCATAATCGCGCTGTCCGAGGGGCTGCAGCGTTATGGCATGCTTATTTTGCCGCTGGCCTTCGGCAGCCTTGCTTACTGGCGCTGGCAAAGCCGCCGCCTGCCCGTCTGGCAGCGTAACGAGCAGCGATGTCTGTTACAGCTGCCGCTTATCGGCAGGCTTTATCGCGGCGGCCAGCTCAGCCGTATCTTTCTGACCCTGACGCTGACGCAGCAGGCTGGTCTGACGCTGTTGCAGGGGCTGCAGGCGGTAGAGAAAACGCTCGATCATCTGCTGTGGCGGGAGGCGATAGTCGCCCTGCAGCAGCATATCGCCGCCGGTAACCCGCTGTATCAGGCGCTGGCACAGCACGAGCTTTTCACGCCGCTGTGCTACCAGCTGATAAAAGTGGGCGAAGAGGCTGGCGCGCTGGACAGCCTGCTGCTGCGGCTGGGGGAATGGCATGAGGCCAGCGCGCATGAGCTGGCGGATAATCTGGCCGCCGCGCTGGAACCGTTAATGATGATCGTTACCGGCGTGCTGGTCGGCACGCTGGTAGTCGCGATGTACTTGCCCATCTTTAACCTGGGCGATGCTTTGGGATAGTGACCGTTTTGACCAGGCGATGTATTCACACAGAGGACGTATTAAGACAGACAACGCTTTGAGACAGGAGACGCCTTGAGACAGACAATGCTTTAAGGCAGACAATGCTTTGAAGCAGGCAACATTTTGGGACAGGCGACGCTTTAAGGCAGGCAAAGTGATGCCGTTCTACCAGGCAGGGTGTGAAAGCGACAGCGTAAAAACCTGCCGCTCAGCGCAAGCGGCAGGCCAGTTGCCGACTTTAACGGTTGAACACCCGGTTTTCCTGCTCCGCCACGCGGATAAAGGTCGTGCGCTTGGTCAGCTCTTTCAGCCGCTCAGCGCCAACGTAGGTACAGGCAGAGCGCAGGCCGCCAAGAATGTCTCGCGCCGTGTTGTCTACCGGGCCGCGAACGGGAAGCTTAACGGTTTTGCCTTCTGCCGCCCGATAGCCCGCCACGCCGCCAACGTGCCGGTTCATCGCAGATTCAGAACTCATGCCGTAAAACAGCATAAACTGCTCGCCGTCCTCTTCCACCAGCGTGCCTTCGCATTCATCATGCGCGGCCAGCATCCCGCCGAGCATCACAAAATCGGCGCCGCCGCCGAAGGCTTTCGCCACGTCGCCCGGTACCGAACAGCCGCCGTCGCTGACAATTTGACCGCCCAGCCCATGAGCCGCATCCGCACATTCAATTACGGCGGAAAGCTGCGGATAGCCTACGCCAGTTTTCACCCTTGTAGTACAGACGGATCCGGGGCCGATGCCCACCTTCACGATATCGGCACCGGAAAGGATAAGCTCCTCCACCATTTCGCCCGTCACTACGTTACCCGCACAGATAGTTTTATCCGGGCAGGCCTCGCGAGCGCGCTGTAAAAACTCGACAAAGTGTTCGGAGTAGCCGTTAGCAACGTCAATACAAATGAAATTTAACGCGGGCGACAGCGCGAGGATCTGCTGCATTTTAACGAAATCGGCATCGGAAGTGCCGGTAGAAACCATCACGTATTGCAGTACGCTTTCAGGTACGCGATCGATAAAGGCCTGCCATTGTGCCACGCTATAATGCTTGTGAACGGCGGTAAGGACCTGGAATGAGGCCAGCGCTTCCGCCATGCTGAAGGTGCCGACGGTATCCATATTGGCGGCAATGATCGGCACGCCTGACCAGGCGACGCCGGAGTGTTTGAAGGTGAACTGACGGTTCAGGTCAACCTGTGAACGACTCTTCAACGTGGAACGCTTGGGGCGGATCAGGACATCTTTAAAACCTAGCTTAATATCTTCTTCAATACGCATAAATCACTTCCTGGTTGATGGCGCAATCTGATGATTGGGTGCTGCTGCCAGCTCCAGTAGCCTTATCATACGCGCTAAAAACGCACGGACAAGACTGCGAAAACAGGTTTATTTAGGCTACAATCCCATAAATTTATCTGTGATTCTCTTATGTGATCTGCACCCCACTTTTAGCGGCCGCGTCAATGCTGGCCTGAGCGGATGCGGCCACATCGGAGCCGTGAGAATCGGGACTATGAGCTATACTGTTGCGCTGACCGGCGGTATCGGCAGCGGGAAAACCACTATCGCTAACGCCTTCGCGGCCAGAGGCGTGGATATCGTTGACGCCGATATTATTGCCCGTCAGGTCGTGGAGCCCGGTCAACCCGCGCTGAAAGCGATACAAGAGCGGTTCGGTGCGGCGGTCATTCGCCCGGACGGCTCGCTAGATCGCGCCGCGCTGCGTCAGCGGATTTTCAGTTCCGCGCAGGAAAAAGCCTGGCTGAACGCCCTTCTGCATCCGCTGATCCATAGTGAGACCCGTCGCCAGCTGGCGTTAACCCGCTCCGTCTGGTGCCTGTGGGTCGTTCCTTTGCTGGTTGAAAACAATCTGCAACAGCTGGCCGATCGGGTGCTGGTTGTGGATGTCGATCGCGAAACGCAGCTGGCGCGTACCATGAGCAGAGACCACATCAGCCGTGAACAGGCTGAACATATTTTGGCTGCGCAGGCCACGCGTGAAGCGCGACTTGCCGTAGCCGACGACATTATCGATAACGGCGGCACACCTGATGATGTGGCCGCCAAAGTTGCCCGGCTGGATCAGCGCTATCGCCAGCTTGCCGGAGCAACAGATCAGGATTAAAGCATGAGCACAACGGTTTTATTTGAGTACCCATTAAATGAAAAAATGCGGACCTGGCTGCGCATTGAATTTTTAATGAATCAGCTGGACAGCAGCCGCACCATCGTCGATTCAGTCAGCGCGCTAACTTTTTTCCGCAATGCGGCCGAGCTGCTGGATGTATTTGAACGCGGCGAACTGCGTACCGAAATTGTCAAAGAGCTGGATAAGCAGCAGCAGAAGCTACGCTCCTGGGCGGAAGTGCCGGGCGTGGATATGGATCTGGTGCATAAGCTGCACGACAGTCTGAAAACGCGTTCGACTGCGCTGATGGCCGCTCCGCGTATGGGACAGATGATGCGGGAAGATCGGTTGATCGGACTGGTGCGTCAGCGCTTAAGTATTCCCGGCGGCTGCTGCAGTTTCGACTTGCCTACGCTGCATATCTGGCTGCATATAGAACAGGAGAAACGGGACAGTCAGGTTGCGCTGTGGATGAACTCGCTGGCGCCTATCCGCGACGCGCTGACGCTGATTTTGGACTTAATTCGCCAGTCGGGCGCTTTTCGCCATCAGACCAGCCTGAACGGATTTTATCAGGACAATGCGGAAGGCGCCGATCTGCTGCGCCTGCAGCTGATGCTGGAGGACTCGCTTTATCCGCAGGTTTCCGGCCATAAAAGCCGCTATGCTATCCGCTTTCTGCCGCTCGACAGCGAGCACGGCGAGGTGCCGGCGCGCCTCGATTTTCAACTTGCCTGCTGCTGAGGTAACGATCAATGAATGAAGTCATCACCGTAAACTGTCCAACCTGTGATAAAGAGGTTATCTGGGATGAGCTGAGCCCCTGGCGGCCCTTCTGCAGCAAGCGCTGCCAGCTGATCGATTTGGGCGAATGGGCTAACGAAGAGAAACGTATTCCCAGCGAGGGCGATCTTTCCGACAGCGATGAATGGAGCGAAGAACCGAAAGATCGCTACTGAAAGCCTACTACCAGGAAGATGACCGCTGGCTGAATATGGCCCTTTTCAGCCAGCAGCGAGGCAATATCGTCTACGTTGACCCGCTCTGAAGACGAACAATATCGCCTGTATCAGCCCCGGCCTGCAGATGAGAAATATCGCTCAAATTAGCCTGTGTCTGCAGGCAACGATATTGCCTGAATCAGCACGGCCCGCACACGAGAAATATCGCTCAAATTAGCCCGGTTTGCAGGCAACGATATCGTCTGAATCAGCACGGCCTGCGAGCGATATCGCCTGAATCCACCCAAGCCTACGGGCAACGATCGCGTCTAAATCAGTCCGGCCTGCAGGCGAGCGATCAGTTCTGCATTGGCGGGAGGAAATTCTTCCGCCACCAGCGCCTGCTGCGCGACCCAACGTTGCGGCTGCCCTTCACGTCCCCACGGTTCGCCCTGCCAGGCCTCTACCAGAAAGAAATGCAGCGTGACCTGTAGCTCGCTGTCCGTATGGCTGGCCATACCGCAGGCCGATGCGCTCAGCGGAGTGATGCCCGTTTCTTCCTGTAGCTCGCGCTTCAGCGCCTGTTCCGGCGTTTCGCCTGCTTCGATTTTCCCGCCGGGAAATTCCCATCGGTTAGCCATATGGGATTTAGCGGAGCGCTGGGTTAGAAATATTCTTTTCTGCCCGTCACGAATGATGCCTACTGCCACCTGCAAATGCTTCATAACTGTTCTCTGGATTGCCTGAAGTACGCCGCCACTATTCCAGCGTTGCGGCACAATCGCAAGCCCGATTGTAAACTGCGATCCGTTACGAAAATCAGCTATGTAACAGCATGAAAATGGCCGAAGGCCGGTACGGCAGTAAAAACAAAGCGTAGAATTTCGTTCCAGGGAAGCCCGTCTTAAGCAAAGCAGACAGGCACGGCGACGTCTGCCGACTCACGGATAAGAGGAGAGAAATATGCGCCGCATCTTTAGCCTTCAGGAAAATATGGTCATGCTGCCAGCGCTACTGGCAGTGACAACAATCGTCATAGCGCAGCTGCCTCTGAGGCTGTGGCTGCCGGCGCTGCTGCTAAGCTGGACGTTATTAGCACTGGCAGTCGTGGATTATCGCCTGTTTCTGCTGCCGGATATGCTGACGCTGCCGCTGCTCTGGCTTGGACTGCTTGCCAGCACGATCGGATTGCTGCCGGGCCTGACGCCGAAGCAGGCCGTTTATGGCGCAGCGGCGGGTTACAGCACGCTTTGGCTGCTCTCGCGCGGCTATTGGCTGCTGAGAAAAAAAGAGGGGCTGGGGCTGGGCGATGCCAAATTACTGGCGGCGCTGGGCGCCTGGACGGGCCTGGAGCGGCTGCCCTGGATCGTGCTGCTGGCGACGCTTATCACCTCAGCCGCGCTTTTTGCCGCGTGGCTGATGTTCAGGCATCCGCTTAATGCGCCTTTCCCTTTTGGGCCTGCGCTGGCCTTTGCAGGCTGGACGATATTTCTCTGGCTCTATGGATAACGGCCAGGAGGCCGGC
The DNA here is from genome assembly GCF_030433775.1 of Erwinia sp. PsM31. Lineage (NCBI taxonomy): Bacteria > Pseudomonadati > Pseudomonadota > Gammaproteobacteria > Enterobacterales > Erwiniaceae > Erwinia > Erwinia sp. PsM31. The sequence continues at coordinate 199,665 of NZ_JARUWZ010000005.1, forward strand.
CCTGACGTGGCAAAGACTATAACTGGCATAACACGGCCTCGCTTTGGCAAAGACTATAACTGACGCAAGGCGAGCTGGCTTTAGTAAAAATTATGTGGCTGTGGCTGTGGCTGTGGCTGTGGCTGTGGCTGTGGCTGTGGCTGTGGCTGTGCAAGAGCGTACTGGTTTGCCCTGTCTCTCCGCCATAAAAAAACCGGGGAATTCCCCGGTTTTTTAAAGCGTGGTCAGCAATACCCGTCAGGCCAGGCGGCCGTGACACTGCTTATATTTTTTTCCTGAGCCGCAAGGGCAAGGATCGTTACGTCCGACTTTGCGCTCGCCGGTCTGCTCAGCCAGCGCCATTGCCGCTTCCGTTTCGGTATCCACATGGCTCAGCTGCTGCTGCTGCGCCAGACGCTCGGCTTCTTCACGACGCTGCTCTTCCATCGCTTCGACTTCTTCCGGCATCCGGACCTGCACCTTGCTCAGCGTGCTGATCACTTCATACTTCAGCGACTCCAGCATTGCGGCGAACATGGCGAAAGACTCGCGCTTGTACTCCTGCTTAGGATCCTTCTGCGCATAGCCACGCAGATGGATGCCCTGACGCAGATAGTCCATTGCAGCCAGATGCTCTTTCCACAGCGAATCCAGCGTTTGCAGCATCACGCCTTTTTCAAAGTTGCGCATCATCTCAATGCCGACCACTTCTTCTTTACGCTGATACTGCTCTTTGGCCTGCGTCATAATACGTTCGCGCAGCGTCTCTTCATGCAGGTCAGGCTCTTTGTCCAGCCACTCTGCAATTGGCAGCTCCAGGTCGAAATCGTTTTTCAGACGTTCCTGCAGGCCTGGCACATCCCACATCTCTTCCAGCGACTGCGGTGGAATGTAGGTATCGATCGTGGTTTTAAACACGTCTTCACGGATGCTGGTGATAGTTTCCGATACGTCGGAAACGTCCAACAGCTCGTTACGCTGGGTGTAGATAGCGCGACGCTGATCGTTAGCCACGTCATCATATTCCAGCAGCTGCTTACGAATATCAAAGTTACGGCTTTCCACTTTGCGCTGTGCATTGGCAATAGCTTTGGTCACCCACGGATGCTCAATCGCTTCGCCCGGCTTCATGCCCAGTTTACGCATCATATTAGAGACGCGATCGGAGGCGAAAATACGCATCAGCGCATCTTCCATCGACAGATAGAAGCGTGAGGAGCCGTTATCGCCCTGACGACCGGAGCGGCCGCGCAGCTGGTTATCGATACGGCGTGATTCATGACGCTCGGTGCCGATGATATGCAGACCGCCGGAAGCCAGTACCGCATCGTGACGCACTTTCCAGGCGCTCTTGATCGCTTCGATCTGCTCAGGGGTTGGATCGGTCAGCGCGGCGATTTCCGCCTGCCAGCTGCCGCCCAGCACGATATCCGTACCGCGACCCGCCATGTTGGTTGCGATGGTAACCGCGCCCGGCTGACCAGCCTGCGCCACGATATCCGCTTCACGGGCGTGGAACTTGGCGTTCAGCACCTCGTGTTTGATCCCGGCGCGAGTCAGCTCGGCTGACACCACTTCCGATTTCTCAATAGAGATCGTTCCCACCAGCACCGGCTGGCCGTTAGCGGTACGCTCGCGGATATCTTCAATGATCGCATCGATCTTCTCTTTCTCGGTCATATAGACCAGATCCGGCAGATCTTTACGCACCATTGGGCGGTTGGTAGGTACGACAATCGTTTCCAGCTTGTAGATAGAGCTGAATTCAAAAGCCTCGGTATCTGCCGTACCGGTCATACCGGCCAGCTTGTCGTAAAGGCGGAAATAGTTCTGGAAGGTAATAGAAGCCAGCGTCTGGTTTTCGTTCTGGATCTCCACGCCTTCTTTCGCTTCTACCGCCTGATGCAGACCATCCGACCAGCGACGGCCCTGCATGGTACGACCAGTATGTTCATCGACGATAATCACTTCGCCGTCTTTCACGATATAGTCCACGTCGCGGGTAAAGAGCGCATGGGCGCGCAGCGCCGCCGTGACGTGGTGCATCATCATGATGTTGCCTGGCGAATAAAGCGACTCGCCCTCTTCCATGATGCCTTCGCTGACCAGCAGCTCTTCCACCTTCATCAGGCCGCGCTCGGTCAGATGCACCTGACGCCCTTTTTCATCCACGGAGAAGTCGCCTTCGCCCTGGAAGGTGTCGGAGTCTTCTTTGTCCTGACGGATCAGGTGAGGGATGATTTTGTTAACTTTGATATAGAGTTCGGAGCTGTCTTCCGCCGGGCCGGAGATAATCAGCGGCGTACGCGCTTCATCGATCAGGATGGAGTCGACCTCATCTACCAGCGCATAGTTGAGCTTGCGCTGTACGCGATCCTCAGGGCTGAACGCCATGTTATCGCGCAGATAGTCAAAGCCATATTCGTTGTTGGTGCCGTAGGTAATATCGGCAGCGTAGGCTTCACGTTTGGCCGGAGCAGGCATTCCCGGCAGGTTGATGCCGATGCTCAGTCCCAGGAACTCGAACAGCGCGCGGTTGTTTTCCGCATCACGCTGCGCCAGATAGTCGTTGACCGTGACGACGTGCACGCCTTTGCCGCTAAGGGCGTTCAGGTAAGCAGGCAGCGTAGCGGTCAGGGTTTTACCTTCACCGGTACGCATTTCCGCGATGCAGCGATCGTTCAGTACCATGCCGCCCAGCAGCTGCACGTCAAAGTGACGCATGTTAAAGACGCGCTTGCTGGCCTCACGTACGGTCGCAAAGGCTTCCGGGATCAGGTTTTCCAGCACTTCGCCTTTTTCCAGACGCGCGCGGAACTCGGCGGTCTTCGCCTTCAGCTCATCATCGGACAGCTTCTCAAAGTCCGGTTCCATCTTGTTGATCTGCTCAACCACTTTGCGCATACGGCGCAGCGTACGGTCGTTACTGCTACCAAAAACCTTGGTTAATAATTTGATTAACATAAACAATATTCTCTCAGCCACTGCTTCTACAGCGCATCACTAAACTTTTAATGGGGGAACTATAGTCGATTTATGCGAGAGAGACAGGCCCGGCGCGAATGCCCTGCACGCTGGCCAGCCACAGGCCGGTCTGATAGCGAGGCGCGTCGGTTGTTTGCTGCGGCGTGGTCTGGCGAACAATCGCGGGCGGTCTGGCTTCATGCGTGAGTAGCGCATTCAGCGTGTCCAGCAGCGCCAGCCGATGCACCTCAAGCGGCGTGGCCTGCTCAATAACGGCAGCGGGCGTCAGCGTAAAAGAGAGATGGCGAATAACGGTGCGGATGGCGTGTTGATGCCAGTAATCCACATTAAAGCTGGCGCGACGCGCGTTCAACAACGCAAGGCTGTCGAAGCGCACGCTATTATTGATATTCAGGCTTCTGGAAGCCGTTTCTGGTAAGGTATCACCTGAGGCGTGAGGCAGACCAAAGCTCGCCGCGACCATCCCCAACAGGAGATGCGGCCAGAAGTAACGTCTGCCAAATTGTCGCCAACAATTAAGAATACCCACTGTTTTCCGCCGGAGCCTGCTATGCGCGATAGTCGCCCGCAATCAATTGAAAGTTTTTTCGAAGCTGCCGAAGGCCAGAGTATGCTGCAATCCATTCAGCAACGCGCTATTGCGCTGAATAAGCTGAACCGTGCGTTGCAAGGTATTATCCCGGCTCAGCTGCATCCCTGGTGCCGCGTGGCGAATTTTCGCCAGGGCGTTCTGGTGCTTGAAACCGCTAATGCCAGCTGGATGATGCGCTTACGCTATGAACAATCCAGCCTGCTGTCAGCTTTACGAGCGCAAATATTACCATCATTGACGTCAATCGACATCAGGATAAATCCAACGATGGCGGCAAAAGCTCAGGAAAACGCGCAGGAAAACAGCGTTCGGCCAGCAAAAGAGAATAATCTGGGGCGTCAGCTTAGCGAAGAGAGTGCGGAAATTTTACGGGGAGTCGCGAGCCGTAGCCCGGAAAAACTAAAGAAAACATTAGAACGACTGGCCTTGCTGGCCGGAGAGAGTACCCGCTCAACCAGTCGTCATAAATAGTGCTTAAGCCAGCACCAGGTTTGGCGCACGGAAGGTCACCGGCAGCTCGGCTTCGTCTTCAAACGTTGCCCATTCCCAGGCTTCCTGCTTCGCCAGCACGGCCTGCAGCAGCTTGTTGTTCAGCGCGTGACCACCTTTGAACGCGGTAAACGCGCCAATGATGTTGTGTCCGCACATAAACAGGTCGCCGATCGCATCCAGCATTTTGTGACGCACGAACTCATCCTCAAAACGCAGGCCGTCTTCGTTCAGCACGCGATAGTCGTCCACCACGATGGCGCAGTCGAAGCTGCCGCCCAGGCAAAGACCGCGAGACTGTAACGCCTCGATGTCGCGCATAAAGCCGAACGTACGGGCACGGCTGATTTGACGCGCAAAGGCTTCAGCGGAAAAATCCATGCTGTAGCGCTGTGAGCTGGCGTCGATAGCCGGGTGCTTAAAGTCGATGGTGAAATCGAGCTTAAAGCCGTTGTGCGGGACCAGTTCGGCCCATTTGTCGCCGTCTTCAACCCGGACAGGCTGTTTAATGCGTACAAATTTTTTCGCGCAGTTCAGCTCCTGAATACCCGCGTCCATCAGCAGATAAATAAAGGGCGCCGCGCTGCCATCCATAATAGGGATTTCAGGCGCGTTAACTTCCACCACGATATTATCAATGCCGAGGCCGGCAAGGGCCGCATTCAGGTGCTCGACCGTGGAAATACGCACGTCATGCTCGTTGACCAGACAGGTACAGAGCATGGTATCACGCACGGATTTGGCATCAGCCGGGAAATCAACCGGTGGATTCAAGTCAGTGCGACGATAGATGACCCCGGTGTTAGCCGGCGCAGGGCGTAGCGTCAGAGTGACTTTCTTGCCGGTATGCAAACCGACGCCAGTCGCCTGAACAATACGTTTTAATGTCCGTTGTTTGATCATCGCATTATCTCGCAAAATTACTCATCCGACCGCCAGTATAAATCACTGACGGGCGAACACTTTAACACAAAGAGCGGAGAACCCCAACCTTCAGGGAATTCTTAGTCCGCCTGCTTACGCAGGAAGGCCGGAATATCCAGATAGTCAGGCTCTTTGTTGGTTTGCGTGCCGGGCTCGTTGACCACCTTCGCCGCAGGCTTTTGTTCCTGAGGCAGCGGCGCCATACCGTGCTGCTGATAACGATGATCCATAACAGGCTGAGTCTGTGCCTGCTTGTTGGTCACCAGCGTGATTTCCGGACGTTTGTCCATGCCGATGCCGGTTGCGACCACGGTCACACGCAGCTCGTCGTTCATTTCCGGATCCAGCGAGGTACCGATAACCACGGTCGCGTTGTCGGAAGCGAAGGCGCGGATAGTGTTACCCACGGTTTCAAATTCATCCAGACGCAGGTCGAAACCAGCCGTGATGTTGACCAGTACGCCGCGCGCGCCGGAAAGGTCGATATCTTCCAGCAGCGGGCTGGAGATCGCCATTTCGGCCGCTTCTTCCGCACGGTCTTCGCCGCACGCCACGCCGGAGCCCATCATCGCATAGCCCATTTCGGACATTACGGTGCGCACGTCGGCAAAGTCGACGTTCATCAGGCCCGGACGGGTAATCAGTTCGGCAATGCCCTGCACTGCGCCTTTCAGCACGTCGTTAGCCGCGCCGAACGCGTCCAGCAGAGAAATACCGCGACCCAGCACTTTCAGCAGCTTGTCGTTTGGAATAGTAATCAGAGAATCGACATGCTTGGAGAGCTCGGCAATACCCTGCTCCGCGAAAGCCATACGCTTCTTGCCTTCAAAATTGAAAGGCTTGGTCACGACGGCCACGGTCAGGATACCTAAATCTTTGGCTACTTCGGCCACGACCGGCGCCGCGCCGGTACCGGTGCCGCCGCCCATACCTGCGGCGATAAACACCATGTCCGCGCCTTCCAGCGCCTGACGTAATGCTTCACGATCTTCTTCCGCTGAATTGCGTCCTACTTCCGGGTTTGCCCCGGCACCCAGACCCTTGGTAATCCCGTTACCGATTTGGATGGTCTGGCCTACTGCCGTTTTGCGCAACGCCTGAGCGTCGGTGTTAACGGCAAAGAATTCTACGCCTTCGATGCGCTCACGCACCATATGCTCTACGGCGTTACCGCCGCCGCCGCCGACGCCGATGACTTTAATCACCGCGTCATTGGTTAATTCCATAGGTTCAAACATAATTTCTCTCCGTTATGTGCCTGTCGCCTGGAGATCATAAAATAAGCCTAGCATGATCTCCTTTTCTCTAAATTAAAACTCTTTTTTCAGCCAGCTGTTGATTCGCTTGAACCAGTTGCCCACTGACGCTCTTTTTTCCACATCCGCCTCACCGTTAAGATGAGACTCTTTTCCGTAGTGCAGCAGCCCGACAGCCGTCGAGTAGTAAGGCTCCTGCGCATAATCTGTTAAGCCGGTGATATTCAGCGGCTGGCCGATGCGTACCTGCGTATGAAACACGCGCTGCGCGCAGGCCGCCAGGCCTTCAATCTGCGCTGCGCCGCCGGTCAGGACGATGCCTGCGGCCAGGTGATGCTTGACGCCCTGCTGACGCAGCTGCTCCTGCAGCTGTAAAATCTCGTCGTTGACCAGGTTCAGCAGCTCGGTATAGCGCGGCTCAATGACCTCTGCCAGCGTCTGGCGCTGCAGGCTGCGCGGCGGCCGTCCGCCCACGCTCGGCACCTCGACGTTTTCGTCTTTGCCGACGATGGAGCCGAGCGCGCAGCCGTGACGCACTTTAATGGCTTCCGCATCGGTCGGCGGCGTGCCGAACGCATAGGCGATGTCGCTGGTGACCACATTGCCCGCATACGGGATAACCTTGGTGTGGCGCAGCGCCCCGCCAGTATAGACCGCGATATCCATTGTGCCGCCGCCGACGTCCACAACGCAAACGCCCAGCTCGCGTTCATCTTCGGTCAGCACGGCAAAACTGGAGGCCAGACCGGCGAAAATCAGTTGGTCAACTTTCAGGCCGCATCGTTCAACCGCTTTAACGATGTTTTTCGCCATATCGTTATGGCAGGTGATCAAATGGACTTTCGCCTGCATACGCACGCCCGATAAGCCTACCGGATTTTTGATCCCTTCCTGATAATCGATCGCATATTCTTGCGGAATAACGTGCAAAATCCGGTGTTCGTCACGAACACGCACGGATTTCGCGGTGTGCACCACGTTTTCCACATCTTCCTGGGTCACTTCCTCTTCTGAAATAGGAACCATCCCTATTTCGTTCTGACAGCTGATGTGTTTTCCGGACAGCGCCAGATAAACCGACGAAATCTGGCAGTCCGCCATCAGTTCGGCCTGGTCAATTGCACGCTGTACGCACTTGACGACCGACTCCAGGTCGTTGACGCCGCCTTTATCCATGCCGCGAGAAGGACAGCTACCCACCCCGATGATATTGACCATACCATCGGGCAAAACTTCCCCTACCAAAGCGGCGACCTTCGCGGTGCCGATTTCCAGTCCAACTACCAGTTTTCTGTCCGTCGCCTTGATCATTGTTGTTTAACCTGTGCCTGATTCTGTTGCTTATTACCGTCAGTGGTCTGAATAAGTGGCGGTGCCCAGCCTACTGCCGCGCCAGAGTCGTATCGCAAGTCCACATAACCGATCCGCTTATTTTCCGCTTGCGCCTGCTGCTGGAGCGTCGGCCAGAGCTGAATGAAGCGTTTCAGCCGCTTCATATCCTCGTTGCGTCCCAGTTCCAGACGCGTATCGTCATCCAGCACCAGCTGCCATGAACGCCGCGCCGTCATTGACGCCGCCTTCAGCTTAAATTTTCCGGCGGCCAGCATAGCGTCCATCTGATGGTAGCCTGCCAGCACTTCGGATTCGCTGCCTTCCGGCCCGTAAAGCATCACCATCTTCTCTTTGCCGAGGTGATTAGCCGGCACGCTGAACGATTTTCCCGTTGCATCAACCAGATGCAGGTCATTCCAGCGGGCAACGGGCACATATTCAACCAGATGAATCTTTAATTCGTCCGGCCACTGCTTACGCACGCTGACCTGTTGGATCCAGGGCAGCCGTTCGATCTGCTGCTGGATAACATCCACGTCCTGCGACATAAAAGTGCCAGGCTCGCCCAGCGACAGGATAGCCTGACGAATATCGTCGTTGGTGGTGTAGTGCATTTGCCCCGTCACCACCAGCCTCGACAGCGGCAGCCGGGACGCGTCGTTCATCCAGCGTACCACTACGTAACCGCCTGCCGACATCACGCCAAGCACTATCAACAGGAAAAGAATGCCGGCCAGCCGCGAGCCGTTGCTGCGGCCGGTGCGCGCTTTTTCCTGCGCCTCGCGATTGCGAACATTCAGAGCAGCCTGGGACATATCAGTCCGCCAGTTCCAGAATGCGGGCTACCAGCTGCGAAAAGCTCATGCCGGCCTGCTTAGCGGCCATCGGCACCAGGCTGTGGCTGGTCATGCCGGGCGAGGTATTCACCTCCAGCAGGTAAAACTGGCCGTCGCCGCCCATCATCAGATCGACGCGTCCCCAGCCGCTACAGCCCAGCGCGCGCCACGCTTTAATCACGATCTCGCTCAGTTCCGCTTCCCGCTCGGCCGATAAACCGCTTGGACAGAAGTACTGCGTTTCGTCAGAAAAGTATTTTGCTTCATAGTCATAGAACTCCGAAGCCACCTGAATACGAATGGAAGGCAGAATATCGTCGCCGATCACCGCTACGGTGTATTCCGGGCCGCTCAGAAACGCCTCTACCAGCACGTCGTCGTCGTGACGGAAAGCCTCGGTCAGCGCAGCCTGAAGCGAGTCAGCGTCGTTAACGCGGCTGATGCCGACGCTGGAGCCTTCGCTGCTGGGCTTAACGAAAACCGGCAGGCCCAGCGCTGCGATACGGGCGCGGATCTCGTCGTTAAGCCCGGCGTCCATCTCTTTACGGGTAATCGCCACGTAAGGCGATACCGGCAGGCCGCAGCCCTGCCACAAGCATTTGGTGCGCAGCTTGTCCATGGTAATGGCGGAAGCCATCACGCCGCTGCCGGTATAGGGAATAGCCAGAAACTCCAGCAGCCCCTGCAGGGTGCCGTCTTCGCCGCCGCGACCGTGCAGCGCGATAAAAGCTTTATCGAAGCCTTCTTCTTTCAGGCGCGTTACCGGAAAATCACGGATATCGACGGCATGCGCGTCGATGCCCGCCTCAAGCAGTCCGCTCACCACGGCGTTGCCCGACATCAGGGAAACGTCGCGTTCCGCAGAAGTGCCACCCAGCAATACCGCTACTTTCTCAGCCATGATGTTTACCTTCTTTCTGCGGTTGTAACTTATTTTCAGCAAGCGTGCGGGCAATACGGCCAACGTTGCCCGCGCCCTGCACCAGAATTAAATCGTTGCCGGACAGCTTCGGCGCCAGCATTTCCAGCACGGCGTCATGGTCCGACACCAGAATAGGATCGACTTTGCCGCGCCCACGGATGGTGCGGCACAGCGAGCGACTGTCGGCACCGGGGATCGGCGTTTCGCCAGCGGAGTAAACGTCCAGCATCAGCAGCACATCCACCTGAGACAGCACGTTCGCGAAATCGTCATAGAGATCGCGGGTGCGCGTATAGCGATGCGGCTGGAAGATCATCACCAGCTGCTTGTCCGGCCAGCCCGCGCGGGCCGCTTTGATCGTGGCGTCAACTTCCGTGGGATGATGGCCATAATCGTCAACCAGCATCGCGGTGCCCTGCACGCCGTTCACTTCCTGTAGCGGATACTCGCCCAGGAAATCGAAGCGACGACCGGTGCCCTGGAAGCTTTCCAGCGCGCTCAGGATTTCTGCATCGTCAATGCCCTCTTCCGTCGCGACGGCTACCGCAGCGGCGGCGTTCAGCGCATTGTGGCGGCCAGGCGCGTTCAGCGTCACCTGCATCAGCGGCTTATCGTGGCGGGCCAGCGTGAAGTGGCCCTGCGCGCCGTGCTGCTCGTAGCTGGCGATACGCACGTCGGCATCTTCGCTAAAGCCGTAAGTGGTGATCTGGCGGCCTACGCGCGGGATCAGATCGCGGATCACCGCGTCATCCACGCAGAGCACCGCGCGGCCATAGAACGGCAGGTTGTGCAGGAAATTGATAAAGGTCTGCTTCAGGTTCTCAAAATCGCCCTGATAGGTATCCATGTGGTCAGCTTCGATATTAGTGACGATAGCCACCATCGGCTGAAGGTGCAGGAAGGACGCATCGCTTTCATCCGCTTCCGCAATCAGATAGCGGCTGCTGCCCAGACGCGCATGGGTGCCGGCCGCTTTGACCAGGCCACCGTTAACGAAGGTCGGATCCAGGCCGCCTTCCGCATAAATGCTGGATACCATGGCCGTGGTCGTGGTTTTTCCGTGCGTCCCGGCGACGGCGATGCCGTGACGGAAGCGCATCAGCTCGGCCAGCATTTCCGCCCGACGGATCACCGGAATGCGGGCTTCACGCGCCGCGATAAGTTCCGGGTTATCCTGCGACACCGCGGTGGATACCACCACCACGCTGGCATCGCTGACATTTTCAGGACGATGGTTAAAATAGATGGTCGCTCCCAGCGCGCTCAAATGCTGCGTGACCGCATTCGGCGCCAGATCGGAACCGCTGATTTCATAGCCTTCGTTGGCCAACACTTCGGCAATACCGCCCATGCCGGCACCACCGATGCCAACAAAGTGAATGTGCCGGACGCGACGCATCTCGGGCACGATAGAACGCAGTTTTGCCAGTTGTTGTGTATTCATCTCTTTCTGCCTGTCGGTACCTGCTGGCACCCTGTTCCGGGACAAGTCTCGTCCTGTGCTATAGCGCCGCTTTGCTGACTTCGGCTGCGACACGCTCGGTCGCATCCGGGATCGCCACGGCACGGGCCTTCGCCGCCATCGCCATCAGCGTTGGGCGATCCCATGCGGCCAGCGTCTGCGCCACGGTGTCAGCCGTAAACTGCGGCTGCTCGTAAATTTTTGCCGCGCCCGCTTTTTCCAGCGGCAGCGCGTTCCAGTACTGCTGACGATCTTTATGCTGAAACGGCACGAAGATCGCCGGTAAGCCTGCGGCGGCCACTTCGCTGACCGTCAGCGCGCCGGAGCGACAGACGATAACGTCCGCCCAGGCGTAGGCCGCTGCCATATCGTCAATAAATTCGGTGACTTTATGCTGCGTCTGTCCAACCTTACCGTAGGCGTCGTTGACTTCAGCCAGCGCGCCTTTGCCCGTCTGGTGCCACAGCGTAATGCTGTCGCCCAGCTTCGCGGCCACCTGAGGCAGCGTCTGGTTCAGCACGCGGGCGCCCTGGCTGCCGCCGATAACCAATACGCGAACCGGGCCGCTGCGATCGGCCATACGTTCAGCAGGCAACGGCAGAGCAAGCACGTCTGTCCGTACCGGGTTGCCGACCACATCCGCATCAGGGAACGCGCCGGGAAACGCCTGCATCACTTTTTTGGCGATTTTCGCCAGCCACTTATTGGTTAATCCGGCGATGCCGTTTTGTTCATGCAGCACCACCGGAATACCGCAGCTCCACGCCGCCAGGCCGCCCGGCCCGGAAACGTAGCCGCCCATGCCCAGCACCACGTCCGGTTTATAAGCCTTCATGATTGCGCGGGCCTGGCGTACGGCGTGGAAAATCCGCAGCGGCGCGGCCAGCTGCGCCTTCAGCCCTTTGCCGCGCAGGCCGCTGATGCGAATAAAATCGATGTCGATGCCGTGTTTCGGCACCAGATCGGCCTCCATACGGTCAGCCGTGCCGAGCCAGCGCACCTGCCAGCCCTGCGCCATCAGATGGTGCGCCACCGCCAGCCCCGGAAAAACGTGTCCTCCGGTGCCGCCGGCCATAACCATCAGTCGCTTCCCTTTCATCGACTACCTCGCGTAAACGCCTGGGCTTTTGCCAGACGCGTTTCATAATCTATGCGTAACAAAAATACGATGGCGGTTGACATAATTATCAGGCTGGAGCCGCCGTAACTGATCAGCGGCAGCGTCAGGCCTTTGGTCGGCAGCATACCTGCTGCGGCGCCAACGTTAACCAGCGCCTGGAAGCTGAACCAGACGCCGATAGAGCAGCCCAGAAAACCGGCGAAGCGCTGGTCAAGCTCCAGCGCGCGGCGCCCGATGGACATCGCGCGAAAAGCGACGAAGAATACCATTAACAGCGCTAAAACCACACCGATATAACCCAGCTCTTCACCGATAATCGAGAAGATAAAGTCGGTGTGCGCTTCCGGTAAATATTCCAGTTTCTGTACCGAGTTGCCCAGCCCCTGGCCCCAGAATTCGCCACGGCCAAACGCCATCAGCGACTGGGTCAGCTGGTAGCCGCTGCCGAAGGGATCTTCCCACGGGTTCCAGAAAGAGGTGACGCGCCGCATACGGTAAGGTTCGGCAATAATCAGCAGGCAAACCGCAAAAATACCGGAGCCGATGATCGCCAGAAACTGCCATAATTTTGCGCCAGCCAGGAACAGCATCGCCAGCGTGGTGACAAACAGCACCACCACGGTACCCAGATCGGGCTGCGCCAGCAGCAGGACCGCCAGCACCACCATCACGCCCATCGGCTTGCAGAAACCCCAGAAATTGTTGCGCACTTCCTCTACCTTGCGCACCAGGTAGCTGGCGAGATAGCAGAACAGCGAAAGCTTGGAGAGCTCCGCAGGCTGGATACGCAGCGGGCCGAGCGCAATCCAGCGCGAGGCGCCGTTTACCGAACTGCCCACCACCAGCACAATCAGCAGCATCACCACCGTGACCAGCAGCATAATGTTGCTGTAGCGCTGCCAGAAAGCCATCGGCACGCGCAGCGTGACCAGCCCGATGCCGAACGCCAGCACGATGTAAAAGGCATCGCGCTTGGCGAAGTAAAAAGGATCGTCCGATAAACGCTGGCCCACCGGCATGGAGGCCGACGTCACCATCACGAAGCCGATAATCGCCAGCCCTATCGTCAGCCAGAGCAGCGTGCGGTCGTAAAGCACCATGGTGCTGGCATCGCTCTCGCGCGAGCCCATCACCCACTCTTTCAGGCGTTCTGACAGCCAGCTGGCAACGCTTAAACCCGGAACACGCATCAGCCCAGCTCCTTTGCCAGTCGAGTGAACACGTCGCCGCGCTGCTCGAAGTTTTTAAACTGATCGAGGCTGGCGCAGGCCGGCGACAGCAGCACCATATCGCCCGACTGCGCTTTGGCGGCAATCTGCTGCATGGCTTCCTGCATCGTTGCGGTCTGCACTGCCCTTTCCGGGCGCAGCGCCGCCAGCGCGGCCGCATCCCGACCAAAGCAGTAAATTCTGATGTTATCGCCCTGTAAGTAGCGAGCCAGCGGAGTGAAGTCGGCGGATTTGCCGTCGCCGCCCAGCAGCAGCCAGAGCGTGCCCTGCACGGTCAGACCGTTCAGCGCCGCTTCGGTGCTGCCGACGTTGGTCGCTTTGGAGTCGTTGATCCAGCGAATGCCGTTACGCTCGTGCGCCAGCTGGAAGCGGTGCGCCAGGCCGGTAAAGGTAGTCAGCGCTTTCAGGCTGGAGGCGCGAGGCAAACCCACGGCATCGGCCAGCGCAAGGGCCGCCAGCGCGTTAGTGTAGTTATGCTGGCCGACCAGGGACATCTCGCTGGTGTTCAGCACTTTTTCGCCCTTAACGCGCAGCCAGGTGCTGCCCTGCTGGCGCGTCAGGTGATAGTCGCCGACGTCGACGCCAAAGCTGATGCAGCGTTTATCCGCGCCGCGTACCGGCATGGTCATCGCATCGTCCGCATTCACAATGCACGCGTCTGCCTGTTCGTAAACGCGCAGCTTGGCCGCCCGATACTGCTGCATCCCGAACGGATAGCGATCCATATGATCTTCCGTCACGTTCAGGATGGTCGCCGCCGCCGCTTTCAGGCTGTGGGTCGTTTCCAGCTGGAAGCTGGAGAGTTCCAGCACGTAGAGCCGGGCGGGCTGAGCAAGCAGCATCAGCGCCGGCAGGCCAATATTGCCGCCCACGCCGACCTGCCAGCCTGCGGCTGTAGCCATCTCGCCCACCAGCGTGGTCACGGTGCTTTTGCCGTTAGAGCCGGTGATCGCCACAATCGGCGCCTGCGCCTCGCGGCAAAACAGCTCGATGTCGCCTACGATCTCCACGCCCGCTTTCGCCGCCGCCGTCAGGGACGGATGCGACAGCGCCAGCCCGGGGCTGGCGACAATCAGATCGGCGCTTTGCAGCCAGTCGTCGTTCAACGAACCCAGCCAGCGTTCCACTTCTGCTGGCAGCTTTTCCAGGCCCGGCGGAACAAGTCGGGTATCCATGACGCGCGGCGTGACGCCACGCGCTAAAAAGAAGTCAACGCACGACTGCCCGGTCAATCCCAGACCGATAATGACGACTTTTTTACCCTGGTAATCAGTCATTATTACCGCACCTTCAGCGTCGCCAGGCCAATCAGCACCAGCATCAGTGAAATGATCCAGAAACGTACGATAACGCGCGGTTCCGGCCAGCCTTTAAGTTCGTAATGATGATGAATAGGCGCCATGCGGAAAATTCGCTGGCCGCGCAGCTTGAACGACCCCACCTGTAGGATCACCGACAGGGTTTCCACCACAAAGACGCCGCCCATAATCACCAGCAAAAACTCCTGACGCAGCAGCACGGCGATGGTGCCCAGCGCGCCGCCCAGCGCCAGCGATCCGACGTCACCCATAAAGACCTGCGCCGGATAGGTGTTAAACCATAAAAAGCCCAGCCCGGCGCCGACGATCGCCGTACAGACAATCACCAGTTCGCCAGCGTGGCGCAGATAGGGAATATGCAGGTAGTTAGCGAAGTTCATATTACCGGTGGCCCAGGCAACCAACGCAAAACCGGCGGCCACAAAAACGGTAGGCATGATCGCCAGGCCGTCCAGCCCGTCGGTCAGGTTCACCGCATTACCGGTGCCGACGATAACGAAGTAGGCGAGCACCACGTAAAACAGGCCAAGCTGCGGCATGATGTCCTTGAAGAACGGCACCACCAGCTGCGTCGCCGGCGTGCCTTTTCCTGTCGCATAGAGCGTAAAGGCGACGCCCAGCGAAATCACCGACATCCAGAAGTATTTCCAGCGCGCGATCAGCCCTTTCGTATCTTTACGCACCACCTTGCGGTAATCGTCCACAAACCCAATGATGCCAAAGCCCACCAGCACCACCAGCACGCACCAGACGTAAGGGTTGGACGGATAGGCCCACATCAGCACCGAGACGGTAATAGAGAACAGGATCATAATGCCGCCCATGGTCGGCGTGCCGCGCTTGCTGAAGTGCGATTCCGGGCCGTCGTTACGCACGACCTGACCGAAGGACATTTCCTGCAGGCGGGCGATCATGCGCGGCCCCATCCACAGCGAGATAAACAGCGCGGTCAGCAGGCTGACGATGGCGCGAAACGTCAGATAGGAAAAGACGTTAAAGCCTGAATAAAAAGCGACCAGATGTTCGGCCAGCCAGACTAGCATGTTCTTTTCTCCTGTAAGCTCTGTACTACCTGCTCCATGGCGGCACTACGTGAACCTTTAACTAAAATGGTGATCGTCGGCTGTTCCGCCAGCAGCGTCCGCAGACGCGCCGTGACGGCAGCCTTATCGGTAAAATGTTCGCCCACGCCGCTGGCCTCGCCGATAGCACGGCTTAATGTGCCCACGCTAAGCACCTTATCAATACCGGCACGACGGGCCGCTTCGCCCACTTCGCGATGGCACGCTTCGGCCTCCTCGCCCAGCTCCGCCATATCGCCGGTGACCATCACGCGATAGCCCGGCATATCCGCCAGCACCTGAGCCGCTGCGGTCATCGAGCCGACGTTGGCGTTATAGCTGTCGTCCAGCAGCAGCTGATTTTCCGCCAGCAGAACCGGGAAAAGGCGGCCCGGCACGGCTTCAAGCTGGCCTAAGCCAAGCTGTACCGCTTCCAGGGAAGCGCCGACGGAGATAGCCAGCGCGGCGGCGGCCAGCGCATTCGCGATATTGTGACGCCCCGGCAGCGGCAGCTGAACGGCTACGCTGCCTACAGGCGTTTTCATCACAAAATGGGTGCCAGAGCTGGTGATTTGCACATCGCTGGCGGCGAACTCGCTTTCGGCCTGCGGTTGGGAAGAGAAGTGCCAGACCGTTTTGCCCTTCAGCATCGGCTGCCAGTTAGCCTCGTCGTTGCTGTCGGCGTTCAGAATGGCGGTGCCGTTGTCCGGCAGCCCCTGAAAAATTTCGCCTTTGGCTTTGGCCACGCCTGCCAGCGAGCCGAACCCTTCCAGGTGCGCGGCCGCCAGGTTGTTGACCAGCGCCGTTTCCGGTCGCGCCAGGCTGGTGGTCCAGGCGATTTCGCCCTGATGGTTAGCGCCCAGCTCAATCACCGCGTACTGGTGCTGCGCGCTCAGACGCAGCAGCGTCAGCGGGACGCCGATATCGTTATTCAGATTGCCTGCGGTATACAGCGTTTCGCCGCACTGGCGCAGAATGGCGGCGGTCATCTCTTTGACCGAGGTTTTGCCGGAAGAGCCGGTCAGCGCCACGACGCGCGCCGTCGACTGCTGGCGAACCCAGCCGGCCAGCCGGCCCAGCGCTATGCGCGTATCGCTGACCACCACCTGAGGAACCGCAACAGGTAAGTGCTTACTGACTAACAGAGCCGCCGAACCGGCCGCTATTGCGTCGCCGACCAGCTCGTGCGCGTCAAAACGCTCGCCCTTCAGCGCGATAAACAGACAGCCGGCGCTTATCTTGCGCGTATCGGTGGTCACTTCGCTAAAGGTAAGGTCGCTGCCGATTAGTTCACCGCCGGTAATCTCAGCCAGCTTTTGCAGAGAGAGTGCGATCATGCCATCACCCCCAGCAAACGCGCCACGGTTTCGCGGTCGGAATAGTCCAGCCGACGGTTGCCGACGATTTGATAATCTTCATGACCTTTACCGGCAACCAGCACGATATCTTCTTCTTTAGCCTGCATGATGGCGTTAGTGACCGCCTGTGCTCGTCCGGCTACCACGCGGGCGCGGCCCGGATCGAGCAGGCCGGTCAGAATGTCGGCCACGATAGCGGCAGGATCTTCGCTGCGCGGGTTATCGTCGGTGATCACCACCACGTCGGAGAACTGCTCGGCAATGGCGCCCATCAGCGGACGCTTGCCTTTGTCGCGATCGCCGCCGCAGCCGAAGACGCACCACAGCTTGCCTTTACAGTGCAGGCGAGCGGCCTCCAGCGCTTTTTCCAGCGCGTCCGGCGTGTGGGCATAATCCACCACTACCGTTGGCTTCGCGGGCGAGCTGAAGACTTCCATACGGCCGGTGACCGGCTGTAGTCGGTTGCCGGTCGCCACCAGCTCGTTGAGCGGATAACCCAGCGCCAACAGCGTAGCCAGCGCCACCAGCAGATTGCTGACGTTAAACGCGCCCATCAGACGGCTTTCCAGCTCGCCGCCGCCCCAGCTGGAGTCAAAACGGATGGCGGCGCCGTTGTCGTGATAGCGCACGTCCGTCGCCTTCAGCCAGCGGCCATGCCAGCCCGGCTCCAGGTTATCTTCCAGCGTAACGGCAACGGCGTCCGGCAGGTTCGCCAGCCAGCGGCGTCCCGTCTCGTCATCGGCATTGATAATGGCCTGGCCGACCATGTGCTCGGAGAAAAGCAGCCATTTGGCGGACTCATAGCGCGTCATATCACCGTGGTAGTCCAGGTGATCGCGGCTGAGGTTGGTAAAGGCCGCAGCGGCAAAAGGCAGCGCCGCTACGCGATGCTGCACCAGACCGTGGGAGGAAACCTCCATCGCGGCCAGCGTCGCGCCCTGCTCCACCAGCGAAGCCAGCGTCTGCTGTACCTCAACCGCCGAGCCGGTCGTGTTTTCAACCGGCGCCAGATGCCCGTAAAGGCCGTTGCCGACGGTGCCCATCACCGCGCCGGTTTCGCCCAGCAGCTGCGCCCATTGCGCCAGCAGCTGAGTGGTGGTGGTTTTGCCATTGGTGCCGGTCACGCCAATCAGGCGCAGTTTTTCGCCCGGCTGCTGGTAAAAGCGCCCGGCCAGCGCGGAAAGCCGCTGGCTCAGCTGCGCCAGATAAATCACCGGCACGCCGTGCACGGTAGTGATGTCGCCATCTTCCGCTTCGCCTTCCGCTTCGGCGATAATCGCCGCCACGCCCTGCGCGATAGCCTGGGGAATAAAACGACGGCCGTCTGCCGTATGGCCTTTTACGGCGACAAAGAGATCGCCGGCAGCCGCTAAACGGCTGTCCAGGATCATTTCACGCAGCGGCAGCGCGGGCGCGCCAGGCACCCACGGCGCCAGTAAGTCGTGCAGATTACGATCTGTCACTTGATCCCTCACTTATTGTCTACCAGCTCGTTTTTCTCAACGACCGGTAGCGCATCAGGTTCGATATTCATGGTGCGCAATACACCGCCCATAATGGCGCCAAACACCGGAGCCGAAACCGCGCCGCCGTAATATTTACCGGCCTGGGGATCGTTGATCACCACCACCAGCGCAAAACGGGGACGGCTTGCCGGTGCAACGCCGGCGGTGTAGGCAATATATTTGTTAACGTAGCGCCCGTCCGGCCCGACTTTTTTCGCCGTACCGGTTTTAATGGCGATGCGGTAGCCTTTGATGGCCGCTTTTACGCCGCCGCCGCCGGGCAGCGCCACGCTCTCCATCATATGCATGACGGTGCGAACCACTTCTTCAGAAAATACGCGCTGTCCGCCCACGGGCGGATCGACTTTGGTAATCGACAGCGGGCGATAGAGACCATAGCTGCCGATTGTGGCGTAGACTCGCGCTAACTGTAACGGCGTTACCATCAGCCCGTAGCCGAAAGAGAAGGTGGCCCTCTCTATGTCAGACCACCGTTGTTTTTGGGGATATAAGCCACTACTTTCTCCGACCAGTCCCAGATTGGTCGCTTTACCCAGTCCAAAGTGCGAGTAGGTTTCTACCAGCGCCGAGGACGGCATCGCTAACGCCAGCCTGGAAACGCCGACGTTACTCGATTTTTGCAGAACGCCGGTCAGCGTCAGCTCGTTATAGCGGGCCACGTCTTTGATCTCATGGCCGTTAATGCGGTAAGGCACGGTGTTCAGCACGCTGTTTTCGCGCACCACGCCGCGCTGTAGCGCGGTCATGACCACCATTGGTTTGACGGTTGAACCCGGCTCGAAAATATCGGTGATGGCGCGGTTGCGCATTACGTCTTTGGTAACGCCGGTAAGGTTGTTCGGGTTATAGGCCGGGCTGTTGGCCATCGCCAGCACTTCGCCGGTGTTAACATCCACCAGCACGGCGGTGCCCGACTCCGCCTTGTTAAAGGCGACGGCGTTGTTCAGTTCGCGATAGACCAGCGCCTGCAGGCGTTCGTCAATGCTCAGCGCCAGGTTGTGCGCCGCCCGGCTGTCTACGGAAGAGACATCCTCAATCACGCGGCCATGGCGGTCTTTGCGCACGGTGCGCTCGCCCGGCTCGCCCGTCAGCCATTTATCAAAGCTCTTTTCGACGCCTTCAATGCCCTGACCATCAATGTTGGTAAAGCCGATCAGATGTGACGTGACCTGCCCTGCCGGATAGTAGCGACGCGACTCTTCCCGTAAAAAGATGCCGGGAAGCTTGAGTTTTTTAATGTAGTCGCCGATGGCCGGATTGACCTGGCGCGCCAGATAGACGAAGCGCCCTTTGGGATTGGCGTTAACGCGCGCCGCCAGCTGATCCAGCGGAATGGAAAGCGCATCGGAAAGCGCCTGCCAGCGGCTGTCCAGCGTGATGCCGCCTTTGGCGTGCAGCTCTTTCGGATCGGCCCAGATAGCGTTGACCGGCACGCTGACGGCCAGCGGCCGCCCGGCGCGATCGGTGATCATGCCACGAGAGGTCGGAACGGCCTGGACGCGCAGCGAGCGCATATCGCCTTCCCGCACCAGCTTATCCGGGTTGATCACCTGCAGATAAGCCATGCGCGCCAGCAGTCCGCCCAGCGCGAGTAAAATACAGCCGCACAACAACGCAAAACGCCAGCTGACAAAGCTGGCCTGATCTTCCTGACGTTTTGTCTTAAGCGTCTTAACTGCGGCTTTCATTTATGCCCTTATGGCTGTACCACAATATTTTCCTGCGAAGGATCGACATGCTGCATTTGCAGTTTTTCCATCGCCGTTCTTTCCACGCGGCTGTGATCGCCCAGCGCATTCTCTTCCAGAATCAGGTTGCGCCATTCGATATCCAGCGCGTCGCGTTCCAGCACCAGCTGCTCGCGCTGCGCGGTGAGCAGGCGGGTTTTATGCGCCGTGGTCACCACCAGCACCGCAGACACCAGCACGGCGACAGCCAGGATCAGCGGGATTTTGCCGTGGCGTAAAAGATCGCCTGCAATCACGCCGGGTAAACTGTGTCGCTCGTTGCCGATCATGCGTCTGTTCTCTCAGCAATACGTAATACGGAACTGCGCGCGCGCGGGTTTTCCGCCACTTCCGCTTCGCCCGGCATCATTTTGCCCAGCGCTTTAAGCTGACGGCCGCCGAGTTTGCTCAGCTGCGCTTCCGTCATCGGAATACCGGCCGGAACCTGCGGGCCACGGCTCTGTTCGCGCATAAAGCGTTTGACGATACGGTCTTCCAGCGAGTGGAAGCTGATCACCGACAGGCGGCCCTGCGGCGCCAGCGCGGAAAGCGCGCCTTTCAGCGCTTTTTCAATCTCTTCCAGCTCGCTGTTGACCCAAATACGGATAGCCTGGAAGCTGCGCGTTGCCGGATGCTTGAATTTATCTTTTACCGGCGTAGCGGCATAAATCACGTCCGCCAGCTCTTTGGTGCGGGTCATTGGCTGCTCGCGGTTGCGCTCGACGATGGCGCGCGCGATGCGTTTTGCGAAGCGCTCTTCGCCAAAGGTTTTCAGCACAAAGGCGATATCGCTCTCCTCTGCCTGAAGCAGCCACTGCGCAGCAGATAAGCCTTTGGTCGGATCCATGCGCATATCCAGCGGGCCGTCGCGCATAAAAGAGAAGCCGCGTTCGGCATCATCCAGCTGCGGCGAAGAGACGCCCAAATCCAGTAAAATGCCGTCGATGCGGCCGGTCAGCCCGCGCGCGTCAACATACTCCGCCAGCGCGGAGAAAGGCCCATGTATAATGGTAAAGCGCGGATCGGTAATGGCGGCGGCGGCGGCAATAGCCTGCGGGTCGCGGTCGATGGCGTACAGACGCCCCTGTTCGCCCAGCGCGGAGAGGATCAGTCGGGAATGCCCGCCTCGTCCAAAGGTGCCATCAATATAGATGCCGTCTGGTTTGATATTGAGGCCGTTGACCGCCTCGTCCAGCAGCACCGTGGTATGTTTAAAATTTTCCTGCATAGCTATAATGACAAGTCCTGCAAGCGCTCAGATAGCGGTTCCTGAGACGACTGCTCCGCGTCAATATCCTCCCTGACTTGTTGATACCAGGTCTGTTCATCCCACAGCTCAAACTTGTTAAACTGTCCAACCAGCATCACTTCTTTGGTCAGATTCGCGTGCTGACGGAGCGTACCCGCAATCAGCAAACGGCCTGCATTATCCATCTGGCATTCGCTGGCATGACCAAGCAACAAGCGCTGAATACGGCGCTCTACCGGGTTCATGCTCGATAAGCGAGCCAGCTTACGTTCAATAATTTCCCATTCAGGCAGGGTGTAAAGCAGCAGGCATGGCTGATGGAGGTCAATAGTACACACCATTTGCCCCTGAGATTCCCCGATCAGCGTTTCGCGGTAGCGCATGGGCACAGCCAGTCGCCCTTTGCCGTCGAGATTGACTAACGTTGCTCCACGGAACATGCCAGTCTTCCCCTTTGGTTACCCTTAAGTCCCACTTTACACCACAAATTCCCACCCGGAGGAGTGTACGGAGCGGAGGAAATCATTGTCAAGCGACAGCGCAGGCCCTGAAGAATTATTTCTTTTCCAGAAAAAACAGCAAAGAGTTAAAAAAGAAGCGCCTTTAGCGCGCTATCGAAAATTAAACTAATGAATAGTGACGGGAAATTGATGAGAAAGTCTGAGTTGTTCAAAAATATACCAGCCGTTACCCGTAAAATTCCGGCCGCCAACTTTAGCCGTTGACCGGTATTTTAAGGAATTTCCTAAGAAAATGGCCTGATAGTGCCGTTCTGCCTGATGCGGCAGCGAAGGCGTGTCGCTAACGTTTTAATAAGCGTGCATTTTCGGAAAGTTAAAATCATTTGAAACTTTATCTTTACTTTTATTTACGCTAACGACAAACCAAAAACGCACCGGTCTTATTTGGGCATCCGGCACCGCGCGAAAAGTCGCGAAACCAGAAAAATAAAAGGTGCCAATAAAAGACACCCTTTTAGCAACTGATTAACTTCCTTTACGGCTCAGGCGTCCACGCCGGTAAAGATTGCGACGGATACGCGTCAGGCCGGGTTTTGGCTTACGCGGCTCGTCCAGGCTGGCCAGCACCAGTTCCAGCACCCGCTCGGCCACGTCGCGATGACGCTGACCTACCGCCAGTACCGGACAATCCAGAAAATCCAGCAGCTCATGATCGCCGAAGGTGGCTATTGATAAATCGGTCGGCATCCGCCCTTCCCGCTTCAGCGCCACGTCCATCACGCCCTGCAGCAGACCAAAAGAGGTGGTAAACAGCGCATCGGGCATGGCGTGCGTTTCCAGCCAGGTTTCAAACAGCGCCGCCGCCGCCGTGCGCTCAAAGCTGTTGGCATAGATATAGTCGATATGGCGCTCGTCGCCCTGCCACGCCTGGCGAAAGCCCATTTCACGCAGGAAGCTGACGGACAGCTCCGGCAGCGCGCCGAGGTAAAGAATGGATTCAGCCGGCTGCTTGCGCAGTTCGGCCGCCAGCATCTCGGCATCATCCTGATCGGCGCCGACGACGCTGGTGAAGTGTTCGCGATCCAGTGCGCGATCCAGCGCTACGATCGGCAGCGGATCGTTAATCCAGCGCTGGTAAAAAGGGTGTTCCGGCGGCAGGGAGGTCGAAACGATAATCGCGTCTACCTTGCGCTGTAACAGGTGTTCCACGCAGCGCATTTCGTTATCCGGCTGATCTTCGGAGCAGGCGATCAGCAGCTGATAGCCGCGCTGACGGGCCTGGCGCTCCAGATAATTCGCGATCCGCGTATAGCTGGTATTCTCTAAATCGGGAATAACCAGGCCTATCGAGCGGGTACGCCCTGCCCTTAAACCTGCGGCGACCGCATTAGGGTGATAATTATGCTCGCGAACCACCGCCATGACTTTTTCTACGGTCTTGTCGCTGACACGATACTGCCGGGCTTTTCCGTTTATAACGTAGCTGGCCGTCGTGCGCGATACACCAGCAAGACGCGCAATTTCATCCAGTTTCACAATAACTCCACGCTTCAGGCACCATGACGGCGCAGAAAAAATAGCCATGTCGCGGCTAAGGATAAGATAATCTTACATCTAACGGCTGCGCCAGCAACCTCTTTTAGCCCCAGTCGGGAGCTTTCTGGCAAAAATAAAAAAACCCGGCATTACGCCGGGTTAGAAGCTTTTCGCAATTATCACGCGGGGCAATCAGCGCATAATTCGCTCGCCGCGCGCAACGCCGACAACGCCTGAACGTGCAACCTCAACGATTTCCGCCACTTCACGAACGGTGCTTAAAAAAGCGTCCAGCTTGTCGCTGGTGCCCGCCAGCTGAACCGTATAAAGCGAAGGCGTCACGTCGACGATCTGCCCACGGAAGATTTCCGCGCTACGCTTAACCTCTTCACGCCCGTAGCCGGTCGCCTGGATTTTCACCAGCATGATCTCGCGCTCG
This sequence comes from Erwinia sp. PsM31, assembly GCF_030433775.1. NCBI lineage: Bacteria > Pseudomonadati > Pseudomonadota > Gammaproteobacteria > Enterobacterales > Erwiniaceae > Erwinia > Erwinia sp. PsM31. The sequence goes on from NZ_JARUWZ010000005.1 coordinate 223,467, forward strand.
ACAAACGCGCCCTGGCCCAGCTCCGTGACGCGCAGCACGTCCACCAGCTTGTGCAGCTGCTTTTCAATCTGCTCCAGCACCTTCTCGTCGCCCACGGTCTGAATAGTCATCCGCGACAGCGTCGGATCGTCAGTAGGCGCGACGGTCAGGCTTTCGATGTTGTAGCCGCGCTGAGAAAAAAGCCCCACTACCCGCGATAATGCGCCGGATTCGTTTTCCAGCAGTACCGATAAAACACGACGCATAATTATGTCCTCTCCGTTTTGCTCAGCCACATTTCGTCCATTCCGCCGCCGCGGATCTGCATCGGGTAAACGTGCTCGCTGCCGTCAACGTTAACGTCCACAAACACCAGGCGGCCTTTACGCAGCTCTACCAGCGCCTGGCTCAGTTTTTCTTCCAGCTCATGCGGATGATTAATGCCGATGCCGACATGGCCGTAAGCCTCCGCCAGCCTGATAAAATCGGGCAGCGACTCCATATAGGATTGCGAATGCCGTCCCGAATAGATCATATCCTGCCACTGCTTCACCATGCCCAGATAGCGATTGTTAAGGCTCAGCACCAGCACCGGCAGATTATATTGCAGCGCGGTCGACAGCTCCTGAATATTCATCTGAATACTGCCGTCGCCCGTGACGCAAACCACGGTTTCCTCCGGCAGCGCCAGCTTGACGCCCAGCGCGGCAGGCAGGCCGAAGCCCATCGTGCCCAGACCGCCCGAGTTGATCCAGCGGCGCGGCTTGTCAAAGGGGTAATAAAGCGCGGCGAACATCTGATGCTGCCCCACGTCGGAGGTCACGTAGGCGTCGCCGTTGGTCAGACGCCAGATCGTTTCGATTACCGCCTGCGGTTTGATTTTCTCGCTGCTGCGATCGAACGCCAGACACTGACGTGCTCGCCACTGTTCGATGCTCTGCCACCAGTCGCGCAGGCTGTCGCAATCCTGCTCGCTGTGCTGTTTTAGCATCTCCAGCATCTGCTTCAGCACATCGCGGGCATCGCCGACGATAGGCACATCTGCCGGCACGGTTTTGGAGATAGTCGCGGGATCAATATCAATATGCAGCACCGTCGCGTTCGGACAATACTTCATTAAATTATTGGTGGTGCGGTCATCGAAACGCACGCCAACGGCGAAAATAACGTCGGCATTGTGCATCGTCATATTCGCTTCATAGGTGCCGTGCATCCCCAACATGCCTAAACACTGGCGATGGGTGCCGGGGAAAGCGCCCAGGCCCATCAGCGAGCAGGTCACCGGCAAATTGAGTTGTTCGGCGAACTCGCGCAGCTCGTTGGCGCAGTCGGCATTGATTACGCCGCCGCCCGCATAGAGAACGGGTTTTTTCGCCGCCAGCAGGCTTTGCAGCGCGCGCTTGATTTGGCCCCGATGCCCCTGCGTCGTGGGATTGTAAGAGCGCATACTGACCGATTCCGGCCACTGATACGGCAGCTTGTTCGCCGGATTCATCATATCTTTTGGCAGGTCGATCACCACCGGGCCGGGACGCCCGCTGGCCGCCAGCCAGAAGGCTTTTTTCACGACGGTGGGGATATCTTCAACCTGCCTCACCATAAAGCTGTGTTTGACGATCGGCCGCGAAATACCGACCATGTCGCACTCCTGGAAGGCGTCATAGCCAATAAGGGAGGAAGGAACCTGCCCGGAGAGCACGACCATAGGAATAGAATCCATATAGGCGGTGGCAATGCCGGTAATAGCGTTGGTGGCGCCCGGCCCGGACGTGACCAGCACCACGCCGGTTTCGCCGGTAGCGCGTGCGTAGCCATCGGCCATATGTACAGCGCCCTGCTCATGGCGCACCAGCACGTGGTCAATGCCGCCCACGGTTTGCAATGCGTCATAGATATCCAGTACTGCCCCGCCGGGGTAGCCGAACACATGTTTTACGCCCTGATCGATTAACGATCGGACCACCATCTCGGCTCCTGACAACATCTCCATTTTTGCCTCCAGGCTTTAAGGTGCTGATTTACCGACGTGCTTAACGCGCTTATGCAGAAAATAACGCCTGCCTGCCGATAAGTTCAAAACCTGTGTTTATTCAACCGCTAAAAATATTTTCAGCGGCCAGGTACAGGGCGATGCCCGTTTTATTTTTGCTTTGAGTGAAGATTTACCATAACCGCAGAAAACCCGACAGGCAAACGTCCTGCACGTGACTGATGAATGAAAGCCCTCATTAAGGCACTACCTGTTTCGCCAACGCGTCGACGTTTACACTAACTATTCGCCAGGAAAAAAGCGGTTTATGCTGACTGCGCTTTATTTTCCAGTGTGATCGTTTCGTTATTAATGAGTGAACTTCTTTGAATAAAGTTTACCTGTTCAAACATCGCGGCGGATTTAGTTTTTTCTGCTGCTTCCCGATCTATCTGAAAAAGAATGCGCTAACTAACCGGGCATTGCCGGTGAAAGTTATTTATAAAAAAAACCTATGTAACAAACTGATAAAAAAGGCTATTTTTTCTAAAATCCGCCAGCACTCCCTTTTGTTTTTCGATGGTTTTCTGCTGGGCGGCCTGCCGTACGCCTTTTTGTTCTGTCTGCCTTTGCTGAGCCAGAATAATTTCTCTGCGCTGATTTTACGTCGCTAATTATAACCTTGTGACTCGCCTTGACATCGCCCCCCGCTTTCAAGTATCAATAAAGGAACAGCAAATTTATGAGGCCTGACTCAATGATCCGTACCCTCCTCCTACCTGGTCTACTACTAAACGCATATTTATGCGCGGTAGACTTGTGGGCGGAATGAATCACTGATTCAGGCTTGCAAACTAAAAAACCCGCGCTACTGCGCGGGTTTTTTTATGCTCGTAGCATTAGCGATGCAAACATGAAAGGAATTATCTGATGAGCCAACAAGTTATTATTTTCGATACCACGCTGCGTGATGGCGAACAGGCATTGCAGGCCAGCCTGAGCGTGAAAGAGAAATTGCAGATAGCGCTGGCGCTGGAGCGTATGGGCGTTGACGTGATGGAGGTCGGTTTTCCGGTTTCTTCGCCAGGCGACTTCGAATCCGTGCAGACTATCGCTCGCCAGGTAAAAAACAGCCGTGTTTGCGCGCTGGCCCGCTGTGTGGAAAAAGATATCGATGCGGCTTACGAAGCGCTGCGCGTGGCCGAAGCCTACCGCATCCACACCTTTCTGGCGACGTCGCCCATGCATATCGCCACCAAGCTGCGCAGCACGCTGCCGGAAGTGATCGAGCGCGCCGTGCGCATGGTAAAACATGCGCGTAACTACACCGACGACGTCGAATTTTCCTGCGAAGACGGCGGTCGGACGCCAATCGACGATCTGTGCCGCGTCGTGGAAGCTGCCATCAACGCCGGCGCCACTACCATCAATATCCCTGACACCGTGGGCTACACCCTGCCGAGCGAGTACAGCAACATTTTCACCCAGCTGCGCAACCGCGTACCCAATATCGACAAAGCGATCCTGTCAGTGCATACCCATGACGATTTGGGCATGGCGGTCGGCAATTCTATCGCCGCCGTGCAGGCTGGCGCGCGCCAGATTGAGGGCACCATTAACGGTTTGGGCGAGCGTGCGGGCAACTGTGCGCTGGAAGAAGCCATCATGGCGATAAAAACCCGCAGCCAGCTGATGAACGTGCATACCCATATTCACCATCAGGAAATCTACCGCACCAGCCAGCTGGTCAGCCAGATCTGCAATATGCCAATCCCGGCCAATAAAGCCGTGGTGGGCAGCGGCGCTTTCGCCCACTCCTCCGGTATTCACCAGGACGGCGTGCTGAAAAACCGCGAAAACTACGAAATTATGACGCCGGAATCGATCGGCCTGCACCAAATCCAGCTGAACCTGACCTCTCGCTCCGGTCGTGCGGCCGTGAAACACCGCATGGAGGAGATGGGTTACAAAGAGCAGGATTACAATCTGGACAGCCTGTACGACGCCTTCCTGAAGCTGGCCGATAAAAAGGGCCAGGTGTTCGATTACGATCTGGAAGCGCTGGCCTTTATTAACAAGCAGAACGAAGAGCCGGAACATTTCCGCCTGGACTACTTCAGCGTGCAGTCCGGCTCCAGCGTGATGGCAACCGCTTCGGTCAAGCTGAACTGCGGAGAAGAATCTATCGCCGAAGCCGCGACGGGCAACGGGCCGGTGGATGCCGTTTACCAGGCGATCAACCGTATTACCGACTTTGATATCGAGCTGGTGAAATATCAGCTGACCGCCAAAGGCCATGGCAAAGACGCGCTGGGCCAGGTTGATATCGTGGTGAACTATAACGGCCGTAAATTCCACGGCGTGGGCCTGGCGACGGATATCGTGGAATCCTCCGCCAAAGCCATGATCAACGCCCTGAACAATATCTGGCGCGCGCGTCAGGTCGAGCAGGAATTGCAGCGCAAAGCCAACGAAAAGGAAGCCGTATAATGACAAGGACTTATCATATTGCCGTATTGCCGGGCGACGGCATCGGGCCGGAAGTCATGGCGCAGGCCGCGAAGGTGCTGGATGCGGTACGTCAGCGTTTCGATCTGCGCATCACCACCAGCGAGTATGACGTCGGCGGCATTGCCATCGACCGTCACGGCGAGCCGCTGCCGCCAGCCACCGTGGCGGGCTGCGAACAGGCGGATGCGATCCTGTTTGGCTCCGTCGGCGGCCCGAAATGGGAACACCTGCCGCCAGCGGAGCAGCCGGAGCGCGGCGCGCTGCTGCCGTTGCGTAAGCACTTCAGACTGTTCAGCAACCTGCGGCCGGCCAGCCTGCATCAGGGGCTGGAAGCGTTCTGCCCGCTACGCGCAGATATCGCCGCCAAAGGCTTCGATATTCTGGTGGTGCGCGAGCTGACCGGCGGCATCTATTTCGGCCAGCCGAAAGGCCGTGAAGGCAGCGGCCAGCACGAGCGCGCCTTTGATACCGAGGTTTATCACCGCTTCGAGATCGAACGCATCGCCCGCATCGCCTTTGAATCTGCCCGCAAGCGCCGTAAAAAAGTGACGTCGATTGATAAAGCAAACGTGCTGCAATCGTCCATTTTATGGCGGCAGATCGTAACGGAAGTGGCGCAGGATTACCCGGATGTCGAGCTGCATCATATGTATATTGATAACGCCACGATGCAGCTGATCAAAGAACCTTCACAGTTCGACGTTATGCTTTGCTCTAACCTGTTTGGCGATATTCTCTCCGACGAGTGCGCGATGATTACCGGCTCGATGGGGATGCTGCCTTCCGCCAGCCTTAACGAACAGGGTTTTGGCCTGTTTGAACCGGCAGGCGGCTCCGCGCCGGATATCGCCGGAAAAAATATTGCCAATCCTGTCGCTCAGATCCTGTCGCTGGCGCTGCTGCTGCGCTACAGCCTGCAAGCCGCCGACGCGGCCGATGCCATTGAGCAGGCCATCAGCCGCGCGCTGGCAGAAAATTACCGTACCGGCGACCTGGCTGGCGACGGCGATGCCGTCGGCACCGAGGAGATGGGTTCCGTTATCGCCCGATTTATCCGCGAAGCCTGATTATGAAAACATTATACGAGAAGCTGTTTGACGCCCATGTCGTGTATGAAGCGCCTGACGAGACGCCGCTGCTTTATATCGACAGGCACCTGGTGCATGAAGTGACCTCGGCGCAGGCTTTTGACGGTCTGCGCGCGCACGGCCGCCCGGTGCGTCAGCCGGGTAAAACTTTCGCCACGATGGATCACAACGTCTCTACGCAAACGCGGGATATCAACGCCAGCGGCGAGATGGCGCGCATTCAGATGTCGATGCTGATCAAAAACTGCGAAGAATTCGGCGTGCGGCTGTACGATCTGAAGCATCCTTTTCAGGGCATTGTGCACGTTATCGGGCCTGAACAGGGCATGTCGCTGCCCGGTATGACCATCGTCTGCGGCGATTCGCATACTTCTACCCACGGCGCTTTCGGCGCGCTGGCGTTTGGCATCGGCACGTCAGAAGTCGAACACGTGCTGGCAACGCAGACGCTGAAGCAGTCGCGCGCTAAAACCATGAAGATCGAAGTCGTGGGGCAGACGGCGCCGGGCATTACCGCCAAGGATATCGCGCTGGCGATCATCGGTAAAACCGGCAGCGGCGGCGGCAACGGGCACGTGGTGGAGTTCTGCGGCCCGGCCGTGGAGCAGCTCAGCATGGAAGGCCGCATGACGCTGTGCAATATGGCGATTGAGCTGGGCGCGAAAGCGGGCCTGGTCGCGCCGGATGAGACCACGTTTAATTATGTGAAGGGCCGCCAGTTTGCGCCCAAAGATCGGGCCTGGGAACAGGCAGTCGCCTACTGGCGCACGCTGAAATCCGATAGCGGTGCCCGCTTTGATAAAGTCGTGACGCTTAATGCCAGTGAGATCGCGCCGCAGGTCACCTGGGGCACCAATCCCGGCCAGGTGATCGCCGTCAACGACGTCATCCCCGATCCCGCCAGCTTCAGCGATCCCATTGAACGCGCCTCGGCGGAAAAAGCGCTGGCCTATATGGATCTCAAACCGGGCATCAGGCTGACTGACGTGCGGATCGATAAGGTATTTATCGGCTCCTGCACCAATTCCCGTATTGAGGATCTGCGCGCGGCGGCCTCCGTGGTCAAAGGACATAAAATCGCCGCTGGCGTGCAGGCTTACGTCGTGCCCGGCTCCGGGCCGGTCAAAGCACAGGCCGAAGCGGAAGGTCTGGATCAAATCTTTCTGGCTGCCGGTTTCGAATGGCGCCTGCCCGGCTGCTCGATGTGTCTGGCGATGAATAACGATCGCCTGAGTCCGGGCGAGCGCTGCGCCTCAACCAGCAACCGTAATTTCGAAGGCCGTCAGGGCCGTGGCGGACGTACGCATTTGCTCAGCCCGGCGATGGCAGCCGCTGCGGCGGTAGCCGGTCGCTTTGCCGATATCCGCGAGCTGGATAAGGAGTAACTATGGCGAAAAAATTTACGCAGCATACGGGCGTGGTGGTACCGATGGACGCCGCCAACGTCGACACCGACGCCATTATCCCGAAGCAGTTTTTACAGATGGTGACGCGCACCGGTTTTGGCCGCAACCTGTTTTACGACTGGCGCTACAAGGATGCGGAAGGTCAGATCCCTGACCCTGACTTTATCCTGAATAAACCGGCCTTTCGCGGCGCCAGCATTATGCTGACGAGGGAGAACTTCGGCTGTGGATCTTCGCGCGAACACGCGCCCTGGGCGCTGACCGACTACGGTATCCAGGCGATTATCGGCAGTGATTTCGCCGATATTTTTGCCAATAACGCGTTTAATAATCAGCTGCTGCTGGTGACGTTAAGCGAAGCCGAAATGGATGCGCTGTTTCAACGGGTCGCCGCCGAGCCGGGCGTCAGCTTTACCGTGGATTTGGACAGGCAGGAAGTGGTGGCAGGCGACAAGCGTTACGCTTTCAGCATCGATCCTTTCCGTCGTCACTGCCTGCTGAACGGGCTGGATAGTATTGGCCTGACGCTGCAGCACGAAGCCAGCATCAGCGAGTACGAACGGCGGCAGCCAGCGTTCTTGCGCTAGCTTCAGTCGGTTTAAAAGCGGCCCGAGCGGGCCGCTTCCCTCCACTCAAACATCCTTCACCTTAGCCGACATCGCCAACGCCGCGACGGCGAGGATCAGCGCGCCCCAGTAAACCGAATAGTGGCCGAACGTTTCTGCCAGCGCGCCCTGCAACACGCCCGCCAGGATCACGCCGGTCGAAATGCTGTTGGTAAAAAGCGTGGTGGCCGCACCCGGTCTGCCGGGCATCAGATCCTGAAAATAGAGCATGCCAATCCCGGCGATGATGCCGATAAAAATAGCGTTGAAAATCTGTAGCGCCAGCAGCGCCGCACGCGAGTGAAACAGCACCAGCCCCAGATAAAACAGCACGCCCGCCGCCACGGCAAACAGCATCATATTGCGCTTGCCGAAGCGCTTAACATAGTGCCCGGCCAGCAGCATCGCCGGGATCTCCAGGCCCGCCGCCACGCCCATCAGCAGGCCCGCCAGCCTGTCCGGCAGGCCCAGCACGCTGCTGATATAAAGCGGCATATCAATGATATACATGGTGTTGCAGGTCCACATCAGCAGCGAGGCGATAAACAGCAGCCGCACGTCTCTGTTTTTCCACGCGCTGATTTGCGTGATAACCACCTCCGGCGACTGTTCCACCCGTGGTACAGAAGGCAGCGCAAACCAGATCAGCGCGATGCAGAGCACAAACAGCGCGGCGGCAACGGAAAACATGGTGGTAAAGCCGTAGTTCAACGCCAGCGCGAAAGAGAGCGGCGGGCCAATCACCCACGCCAGCGAAAGCTGGGCGCGCATTACCGAACTGAACATCACGACTTCACGCGCAGAGCTGTCCGCATACTCGCGCGCCAGCGCAAAAATTTGCGGCATGGCGACGCTGGCCAGCGCCGACAGCAGCACGCCAAAAGTGATTAGCGTCAGATAATCGCGGTTAAAAGCGAACAGCAGCGCGTTGCCTGTCGCCATCAGACAGCAAAAGAGGATCAGCATACGTCGATCGCCACGGTTGTCCGATCGTTTCGCCAGCAGCAGGCTGACCGCAATACCGGCAATTGCGTTCACGGTATAAAACAGCCCCACCCAGAATGGCCGCTCGCCCACTTCGCGCGTCAGAAACAGGCTCAGCGTTGGCGCCTGTAGCGCCCCCGCGATACCCACCATAAAAGAGACAGCCATAAAAGCGAGGTAAACCGGGTTAATACGACGTTGACGCGTAAGCAACGATTTCATACCACATCCCTTGCAAATAAAGAGGCCCGCACGCGGGCGCAAACAGCAAGCATAGAAGAAAACGGGAAATGAAAAAAGCCAGCGGGCAAGACGCCTGCTGGCTGGTGAAAGCACACCTTACTCAGATATAAAGTCTTGAAAGCGCGCCATTCAAAAGAATGCCTCCCGCACTTTCATCGCTAACCAGTATTGCCTTAATATAGGGCAAGAAAAACAGGCGACTTTTCAGCAAGAGTTCCCCTTTTATGCAATCAACGCGTTTACAGCAGCAGTTTATCCGGCTCTGGCAGAGCTGCGAGGGCCAGCCGCAGGAAACCACGCTCGACCAGCTGGCGCTCCAGCTTAGCTGTTCGCGTCGCCATATGCGTAACCTGCTTGGCGCCATGCAGCAGGCGGGCTGGCTAACCTGGCAGGCAGAAGCCGGGCGCGGCAAGCGCTCGAAGCTGACGTTTCACTATACGGGCCTGGCGCTTCAGCAGCAGCGCGCGGAAGACCTGCTGGAGCAGGATCGCATCGATCAGCTGGTGCAGCTGGTCGGCGATAAAAATACCGTGCGGCAGATGCTGCTCTCTCATCTCGGCCGCAGCTTTCGCCAGGGAAAACATATCCTGCGGGTGCTCTATTATCGCTCGCTGCTGAACCTGAATCCCGCCACCGCGTTGCGTCGTTCGGAAACGCATCTGGCCCGGCAGATCTTCAGCGGCCTGACGCGCATAAATGAGGAAAACGGGGAAATCGAGCCGGATATCGCCCACCACTGGCAGTCGGTTTCTTCGCTGCACTGGCGCTTCTATTTACGCCCTGCGGTGCATTTCCATCACGGACGCGAGCTGGAGATGGCGGATGTGATCGCCACGCTGGAACGCGCGCGGACGCAGCCGCTTTTCGCCAATATCGTCCGTATTCATTCTTCCACGCCCTGGACGCTGGATATTCATCTGCACCAGCCCGACCGCTGGCTGCCGTGGCTGCTGGCGGGCGTCGGCGCGCTGATCGTGCCGAAAGAGTGGCCTTTTCTGCCCGATTTCAGCCGTCAGCCCGTCGGCACCGGGCCCTATGCCGTGGTGCGTAATCAGCAGAGCCAGCTTAAGATCGAAGCCTTCGACGCCTATTTCGGCTACCGCGCGCTGCTTGATGAGGTCAACATCTGGGTATTACCGGAAATCAGCGAGGAGCTGGTCTATTCCGGCGTCAGGCTGGAAGGCGGCAGCCTGGATGAAAAATCGGAAGAGAGCCGCCTTGAAGAAGGCTGCTATTTTCTGCTGTTCGACCAGCGTTCGCCGCTGGGACGGGACGAGCAGATCCGTCGCTGGGTCAGCGCCATCGCCAACCCGATAGCGCTGCTGAACCGCGCCGGAGCGGGCTATCAGCGCTACTGGTTTCCGGCCTACGGGCTGCTGCCGCGCTGGCATCATCGACGCGATCTGGACGCGCCGGAAAAGCCGACGGGCCTGACCTCGCTTACGCTGACCTGGTATGGCGATCATCTTGAGCATCAGGCTATTGCTAATTTGCTCCAGCCGCTGCTGGCTGCGCAAGGGGTGACGCTGGTTACGAAGCAGGTCGATTACGCCAGCTGGCATCAGGGCGAGGCGGAAAGCGACATCTGGCTGGGCAGCGCTAACTTTACGCTGCCGCTTGAGTTTTCGCTGTTTGCCCTGCTGTATGAGATCCCGCTGCTGCAACACTGCGTGCCGATTGACTGGCAGCAGGATGCGCAGCGCTGGCGCGAACAGCAGCTGCCGCTGGCCGACTGGAGCAGGCAGCTGATCGCCGACTGCTACTTTCATCCGCTTTTCCATCACTGGCTGCTGCTGGAAGGCGAACGCAGTATGCGCGGGGTGCGCATGAATACGCTGGGCTGGTTTGACTTCAAGTCCGCATGGTTTGCACCGCCCGAATCATGATGCTTTCGCTACCCTGTAGAAATCATTAGAATAAGCCGTTCTCAACGGGGTGCGCGGCATTGGCCGACGCTGAGATAAACCCGTCGAACCTGACCCGGCTAATACCGGCGTAGGGATTTGAGAGTGCTTCACCTGCTCAGATCGCGCGTCGCCTGACCCTCAAGGAACTCCAGGTGCTAAAAAAAATCCTGCCTCTGCTGCTGCTCTGCTCGCTTTCCGCCGTTGCCGCCAAACCCGCGCTGACGGTCTATACCTATGACTCTTTCTCTTCCGAATGGGGACCCGGTCCGGCCATTAAAAAGGCTTTTGAGGCCGACTGCGGCTGCGAGCTGCGCTATGTCGCCCTGCCCGACGGCGTCGCGCTGCTGAACCGCCTGCGTATGGAAGGGAAAAACAGCCGCGCCGACGTGGTGCTGGGGCTGGATAACAACCTGCTGGACGCGGCGGAAAAAACCGGCCTGTTTGCCGCCAGCGGCGTCGATACGCGCAGCGTCACCGTGCCGGGCGGCTGGTCAAACAGCACTTTCGTTCCCTACGATTACGGCTGGTTCGCCTTTGTCTATGACAAAACTAAACTGCAAAACCCGCCCAAAAGCCTGAAAGAGCTGGTCGAGGGCAGCCAGCCGCTGAAAATTATCTACGAAGATCCGCGCACCAGCACGCCGGGACTGGGCCTGCTGCTGTGGATGCAGAAAGTCTATGGCGATAACGCGCCCGCCGCCTGGCAGAAGCTGGCGCAGAAAACCGTGACCGTGACCAAAGGCTGGAGCGAGGCTTACGGCCTGTTTCTGAAGGGCGAAGCCGACATGGTGCTGAGCTACACCACCTCACCCGCTTATCATTTGATTGCCGAGAAAAAAACGCAGTATGCCGCTGCCGACTTTAGTGAAGGTCATTACCTCCAGGTGGAAGTCGCCGGGCAGCTTAAAACCAGTAAACAGCCGCAGCTGGCGCAGAAGTTTATGCAGTTTATACTGGCTCAGCCTTTCCAGCAGACCATTCCGCAGGGCAACTGGATGTATCCCGCCGTGGCGGGCAAGCTGCCGGCAGGCTTTGACACGCTGACCCTGCCGAAAACCACGCTGCAATATTCGTCGCAGAACGTTGCCAGCCATCGCAGCCAATGGATCAGCGAATGGCAACGCGCCGTCAGCCGCTAGCCAGCTATCAGCCTTCAGGCAGCCTCGTTCCTGGCTGCCTGGCCGCCACGCTGCTGGTCGCCGTGGCGCTGCTCGCCTTTATCGCGCTGGGGCGCAACGCGCCGGTCAGCGCCCGCGCGCTTTGGGAAGACAGCTATCTGTGGCACGTCCTCCGCTTTTCCTTCTGGCAGGCGTTTCTCTCCGCTTTGCTGGCGCTGACGCCCGCCGTGCCGCTGGCGCGGGCGTTGTATCGCCGCCGCTTTCCGGGCAGGCAACTCGTGCTGCGCCTTTGCGCGATGACGCTGGTGCTGCCGGTGCTGGTGGCGGTATTCGGTATCCTCAGCGTTTACGGGCGTACGGGATGGCTGGCGTCGCTGTGCGCCTGGCTGGGCGTGGACTATCACTTTACGCCTTATGGTTTGCAGGGCATTTTGTTGGCGCACGTCTTTTTTAACCTGCCGCTGGCCGCCAGGCTGCTACTGCAAACGCTGGAGCAAATCCCCACCGAACAGCGCCAGCTGGCCGCGCAGCTGGGCGTCACGGGCTGGCATCAGTTTCGCCTGGTTGAGTGGCCCTGGCTGCGGCGCCAGCTGCTGCCGGTCGGCTCGCTGATCTTTATGCTCTGCTTCGCCAGCTTCGCCACCGTGCTGGCGCTGGGCGGCGGCCCTAAGGCCACCACTATCGAGCTGGCGATTTTTCAGGCGCTGAATTTTGATTACGATCCCGGCCGCGCCGCCTTACTGGCGCTGCTGCAAATGATCTGCTGCCTGAGCCTGGTGTTGCTGAGCCAGCGGCTGAGTAAAGCGCTGCCGTCAGGCACCACTCATCTGCAAGGCTGGCGGGATAAGCAGGAAGCGCCGGGCGCGAAGCTGCTGGACGGCGTACTGCTGTTGCTGCTGCTGCTGCTGATCGCGCCGCCGCTGTTGGCCGTGATTGCCAGCGGCCTGAACAGCAACCTGTTTAGCGTCCTGCAACAGCCCGCGCTCTGGCAGGCGACCTTTACCTCGCTACGCATCGCCCTGGGCGCCGGCGTGCTCTGCGTGCTGCTGACCACGATGCTGCTGTGGAGCAGCCGCGAGCTGCGCCTGCGCCAGCAGCCTTTCGCGGGCCAGCTGATGGAGCTGAGCGGAATGCTGATCCTGGCGATGCCGGGGATCGTGCTGGCGACCGGTTTTTTCCTGTTGCTGAACGATACCCTCGGTCTGCCGCAGTCTGCGGACGGCATTGTTATCTTTACCAATGCGCTGATGGCCGTGCCCTACGCGATGAAAGTGCTGGAAAATCCTTTGCGCGATATCGCCGAGCGCTACAGCCGCCTTTGTCTGGCGCTGGATATTCGCGGGCTGAACCGTCTGCGGCTGATCGAGCTGCGCGCGTTAAAACGGCCGCTGGCGCAGGCGCTGGCGTTTGCCAGCGTGCTGTCGGTCGGCGATTTCGGCGTGGTGGCGCTGTTCGGCAACGAAGATTTCCGCACCCTGCCGTTCTGGCTTTACCAGCAGATGGGCGCCTATCGTAGCGAAGATGGCGCGGTGACTGCGCTGCTGCTGCTGCTGCTCTGCTTTCTTTTGTTTACCCTGATTGAAAAACTGCCGGGACGCCATGCTGACGTTGACTAACCTTACCTGGATCTACCAGCATCTGCCGATGCGCTTTTCCCTGTCGATGCAGGCCGGGGAGCGCCTGGCGATACTTGGCCCCAGCGGCGCAGGTAAAAGCACCCTGCTGAGCCTGGTAGCGGGTTTTCTTACCGCCGACAGTGGCGAACTGCGGCTGAACGGCGAAGATCATCGCGCTACGCCGCCGGCCAGGCGGCCGGTTTCCATGCTGTTTCAGGAAAATAACCTGTTTCCCCATCTTACCGTGGCGCAAAATATCGGGTTGGGGCTGCATCCGGGGCTGCGGCTGACGGCGGAACAGCAGCGAAGCTTACAGACGATTGCGGAGAGGGTCGGTCTGGAAGACTATCTGACCCGTCTGCCGGGCGAGCTTTCCGGCGGGCAGCGTCAGCGCGCCGCGCTGGCCCGTTGCCTGGTGCGCCAGCAGCCGATCCTGCTGCTGGACGAACCGTTCTCGGCGCTGGATCCGGCGCTGCGTAAAGAGATGCTGGCGTTGACGGATGAAGTTTGTCGGGAAAGAAAGATGACGCTGCTGATGGTGTCGCACAGTATTGAGGATGCGGCGCGCATCACGCCGCGCAGCGCCCTGGTGGTCGATGGCCGGATTTTCTGGGACGGCAGCACTTCTGCCTTGCTTAACGGTGAGGTCAAAGAGGCGGCCATATTAGGCATTAGCCTGCGGTAACGACGGCGGCGCCTGGTTTACATACCGGGCCTCTCTGCCTTAAGCCGAGCCACGTCGTAAGCATTCGCTGGCATAGCTACAGTCCACATTAAACTGGTACTGCTAACTAAGTCATCTTTCCTGCAACGGCACAGATATATTGATATCAACAGGGCCAGACGGCTTTATTTACTTATTAAATATTTTCCTTTTTATTGACATATATTAACGCACAGGAATAATCACCTTATTCATCTGTTAATTCAACTCAGAAACAACCTATTATCCTGCCATAAATAAAATGAATGATGAATGTCATGTAAGTTACATAAAGATATGTTACTAATGCGATATAGCAAGCATGACCAGAAATCTATTTTATTAAAGGAAAACAGGCAATGATTGATGCGCAAAAAAAGACGATATTAATCACCGGTGGGTCTAAAGGGCTTGGCCTGTCCTATGCCAGAGCGCTGGCGAAAGATCATCGGGTTATTATTACCGGCAGAGATGCGCAAAGACTGGCCGAACTTGAAGAGGAGTTTGGCGGTGCCGTTCACTGCCTCCAGTGCGACGTTACCGATCGGGTCGCGGTTGCCGCCTGCTTTGCCAGCATAGCCGACAAGTTTGGTCATATTGATGTTGTGATCAACAACGCCGGCGTCTGGGGGCCGGTAGATAAATTTGCCGATATCGAACTGGACGACTGGTTTGAGGCCATCAATATTAACCTGCTTGGCCTTTCTTATTGCACGCATGAGGCGCTAAAGCCAATGCGTGTGAAAAAGCGTGGGATTATTATTAATATCGTCAGTAATGCCGGGGTTTACCGCTGGCCTTATTGTACCTCTTATTCCGTAACCAAAGCGGCCGTGATTAAATTAACCGAAAATCTTGCGGTTGAAATGAAGCGTGAAAATATCTCTCTTTACGCCTATCACCCCGGCCTGGTTCATTCCACCGGCATGGTAACGAATCTGATTGATACCATCACCGACAGCAACAGCGCTCGTGGAAAAGCCTTGCAGTGGGTATATGATGAAAAAGATGCCGGGAATACCGTTGATGAAACGCAAAGCCTGATCAATATTGAAAAACTGTGCAGCGGGAAATACAGGTCGTTAAGCGGACTTTATCTTACCGTCAGAGACGATCTCGATTTGCTGCTGGAAAGAAAAAGGGAAATCCGGGAAGGCGACCTGTTTATGTTAAGGGTCAACGGGCTGGCTGTTTAGGCCCGCCGTTTCTTCGTCTGAAAACCGCCTCGTATCTTCAGTCTGCAAAGTATTCACCTGGCCGCTTGCGTTTATGGCAAACGGCCGGGTTTTGTGTAAAACATCATGCCATCTTGTGCGTCATTCCCCGCTGTTTTATGTTTAATCCTCCCTGGCAATTAACCGGAGCAGCCTGATGGTCGAAAACCACACTGTCTGTACTATTTTTCAGGGGCGTGCCGGAGACCATAACGATCTTGCGATCCCAGCGGCCAAATCCCTTGGTAACGCGCTGGCATCCTGCCTCGGCCAGCGGCCGACTGTTATCGGTACGCCCAAACCGGCGCTGAGCGCAGGCTGGCGCGAAGAGCTGGACGCGGCCATGCCCGATTTGCACGCGGTACAACAACATTTTGCCGCCGTGTTTGCCTCCGGAGCCGTTTCCGTAGCGGCCACCAGCCGCTGTGCCGTGTCGCTGGCGACGCTGCCCGCGCTGGCGCAACATTATCCCGACGCTTGTCTGGTGTGGTTCGACGCGCACGCCGATCTCAATACGCCGGCTTCTTCCACCAGTGGATTTCTGGGCGGACTGGCTCTGGCCGGGCCGTTGGGCCTTTGGGACACCGGCCTGGGCAGCGGTATCAGGATGGAACAGGTCGTGCTGGTCGGCCAGCGCGATCTCGATCCTTTTGAAGTGAACCTGATCGAGCAGCACAATATTTCCTGCCTTCCGCCCGGTGAAGATTTGCCGGATCGCCTGCGTAAGGCCGTTGCTGGCCGTGCGGTTTATGTGCATCTGGATTGCGACGTGCTGGCCCCGGGCACGGTGCCGACAGATTATCAGTCAGAGGGAGGATTAACGCTGGCGGAACTGACGGCCTGCTGCGAAGTGCTCGCCTGTTCGTCTTTAATCGGTATAGAGATAGCGGAATTGCAGAACGCCTGGCAGCCGGAAGGGCCGCCAGTTTCGCCTGAAAAATTGGTAGCCGCGCTGATGCCGCTACTGCAATAGCCGCGGCCCGATGGGATCCTGCGGCATTGCGCCGCAGGAAAGCGATGATTATGCGAACTGTTTGAGAAGCAGCGCGGCTGTTGCCGCTGAGGAGCCAGGGTTCTGGCCGGTAATTAACAATCCATCCTGAACCACGTAAGAGCCCCAGTCGGCGCCCTTAGAGTAGATGCCGCCCTGCGCCACCAGCTCATCCTCTACCAGGAAAGGCACCACGTTGGTCAGGCCGACGCCTTCTTCTTCGCTGTTGGCGAAGCCCGTGACCTTTTTCCCTTCCACCAGCGGACGGCCCGCCGGCGTTTTCACATGGCGCAGCACGCCAGGCGCATGACAAACCAGCGCTACCGGTTTTTCTGCGGCGAGGAAAGATTCAATCAGGGCGATGGAATGCTTGTCCTCAGCCAGATCCCACAGCGGGCCGTGGCCGCCCGGATAAAATACCGTGTCGTAATCGGCCTGGGAAATCGTGTCCAGACGCACGGTAGCGGCAAGCTGCGCAACAGCGTCGGCGTCAGCCTCAAAGCGATGCGTCATCTCCGTCTGAAAATCCGGCTCGTTGCTTTTCGGATCCAGCGGCGGATTGCCGCCGGCCGGCGAAGCCAGAGTTACTTCGGCGCCCGCATCTTTAAAGGCATAATAAGGCGCGGCCAGCTCTTCCAGCCAGAAACCGGTTTTACGGCCGGTGTCGCCCAGTCGATCGTGTGAGGTCAGAACCATTAAAACTTTCATCGTGTCTCTCCGCATGGTGGCATTAATATATAGTAGACCAGTCGTCTAATCTCGGGGTAAAAAAACAGGCCAGCCTGCTGGCCCTGTCGATCGTAAACCTGTAATAAAACTATCCGCCTGGCTTAGCGGCGCTTTGGCCTGCCAGGCCACGCATTTGCCGGACCGCTGAGGCAAACGGCGCTTCAGCCTGCCAGGCCCAGCGTATGCCGGGTTAACAGCATGGCTGAGGCAAACGGCCCTTCGTGGCGAACGATTTTCACCATCACGCTCGCGCCCAGCCAGAGCTGGTAAAGACTTTCTGCGACCCGGCCTGGCTCGTCGATAATCCGCAGTGACCCTTCCTTTGCGCCAGCCTCAATGGCTTCAGCCAGCCGCGCCACAATTTGCGAAGTGCCTTTTTCCAGCGCAAGTCGCATATTTTCCGACAGGTCGGCCACTTCCGCCCCCAGCTTTACCGCCAGGCATTTGCCCTGACAGTCCTGGAATGACTGTGTATCCTGCCACTGCTGCCAGTAGTGCATCAGCCGCTGCGCCATATTGGCACCGGGCTGGCTCATCGTGTGGTCAAGCCCGGCCAGGTAGTCGGCAAAATAGCTTTCCAGCATGGCGACAGCAAAGGCATCCTTGGAGCCGAAATAGTGATAGAAGGAGCCTTTAGGCACGCCCGCTTCGGTCAGGATTTCGTTCAGCCCGACGGCCGAATAGCCTCTGCCCGCCATGATGCGCTGTCCGGTGGCGAGGATATGCTCGCGGACATCGTCTTTGTGTTTATGCGTCGCTGTGTTCATGAACTAACCTTACACCTGATTAGACCGGTCGTCTAGAATATCTTAGTTTTTTTTTTGACAGCGCTTTTAACATGGTAAAATGCTCTGAAAGCGACTCTTTTGACGCGTTGCGTTCTCCGGAAAATGAGTCGGTTAATTTACGCGCCCGTGAGCACTCCCTAACGCTATCGGTTTCGGCACCGACGGCCTTGGATTGATCTGCGTACTTATGGGCACGCCATCGCCTTTGTCCGTGCGGAAAAATTTAGTAAACCACTAAGCAAAAGCGACATGGCGCAGGCTTGAACGGCAGAAAGTCGCGCGTTCTGTATTGCCTCATATATGATCCGTTTAATACTTCAGCACGGCGGCATTAGCCGGGCCTGGGATTGTATTCTACCGGAAGAAGAGTTTGGAATGTCGTCTGCTCCGCGTGGTGTCAGCCCTTTCGCGCATATAAGTTGTATTATCGCAGCCGTAAGCAACCTTCTTCCGTATTTTTGGGGACAAACCTCGCCATGCCTGTTAGTAGCAAATTGGAAAAGTGTGTTCACATGAGCGGGGAACACCAGAGCCAGACGGCACAGACAGAAATTAAGGCCGGTTTATCCCCGCTGGCGAGGGGAACACGCCCGGCTGGAGTTACCACGCAATTACGTGGACGGTTTATCCCCGCTCACGCGGGGAACACGAGTCGGTGCGCCGTCTGATTACCGGACAGGACGGTTTATCCCCGCTGGCGCGGGGAACACGCATGAACTGGGTATGGTCAGTTATTCCGGAATCTTACTCATTCGTTGCCGATGTGCTGGCACAGCGTGCGCAGGATGGCCAAACGTTCTTTGCCCTGAAACAGCCGCAGACATTGAAGCCTGAAAATGCTCCCAATTTTTCTGACTATATAGATATAGATAAAAAATCAGGATCACCTGTTAAGCCAGTAAGAGCGCGGCCTCAAACCGACGAGCAAACCTTGTCCTTGTGGTTCAGTATTTTTAATATGTATCATATTTAAACAAATCTGGATCACAGCCCCCAAAAGGAGAAAGGGAATGAACGCAACAATGCTGGCCAAGTCGATAATGTCGGGCGTTATATCGGTACCAATGGATTTTTATCTGGGGCTTGAACGCACCTTCCAGGATCTGAACCTTTCCGACGGTGGCCGCCGCATACAGTACCGCAACATGTAGGACGATATTCGCGTGGGGCGGGCTATCAGGAATGCTTTCAGGGACAGAAACGAAATAACCCAGATCGCAAAAATCATCATTGACGACTCGCTAAAAAATTTGCCAGAACCGGCGTTAAAGAAGGTGTACGACAAACTGATCGGCGGTGCCACCTCGATGACCAGCCGAACAACGACCCAGCTTGCGCTCTCTTCTTATCTGGGATCAAAAGTGGTCAGCGGCGTGATGCTGTCTTTTATTTCCCGGATTGCCTTGCGGGGACTGACGGGAACCATGACCGGCGGCATGGTGGCTCAGGGGGTGATCTCGCGGGCCTGTGAGTCGTCCAGGCGTTTACACATGCAAAACCCCCAGCTGTGGCAAAAATTGCGGGTTAAAGATTACGATATGCTCTATTTTTTCTTTGAAGAGCCGTTGCAAAACTACATCAAGATGGGCGAAACGCTGCGCAAAAATCCGACAGCCTCACAGGAATTTATTAATGCTATCGAAAATTATTAGGCTGGTTCGCAAGTTGATAGCCGAGATTTCTGGCGGTCTGGTGCTTATGGCCGTCGTTATAGGTATTTTTCTGGCCGCAACACTCAGCGAAGGGGCGATGCGCGTCATTAACCCCTTATTGGTTTTGATCGCTGGCCTTGTGGTTTATGGACTGACTTATCTGATCGCCGAAAAGGCAGACCGGCGATAATATGCCGCTATAGAATTTTACAGAAGGCCGGATAATTCCGACCTCTGTATGGGTTACTTGCTGCTAGTGACTGAAATATTAAGGAAGTTGTCCGCGTGGATGTTAATCGCTGGCGTATCTCCTCCGAAAGATTTCAGTACTGCAAGCAGGACAACAAAAGCAAAGAAAAATTTGTCCATTTTTCAGCCTCAATCGCTTGGGGCTGCGTAGCTCATTTGTAGCAGACGGATAACTCACTAACGACAAGAAATAACGCAATCTCTGTGGGGGGCGTTTTTTTAACAAAGATGCGTAGTAGGTAAATCTTACTGCCTGACTGATAAACCCACAACCCACGGGCTATATCGCCGCCCATCGTCCGGTTTATCCCCGTTCACGCGGGGAACACATCAAATCTAAAAGCGGCTGAATATACAGTTTCGATTTATCCCCGCTGGCGCGGGGAACACCCGGGGCTGTGATTGGCATTCAGGGCGCTAACCGGTCTATCCCCGCTGGCGCAGGGAGCACTTCATAAGGAGAAGTGCCATGAATAATCAGGTTCTATCCGCTGCGTCTGAAGGACGCGTGCTGTCATTCAGCGAAACGGTAAAAAGAAGGTCGTCAGCGGGCAGCGGCCCATAACCACTCGTTCTTCAACGCGCCACATGTCGCGCTGCTCTTTATGCCTTCCTTTTGTGAAGCTACTGCCTGGCATCTCATTTTGCTACCCGGCCGAAACCGCACCGGGCAACCGCATGAAGATGGATCGCGTTAATATCAGCGAATCCGTCACGTTTCACGGCGGATCTCGTGGCATGGTTGGCGAACTAGCCGATAAACACCTGCCACAGCAGATGGCGGAAGATGGGCATCATCGGATGGAACTGGATCGCCACGAAGCTGGCGACGCCCGCCGCCATCATCAGCGGCGCGAGCCAGCGCAGGCGGCTCTCCGGCAAATAGGCCGTCGCCCAGTCATGTTGTTTTTTGGCGCGCAGCCAGCGCCAGCCCAGCCAGCCGCCCAGCCACACCAGCAGCGCTACCGCCAGCAGCAGCCATTTAAACAGGCTGCTGCTGGCGTCCTTCGGCACGTCAATCGCCACGCCAGCCAGGATGCCTGGCAGCAGGTACAGAGGCGGCCACAGCACGCAGCCGATTAAATTAGGCGGGATAAACTTCTTTACCGGCAGCTCCAGCATCCCCGCCACCAGCGGGATCAGCGGCCGCGTCGGGCCGATAAAGCGGCCGATAATAATGGTAAACATGCTGTGCTGATGCAGCGCGTGTTCGGTTTTATCCATCAGCGGCTGATGCTTTTTAATAAATGACCAGCGGTGCAGCGGCCCTTTGAACTGCCAGCCGATAAAGTAGGAGATCCAGTCGCCCAGCAGGCAGCCGATAATCCCCACGCCCCAGGCCGGATAGAGACTGATTTGTCCGCTGCCGACCAGTGCGCCCAGCGAGGCCATCAGCACGGTGCCCGGCAGCAGCAGCCCAACCAGCGCCAGCGACTCGAAAAAAGCGACCAGGCCTACTGCCAGTAAAGACCAGGCAACTGATTGAGTTATAAGGTGTTCCAGCCAGGCTTCCATAGATTTCACATTCTGTTTATTGGAAAGCCGGATTGTCCTGGCCCGTCCGGGATCCGTCAAGCGCTGTTTTGTATGGGAATGCGGATATTTCTTCTTTTCAGGTAAAGAAGAAAAGCGCTTGCCGGTGAGCGGCGCTGGCGAAGTAAGAACTGTATAAATAAACATGCTATTATAGGCCCGCATGGCGGTGAACAGCCCCGTATTCCATTCCCAGCCGCTCAGGAGGTTCAGGTGAACGACGCGCGCGCAGGCTTTCTGCTGACCCGACACTGGCGGGATACGCCCAGCGGCACGGAGATCGTGCTGTGGCTGGCCACGGACGACGGCCCGCAGCGGATCGTGCTGCCGCCGCAGGAGTCGGTCGCCTTTATTCCGCAGCAGCAGCTGGCGCAGGCGGAAACCCTGCTGCGTGCCGAAAAAGATATTCGGCTGACGCCGCTGACGCTGAAGGACTTCCGCCAGCGTCCGGTCGCCGGGCTTTACTGCAAACAGTATCGGCAGCTGCAAAAGCTGGAGAAGCTGCTGCGCGAAAACGGCGTGATGGTTTATGAAGCGGATATCCGCCCGCCCGATCGTTTCCTGATGGAGCGTTTTATCACCGCGCCGGTGTGGTTCAGCGGCCAGCAGGTCGGCGGCAGCCTGACGCAGGCGCGGCTTAAACCTAACCCGGACTATCGCCCGCCGCTGAAGTGGGTGTCGCTGGACATTGAAACCACGCGCCACGGCGAGCTTTACTGCATCGGGCTGGAAGGCTGCGGCCAGCGCGTGGTTTATATGTTAGGGCCGGAAAACGGCGACGCCAGCCGCCTGGACTTCAGGCTGGAATATGTCGCCAGCCGTCCTGCGCTGCTGGAAAAACTCAACGCCTGGTTTGCCGAACACGATCCGGACGTGCTGATCGGCTGGAACGTGGTGCAGTTTGATCTCAGGATGCTGCAAAAACATGCCGACCGCTATGGCATCCCGCTGCGGCTGGGCCGCAACAGCGAAGCGCTGGAGTGGCGCGAGCACGGCTTCAAGCCGGGGATCTACTTTGCGCAGGCGACCGGGCGGCTGATTATCGACGGCATCGAGGCGCTGAAATCCGCCTTCTGGGATTTCCCCTCCTTTAGCCTGGAATCGGTCTCGCGCGAGCTGCTGGGCGAAGGCAAAGCCATTAATAATCCGTGGGACAGGATGCAGGAGATCGACCAGCGCTTTGCGGAAGACAAACCGGCGCTGGCGCACTACAACCTGAAAGACTGCGAGCTGGTCACGCGCATTTTCCAGCGTACCGAGATCATGCCTTTTCTGCTGGAGCGCGCCACCGTCAACGGCCTGCCTGCGGATCGGCATGGCGGCTCGGTCGCCTCGTTCAGCCATCTTTATCTGCCGCGTATGCATCGCGCCGGCTACGTTGCGCCGAATATGGGCGAAGTCGCGCCGGAGGCGAGTCCGGGCGGCTACGTGATGGACTCGCGGCCAGGCCTTTATGACTCGGTGCTGGTGCTGGATTACAAAAGCCTTTATCCCTCGATTATTCGTACCTTTCTGATTGACCCGGTCGGGCTGGCCGAAGGCATGGCGCATCCCGACGACAGCGAGTCGGTCAGCGGCTTTCGCGGCGCGCGTTTCTCCCGCACCCTGCACTGCCTGCCGGAGATCGTCGGTCAGATCTGGCAGGGCCGCGAAACGGCCAAAAAGCACGGCAACAAGCCGCTGTCGCAGGCGCTGAAAATCATTATGAACGCGCTGTACGGCGTGCTGGGCACCAGCGCCTGTCGTTTTTTCGATCCGCGGCTGGCCTCCTCCATCACGCTGCGCGGCCATGAAATCATGCGCCAGACGCGGGAGCTGATAGAGGCGGAAGGCTATGACGTGATTTATGGCGATACCGACTCCACCTTCGTCTGGCTGAAAACGCCGCACGACGAGGCGTCGGCCGCCGCGATTGGCCGTCGGCTGGTGGAAAAAATCAACGCCTGGTGGCAGCAGCATCTGCAGGAAACGCTGGGGCTGACCAGCGCGCTGGAGCTGGAGTACGAAACCCACTTCAGTCGTTTTCTGATGCCGACCATTCGCGGCGCGGAACAGGGCAGCAAAAAACGCTACGCCGGTTTGATCCGCGAAGGCGACCAGGAGCGCATGGTGTTTAAAGGGCTGGAGACGGTGCGCACCGACTGGACGCCGCTGGCGAAAAATTTTCAGCAGGCGCTTTATCTGCGGATTTTCAAACGGCAGCCCTATCAGGATTACATCCGCGAAACCGTGCGGCAGCTGCTGGATGGCGAACTGGACGAGCAGCTGACCTACAGCAAAAAGCTGCGCCGCCCGCTGGAAGATTATCAGCGCAACGTGCCGCCGCACGTGCGCGCCGCGCGCCTTGCCGATGAGCAGAACCGCCAGCTGGGCCGCCCGTTGCAGTATCAAAAAGGCGGCCGGATCCGCTACGTTATCGCCACGTCAGGGCCGGAGCCGCTGGAGGCACGCCTGACGCCGCTGGACTACGATCACTACCTTTCCCGCCAGCTGCAGCCCGTTGCGGAAGGCATTTTGCCTTTCGTGCAGGATGACTTTGCTACACTGGTAACAGGTCAGTTGGGGCTTTTTTGACAGGTGACGAACGCGCCACCTTCCAGTACCATAGCGCCCTTCCTGCAAAACGAAATGAATCTGCCGGGCTTTATTGCCGGGCAGCCGTGCTATTGCCTGAAATAACCTCTACGAGAATCGAGCCGAATATCTATGCCTTTTACACTTGGTCAACGCTGGATCAGCGATACGGAAAGCGAACTGGGATTAGGAACTATTGTTGCGGTAGATGCGCGCATGGTCACACTGCTTTTCCCCGCCACCGGCGAGAACCGTCTTTACGCTAAAAATGATTCGCCTATTACTCGTGTGATCTTCAACCCGGGCGACACCGTTACCAGTCACGAAGGCTGGCAGCTGGAGGTGGCGGAAGTCGTGACCGAAAACGGTCTGGTCAGCTACATCGGCACCCGGCTTGATACCGAAGAGTCCGGCGTGATGCTGCGTGAAGTGATGCTCGACAGCAAGCTGGTGTTCAGCAAGCCGCAGGACCGCCTGTTTGCCGGCCAGCTGGATCGTATGGATCGCTTCGCGCTGCGTTTTCGCGCGCGTAAATACCAGAGCGAACAGTATCGCCTGCCGGTCAGCGGCCTGCGCGGCATGCGCACCAGCCTGATCCCGCACCAGCTGCATATCGCGCACGACGTAGGCCGTCGCCACGCGCCGCGCGTGCTGCTGGCTGATGAAGTGGGCCTTGGCAAAACCATCGAAGCGGGCATGATTATTCATCAGCAGTTGCTGGCCGGTCGCGCCGAGCGCGTGCTGATCGTCGTGCCGGAAACGCTACAGCACCAGTGGCTGGTGGAAATGCTCCGCCGCTTTAACCTGCGCTTTGCCCTCTTTGACGACGATCGCTACGCGCAGGCGCGCCTGGACAGCGACAACGCTTTCGATACCGAACAGCTGGTAATCTGCTCGCTCGACTTTGTGCGCCGCAACAAGCAGCGTCTGGAGATGCTGGCGGAAGCCGAGTGGGATCTGCTGATCGTCGACGAGGCGCATCACCTGGCCTGGGAAGAGGGTCAGCCAAGCCGCGAATATCAGGTAATTGAGCAGCTGGCCGAGCAGATCCCCGGTGTGCTGCTGCTGACCGCGACGCCGGAGCAGCTGGGCATGGAGAGCCACTTTGCCCGTCTGCGCCTGCTGGACCCGGATCGCTTCCACGACTTCGCCACTTTTGTTGAAGAACAGCAGCATTTTCAGCCGATTGCCGATGCGGTTTCCGGCCTGCTGGCCGATAAGGCGATCGATAACGACGCCCTGAATATGCTGAACGACCTGATGGGCGAGCAGGATATCGAGCCGCTGCTCCAGGTCGCCAACAGCGATCGCGAAGGCAAGCTGGAAGCGCGTCAGGAGCTGATCAGCATGTTGATGGATCGCCACGGCACCAGCCGCGTGCTGTTCCGCAACACCCGTAACGGCGTCAAAGGCTTTCCGAAACGCGAACTGCATCAGATCCGCCTGCCGCTGCCGACGCAGTATCAGACGGCGATCAAGGTGTCCGGCATCATGGGCGCGCGTAAGGCGGCCGATGAGCGCGCGCGCGACATGCTCTATCCGGAGCAGATTTATCAGGAATTTGAAGGCGACAGCGGCACCTGGTGGAACTTCGATCCGCGCGTCGAATGGCTGATGGGCTTTTTGACCAGCCATCGCGACAGCAAAGTGCTGGTTATCTGCGCCAAAGCCACCACCGCGCTTCAGCTGGAGCAGGTGCTGCGCGAACGTGAAGGCATCCGCGCCGCCGTGTTCCATGAAGGGCTGTCGATTATTGAACGCGACCGCGCGGCGGCCTGGTTCGCCTCCGAAGAGGATGGCGCGCAGGTGCTGCTCTGCTCGGAAATCGGTTCCGAAGGCCGTAACTTCCAGTTCGCCAGCCAGATGGTGATGTTCGATCTGCCTGCCAACCCGGATCTGCTGGAGCAGCGTATTGGCCGTCTTGACCGTATCGGTCAGGCGCACGATATCCAGATCCACGTGCCTTATCTGGAAAAAACCGCCCAGTCGGTGCTGGTGCGCTGGTATCACGAGGGGCTGGACGCCTTTGAGCATACCTGCCCGACCGGCCGCGCTATTTACGATACGGTCAGCGACCAGCTGGTGAACTATCTGGCCTCGCCGGAAAACAGCGAGGGGCTGGACGACTTTATCAGCGACTGCCGCGAGCAGCATAACGCGCTGAAAAGCAAGCTGGAACAGGGCCGCGACCGCCTGCTGGAGCTGAACTCCAACGGCGGTGAAAAAGCGCAGGCGCTGGCGGAAACCATCAGCGAGCAGGATAACCATATCGAGCTGGTTAACTTTGCGCTCAACCTGTTTGATATCGTCGGTATTAATCAGGAAGATCGCAGCGACAACCTGATCGTGCTGACGCCGGGCGATCACATGCTGGTGCCGGATTTCCCTGGCCTGCCGGAAGATGGCTGTACCATTACTTTCGATCGCAATCAGGCGCTGTCGCGCGAAGACGCACAGTACGTCACCTGGGAGCATCCGATCATTCGCAACGGCCTGGATCTGATCCTGTCCGGCGATACCGGCAGCTGCGCGCTCTCGCTGTTGAAAAACAAGGCGCTGCCGGTCGGCACGCTGCTGGTGGAGCTGATCTACGTGGTGGAAGCGCAGGCGCCGAAACAGCTTCAGCTGACGCGCTTCCTGCCGCCGACGCCGGTGCGGATGCTGGTTGATCGCAAGGGGACTAACCTGGCGGGTAAGGTCGAGTTCGAGAGCTTCAACCGTCAGCTGAACGCGGTCAATCGCCATACCGGCAGCAAGCTGGTTAACGCCGTACAGCAGGATGTGCACGAGATCCTGAAGCTGGCGGAAGGCCAGGCTGCCGAAGAAGCGCGCAAGCTGATCGAGATTGCCCGCACGGAAGCAAACGAGAACCTGAGCGCGGAGCTGTCGCGTTTGCAGGCGCTGAGCGCGGTTAATCCTAACATCCGTCAGGATGAGATCGACGCGCTGGAAAGCAATCGCGAGCAGGTGCTGGCGGCGCTTGATAGCGCGGGCTGGCGTCTTGACGCGCTGCGCCTGATCGTTGTCACGCATCAGTAATTGGCACGGGGCGGCTGCGGTCGCCCCACACAGGCAAAAAGATGGAACCCTATAATCCTCCGCAAGATCCCTTAGCCGTTCTTTATCAGGACGAGCATATTATCGTGGTCAACAAACCGAGCGGTCTGCTGTCGGTGCCCGGTCGGCTGCCCGAGCATAAAGACAGCGTGATGACGCGTCTTCAGCGCGATTTTCCGCTGGCGGAATCCGTACACCGCCTGGATATGGCAACCAGCGGTATTATCCTGGTCGCACTGACCAAAGCGTCCGAGCGGGAGCTGAAACGCCAGTTCCGCGAGCGCGAGCCGAAAAAAACCTATCTGGCACGCGTCTGGGGTCATCCC
Source organism: Erwinia sp. PsM31 (assembly GCF_030433775.1). Lineage (NCBI taxonomy): Bacteria > Pseudomonadati > Pseudomonadota > Gammaproteobacteria > Enterobacterales > Erwiniaceae > Erwinia > Erwinia sp. PsM31. Next base: position 250,709 of record NZ_JARUWZ010000005.1, read on the forward strand.
GCGCAGGAAGAAGGGCTTATCGATCTGCCGCTGATCTGCGACTGGCCGCTGCGACCAAAGCAGAAAGTCTGCTTTGAAACCGGTAAACCGGCGCAGACCGAATATCAGGTGCTGGAGTATGCGGCGGATAACAGCGCACGCGTGCGGTTAAAGCCGATTACCGGCCGTTCTCATCAGCTTCGCGTGCATATGCTGGCGCTGGGGCATCCGATTCTGGGCGATAACTTTTACGCGCATGAAGAGGCCAGAGCGATGGCGCCGCGCCTGCTGCTGCACGCCGAGATGCTCACCATCACCCATCCCAAATACCAGACGCCGATGACTTTCCGTCAGCCGGCGGACTTCTGAACAAAGGCCTCTGTCGCCAGAGGCCTTATTCAGCCGATGCAGTGGGACAGCGTTGTCGTGCTTAACCCATACCGCACGGCCATTTTCTCCAGCTCCGCCACCCGCGGCTTGCCGCGATCGGGGTGCATTTCCTCATAAAGACACCGCCTGTCCGTCAGCGCGTACTTGCGCAGGCCGAAATTGTGATAAGGCAGCAGATCGATGCCCTGAAAGCAGCGGCTGCCCTGCGTCATGCTGGCGATGGCGCGCATCATCTTCTCCGCCTCTTTTCTGCTGTCGTTCACCTCAGGTATGACCGGAATGCGGATGCGCAGCGGGATCGTCTGCGCCAGCAGGCGCGTCAGGTTCTGCCAGATGCTGCGGTTGCTGACGCCGGTGTAGCGCTGGTGCAGGACGTCGTCGGCCAGCTTAACATCGTACAGGATCAGCTGGCTGGCTTCGCAGACCTGCCAGAGCGCGGGCCAGGCGGCGAAGCCGGAGGTTTCAACGGCGGTGTGGATCCCCTCCTGCCTGGCGCGGCGCAGTAAGGCACGGGAAAAATCAGGCTGCATGGCGGCCTCACCGCCGCTGAGCGTCATCCCGCCGCCTGAAGTACGGTAATAAAGCGCATCCGCCGCCACCGTGCGCATCACTTCGTCGACGCTAAGCGTTTTGCCCACCTTGCGCAGCGCCGCCGCCGGGCACTTCTGGTCATCCGGCCAGCTTTCATAGCCGACCGCCGCCATTTTAACGGCCGATCGGCCCGGACAGTGCTGCTCGCAAGGCGCTTTTGCACAGCGTTGCCGATCGAACAGGACTTCCGGCTGCGGCGCCAGGCTTTCCGGGTTGGCGCACCAGGCGCAGCGCATCTGGCACCCTTTCAGAAACACCACGGTGCGCACGCCGGGGCCGTCATGCAGAGAAAAGCGCTGAATATTGAACACGCTCCCGCTGGCGGCCTCAGAAAGACTGGAGCTGGGTACGGCTGATGATTTCATCCTGAACCTCGCGGCTGAGTTCAACGAAAAAGGCGCTGTAGCCCGCAACCCGGATCATCAGGTTGCGATACTGCCCGGGGTTTTCCTGCGCTTTTTTCAGCGTTTCGTTATCCACATAGCTGAACTGCATCTGTGCATTGCCCAGCAGGCTGGCGCTGCGCAGCAGGGTGATAATGCCCTGCTCGCCCTCTTCCGTATCCAGAATGCCGTGCAGCAGCTTAAAGTTATGCACCATGCCGATCTCCATCTCTTCGACATTGATCCGGCCAACGGAATTAATAATCGCCGTAGGGCCTGCATAGTCCGTCTGCTGGGAAGGGCTGATGCCGTCAGCGAGCGGCATACCGGCCAGTCGTCCGCTGGGCAGCGCGCCGGTGGTCAGGCCGAACGGCGTATTGTTAGAGATAGAAAGCGTCCCGTGGGTGAACGGCCCGTACAGCATCGAGTACCGGCGGTGCTCGCTTTCGATAAAGCGGATCAGATCGCGCGCGATCAGATCGACCTCTTCAATATCGTTGCCAAATTTGGCGACGTTCAGGCAGGCGTTGCGCAGCGTTTCGTGCCCGGAGAAATTATCACGCAGCGCCTGCGCCATCTGCGCTGGCGTCACCTGCTGCTGCTGATAAACCAGCTCGCGCATCACCATCATGGCGTTGGCGTAGTCCGCCATTCCCGTCCAGATCAGTCCTGGCCCGTTGTTAATTGCCGCGCCGCCGTGCATCACATCCTTGCCCTGCTCCAGACAGCCTTCGACCAGGCAGGAGATAAACGGCTTGGGCGCCAGCTCTTTATGCAGCTTTTGCATCATCAGCGTGGCTTCTGCGGCCTGCTTCACAATGTGGCACAGCTGCTGCCTGACTGCCTCCTCAAAGGCTTCCCAGCTTTTCAGCGTGGCGGCCTCGCCGGTCTGCGGCCCCATCTGGCTGCCGCTGGCGCTTCTGCCGTTATTTAGCGCCAGCTCAATGGCGCAGGTAAAGGTGGTATAGCCTACCGAGGTCCACTGATAGATGCGGCCAGAACGTTGCGGCTCTACGCAGCCCATCAGGCAGTAGTCGCGCGCATCGTCGTAATCGAAGCCTTTACGCAGCATCATTTTGATATGCGCGTCGTCAAAGTGACAGGCAGGGAAACCGATCCCGGCGCGGATCACCTCGACGATTTTGCGCATAAAAGGCTGCGGCGACTGGTTGTGGATCCGCACTGCCAGGCTTGGCTGATAAATTTTCAGCTTGCGCGAGCAGTCCATAATCAGCATGGAAAGCGGATTGGTGGCATCGCCGCCCTCGCGCTTCTGGCCGCCGACCACCAGATTGACAAAGGGCTGGTAGCCCGCGAAATACATGGCGGAACTGGCGCTGCAAATCCACATGCACTCGGACATTTTGATCATCCAGCAGCAAAGCAGCTCTTCCGCCTGTTCCTCCGTCAGCTCGCCGCTGGCAAGATCGGCCTCCAGCAGCGGCCACAGGTACTGATCGACACGGCCAAGCGAAATGCCGGTCTGGTTTTCTTCCAGAATAAACAGCGACTGCGCAAACCAGATGGCCTGTAGCGCTTCGTAAAAGGTGGCGGGCGGCTGTTCCGGCACGCGACGGCAAATAGCGGCCAGCTTTTCCAGCTCCGCTTTGCGCTGCGCGTCCGGCGTCTGCTCAGCCAGCGCCTGGGCGTAGTCGGCGTAGCGGTTGGCGTAATCCACCACGCCCTGACAGGTTTCCACGACCGCCTCATAGAAGTAGCGCTTGTCCTGATCCTCGGGACAGGTTGGCGAAAGCTTATCCAGCGCCGCCTGTGCTTCCCGCTGCACGCCGCCCATGCCTTTTTTCAGCAGGATGATGTCGTAGCCCGGACAGGTGTCGCCGCCGCCGTTTTGCGTTTTAATACTTAAATCACAAATTCCTTCAACGGTGCTCCATTCCCACAGCCCCGCGTGGCGCAGCCGGGTTTCCGCCACCTCATCCAGCGACCGCCCCTGCCAGAAAGGGAAAATCTCTTCACGCAGCTCGCGCTTTACCTCTTCGCTGATTTCATAGGGATCCTGCGCGCGCGTGGACATGGTATCCAGCTCGTCCGCCACCCAGCGCCAGGCGATTTCCGGCGACACTTCGCCACCGCGCGCCGCGCCTGCCGGATGACTGACAATCAGTTCATCTTCTGCAATCACCAGCGGCGCCGTGCGGCAGGCATGACGAAAGGCCATCGCGCGTAATAAAATAGCCGGCATCCCCGGATAGCGACGGTAAATTTCCGTGACCGCTCTGGCTCGCGCGGCCGAAATAAATGGCTTAGCCTGTAAATAACGCTCGCGCAGACGCTCAGCACGAGGTAAAAGCCGTGTGTTTATATCCTGCATTAAAATATCCCCATGGTAATACAGCCAATGCCGATAAGACCGATTCCCAGAACGGAATACTTATCGATCTTATTTCGATAAAAAATCACGCCAACCAGACTGATAATAACCACGCCCAGACCGGCCCACAGGGCATAAGAAAGGCCAACGGAAAGCACGACAATCGCTTTTGATAATGCGTAAAAACAGGTGCCGTAAATTGCCATGACGCCCAGGGTCAGTCCCCAGCGTTTAAAATTATCGGTTTTAGGCAGCAGGCTGGTTGCCAGCACCTCCAGCAGGATGGCGATAAAAAGCCATAACAATCCCATCAGCGTACTGTGCATAATTAGTTTTCCTCCACGGTATCGTTACCGCGATCGCTTTTGGCCAGCAGATTAATCACCAGCACCCCGGCTATGATCATTAACAGGCCGACAATCGCGCCGCCGCTCAGGGAAACCTGGAACAGGAAGCGGTTGATCAGCGAAGTGGCGACAATCCCCAGCCCGGCCCACAGGGCATAGGCCAGGCCCAGCGGAATTTTTTTAAGGGACAGCGATAAGAAATAATAGGAGAAACCATAAGCGGCCAGCGCCGTAAATGCCGGTAGCAGCACGGACATGCCTTTAGACAGCGCCAGCATCGTGGTAGCCGTTATTTCAGACGCGATAGCAACACAGAGAAAAAGAAAATATTTATCTTTATTCATATCTCATTAAGCCATTTTAATATTGTCAGGATTTTATTTCCCTATCATAGCGGCCCGCTGATAAACCCAGCATAAACATTTGCCGTTCGCTCAGACAGAACCTGTCTGTATATCATTCTGATTATTTATATTAACAATATAGCGCGCAGACGGGCTGCGGCATGATTACAGCCAGGCGAGATTAACAAGAAAGGGTAATTAAAAGACAAGGCGTTAATAAAAAATCAGCGTGGTGTTAAAAAGAATATTAATAATAAAGCTGGCATTAAAAAGGCCGACGAAAGCGCTCGTCGGCCGCTAACAAATTATTTAAACCCTTTTTCACGCTTGATCAGATCGTAAGCCGCCTGGATCTCCTGCGCTTTTTGCTTCGCCATCTCCATCATCTGCGGCGGTAGCCCTTTGGCCACCAGCTTATCGGGATGGTGTTCGCTCATCAGCTTGCGATAGGCGCGCTTGATGGTCGCCGCATCGTCGCTGCTTTTTACGCCCAGCACGCTACAGGCATCTTCCAGCGTTGGCCCGCGCTGCGCCTGCGCATAGCCTTGCGAACCGGCACCGTGCTGATAGCCCCCGCCGCCGAACTGCTGACCGCCCTGCATCATCCGTAAAAACTGATCGAATTGCGCATGCGAAATCCCCAGCTCTTCCGCGATGACATACAGCACCTGACGTTCGTTAGGATGGAGCGAGCCGTCGGCAAACGCGGCCTGGATCTGGATTTCCAGAAACATCCTAATCAGATCGAAGCGGCCGAAGCAGGCGCTGCGCAGCTCCCGCAGCTTGTCGCGCAGCGGGTAGTTGCCCTCTTTCCCCTGGCGAAAAGCCTGCTGCGCGGCCGTTCTCGCCTCGCCGTGCAGCTGCATACGATCCATCAACAATGACGCCATCTGGATGTCCGCATCGGTCACGCGGCCTTTTGACTTGGTCAGATGGCCCATAACCTGAAAGGTGGTGCTGAAAAAGAGCGCCTGACGGGTCTGCTGATTAGCAAAATAGCCCTGCCCCTGAACCGCTCGCGCTTTATCAACCAAATGCCCGAAGAGCAGGCCAATCGCCAGTCCCCAAAAGCCGGTGCCGCTTAACAAACCCAGCACAAGCCCGATTACTTTTCCCCAATAGCGCATATACTCCTCAATTCGCCATGCTGAAGGCTAAAAATTGCATTATCATACCCGTCATTTATCTCTGAGCCTAACGGCAACGCGGTCAAACAGCCTGGATAACACTAGCGCAACGCAGTTGAGTGCGTTAGTCTCTGACCGTTTGTCGGCATGATGCCAGCTATCACGGAATTTTCGATACCGCGTATGAAAAAACGACTACCTACTTTGCTGGCCACGCTTATCGGCTCAGCGCTCTACAGCCAGCAGGGTCTGGCAGATGACCTCGCCTCGCAGTGTATGCTGGGTGTACCGAGCTATAACCGGCCTCTGATTCAGGGTAAAAATACCAATGAACTGCCGGTTACTATCAACGCGGATCAAGCGAAAGGCAACTACCCTGACGACGCGGTGTTCAACGGCAACGTCGATATTCGCCAGGGTAACAGCCGTCTGCTTTCCGACGAGGTGCAGCTGCATCAGCGACAGCAGCCGGGCCAGACGACGCCGGTACGCACCGTTGACGCGCTGGGTAATGTGCAATACGACGACAATCAGGTCATCCTGAAAGGGCCGAAAGCCTGGTCGAATCTGAATACCAAAGACACCAACGTCTGGAACGGCACCTATCAAATGGTGGGCCGCCAGGGACGGGGTACCGGCGATCAGATGAAGCAGCGCGGTGAAAACCGCTATACCATCCTTGAAAACGGTACCTTCACCTCCTGTCTGCCCGGCGACAACAGCTGGAGCGTTGCAGGTACGCAGGTGATCCAGGATCGTGAAGAGCAGGTCGCGGAAATCTGGAACGCCCGCTTTAAGATCGGCGCGGTGCCGGTGCTGTACAGCCCTTATCTACAGCTACCGATTGGCGACCGCCGCCGTTCGGGCTTTTTGATCCCCAACGCGAAATTCGGCAGCTCCAACGGCTTTGAATTTATTCTGCCTTACTACTGGAACATTGCGCCGCAGGCTGATGCCACCATCACGCCGCACTATATGAGCAAGCGCGGCCTGCAGTGGCAGAACGAATTCCGCTACCTGACCAAGGCGGGCGCGGGCCTGGTTGAGTTTGATTATCTGCCGAGCGACGACCAGTACAATAAAGATGCCGCCACGCGCGGGATGACCGACGACAAAGATTCTAACCGCTGGCTCTTCTTCTGGCGGCACTCCGGCGTCTACGATCAGAACTGGCGCTTTAACGTTGATTACACCAAGGTCAGCGATCTTTACTACTTTACCGATCTGGATTCCACCTACGGCGACTCGACCGACGGCTACGTTACGCAGAAATTCAGCGTAGGCTACGCAGAGAAAAACTGGGATGCGACGCTGTCGACCAAGCAGTTCCAGATCTTCTCCACCCAGACCAATAACGACGTTTACCGCGCCGAGCCGCAGTTCGATTATAACTACTATCAGAACAACGTCGGCCCGTTCGATACGCATCTCTATGCGCAGGCGGTGAAGTTTACCAACGTTAACGATAATTACCCGGATGCGACGCGTTTGCACCTGGAACCGACTATCAACCTGCCGCTTTCCAACGGCTGGGGCAGCCTTAATACCGAAGCGAAACTGCTGGCGACGCACTATCAGCAGGATGACGTCGAGTATTACAACAACAACGTTGATACCAGCAAAGTCAACCAGCTGAAAAGCAGCGTAAACCGCGTTATGCCGCAGTTTAAGGTCGACGGCAAGATGGTATTTGACCGCGATATGGACTGGTCGGAAGGCTACACGCAGACGCTGGAACCGCGTATGCAGTACCTTTATCTTCCCTATCGCGATCAGAGCACGGTGCGCGCTTACGACTCAACGCTGCTGCAAAGCGACTATACCGGCCTGTTCCGCGACCGCACCTATAGCGGCCTGGATCGCATCGCTTCCGCTAATCAGCTGACCAGCGGCGTGACTACGCGAATATTTGATAACGATTTGGTTGAACGTTTTAACGCTTCCATTGGTCAAATCTACTCGTTTACCCCGGCCCGTACCGGACTGGAGAACGCAGACAGCGACGATCGCGGCAGCCTGGTCTGGGCTGGCGACACCTACTGGAAGATTAGCGATCGCTGGGGCGCGCGCGGCGGTGTGCAGTACGACACCCGCATCGATAACGTTTCCCAGGGCAACGCCGTTCTGGAATATCGTCGGGATGCCGATCGTCTGGTGCAGCTGAACTACCGCTACACCAGCCCCGAATATATTCAGCAGACGCTGAGCCAGATTAAGAACCCTGGCTACCAGCAGGGGATTTCGCAGGTAGGCGCCACGGCCAGCTGGCCAATCGCCGATGCCTGGTCAGTGGTCGGTGCCTGGTATTACGATACCAAGGCCAAACAGCCTGCCGATCAGCTGCTGGGCGTCCAGTACAGCTCTTGCTGCTACGCTATTCGTCTGGGTTATGAACGTAAAATCACCAATTGGGAAAACGACAGCAGCACGTACGACAACAAAATCTCGTTCAACATTGAGCTGCGCGGCCTGAGCTCATCCTATGGTCTGGGCACCGGGCAAATGCTGCGACAGGGCATCCTGCCTTATCAGCGCTCTTTCTGATGTTGTGATAATTAGTATGCCAACCCGCAGTGCGGATAGAAAAATGGAAAAAGTATGAAGAACTGGAGAATGCTGATCCTGGGGGCTGCGCTCACTGCCAGCACCGCGTTTGCAGCACCGCAAGTTGTTGATAAAGTAGCCGCCGTGGTCAATAACGGCGTTGTGTTAGAAAGCGATGTCGACGGCATGATGCGGTCGGTGAAAAGTCAGGCACAGCAGGCTGGTCAGCAGCTGCCGGATGATAAAACGCTGCGTCACCAGATTGTCGAACGCCTGGTGATGGACAATATTCTGCTGCAAATGGCGAAACAGGCGGGGATCCAGATCCAGGACGATCAGCTCGATCAGGCGATTGCCAATATCGCCGCTCAGAACAAGATGAGCGTGGATCAGCTGCGTAGCCGTCTGGCCTATGACGGTATGAACTACGCCACCTATCGCGAGCAGATCCGTAAAGAGATGACCATTGCCGAAGTCCGCAACAACGAAGTACGTCGTCGCGTGACTATTCTGCCGCAGGAAGTGGATTCGCTGGCGACGCAGGTTTCCTCGCAGAACAACGCGTCTACCGAGCTGAACCTCAGCCACATTCTGCTGCCGCTGCCGGAAAACCCGACGCAGCAGCAGGTGGACGAGCAGGAAGATCTGGCGAAACAGCTGGTCAGCCAGGCTAAAGGCGGCGCGGACTTCGGCAAGCTGGCGATCACCTACTCCGCCGATCCGCAGGCGCTGAAAGGCGGCAATATGGGCTGGGGCCGCATCCAGGAACTGCCTTCGCTGTTCGCGCAGTCGCTGGTTACGGCGAAGAAAGGCGATATCATCGGCCCAATCCGTTCCGGCGTAGGCTTCCATATCCTGAAAGTGAACGACGTTCGCGGCGACAAACAGAGCATCTCCGTGACGGAAGTGCACGCTCGTCATATTCTGCTCAAGCCGTCGCCGGTGATGACGGACGATCAGGCGCGCCAGAAGCTGACGCAGGTTGCGGCTGAAATCAACAGCGGCAAAACCACCTTCGCGCAGGCCGCTAAACAGCTTTCTCAGGATCCCGGCTCCGCCAACCAGGGCGGCGATCTTGGCTGGAGCTCGCCAGAGGTGTACGATCCCGCCTTCCGCGACGCGCTGCTGAAACTGAAAAAAGGCCAGATGAGCGCGCCGGTGCACTCCTCTTTCGGCTGGCACCTGATCCAGCTGATGGATACGCGCCAGGTTGATAAAACCGACGCGGCGCAGAAAGAGCGTGCTTACCGCCTGCTGTTTAACCGTAAATTTGCGGAAGAAGCGCAAACCTGGATGCAGGAGCAGCGCGCCTCTGCCTATGTGAAAATTCTGGATGCCAATGCTCAGTAATATGCGCGTGGCGATCACTCCCGGCGAACCCGCCGGGATTGGTCCCGATGTCACACTACAACTGGCCCAGCGCGACTGGCCAGTTGAACTGGTCGTCGTCGCCGATCCAGCTTTGCTGCGCGAGCGCGCGGCAAAGCTGGGCCTCCCTCTGACGCTGCGTGACTATCAGCCGGGCGTTGCTGCCCGGCCGCAGGCTGCCGGCACCCTGACCGTGCTGCCCGTTAGCGCGCCGCAGCCGGTAAAAGCTGGCGAGCTTTGCGTCGCCAACGGCCACTACGTGCTGGATACGCTGGCTCGCGCCTGCGACGGCTGCCTTAACGGCGAATTTGCGGCGCTGGTTACCGGGCCGGTACACAAGGGCGTGATCAACGACGCCGGTATCCCGTTCAGCGGCCATACCGAGTTTTTCGCCGAGCGCGCAGGCTGTGCCCGCGTGGTGATGATGCTGGCGACGGAAGCGCTGCGGGTCGCGCTGGCGACCACGCATCTGCCGTTAAAAGACGTCTCCGCCGCCATTACCCGCGACAGCCTGCATGAAGTGATCAACATCCTGCATGCCGATCTGCAAAGCAAGTTCGGTCTGGCGCAGCCGCATATTTTTGTCTGCGGCCTGAATCCGCACGCGGGCGAAGGCGGCCATATGGGACGTGAAGAAATTGACGTTATCATTCCGGCGCTTGACGAGCTGCGGCGCAGCGGCATCCAGCTGACCGGCCCGCTGCCGGCGGACACGCTGTTTCAGCCTAAATATCTTCAACATGCCGACGCGGTTCTGGCGATGTATCATGACCAGGGCCTGCCGGTACTGAAATACCAGGGCTTCGGGCGAGCGGTGAATATCACGCTCGGCCTGCCCTTTATCCGCACCTCCGTTGACCACGGCACCGCTTTAGAGCTGGCCGGCCAGGGCAACGCGGATGCGGGCAGCTTTATTACGGCGCTTAACCTCGCCATTACCATGATTAAGAGCAGTAATGAATAATCGCGTCCATCAGGGCCACTTCGCCCGCAAACGTTTTGGCCAGAACTTCCTTAACGATCAGTATATTATTGACAGCATCGTTTCCGCCATCCACCCTCAGCCCGGCGAGGCGGTAGTCGAAATCGGCCCCGGTCTGGGCGCGTTAACCGAACCGGTTGGCGACAGGCTGGAAGCGATGACGGTGATCGAACTCGACCGCGATCTGGCGGCTCGTTTGCAGACCCATCCGTTTTTAGGGCCAAAGCTGACGATTTTCCAGCAGGATGCCATGACCTTTGATTTCGCGGCCTACGCCCGTGAAAAAGGCCAGTCTCTGCGCGTCTTCGGCAACCTGCCCTATAACATCTCTACCCCGTTGATGTTCCACCTTTTCAGCTATACTGATGCGATCCGCGACATGCACTTTATGTTGCAGAAAGAGGTGGTCAACCGACTGGTTGCCGGGCCGGGCAGCAAAGCCTATGGTCGTCTGACGGTAATGGCGCAATATTACTGCCAGGTGATCCCGGTGCTGGAAGTGCCGCCGGAATCCTTTACGCCTGCGCCGAAAGTGGATTCCGCCGTGGTTCGTCTGGTCCCACACGCCACGATTATGAATCCGGTGCAGGATCTTAAAGTCCTCAGCAGGATCACCACCGAAGCGTTCGGCAAACGCCGTAAAACGTTGCGCAACAGCCTTGGCCATCTGTTTACGCTGGAAGCGCTGCAGGAGATGAATATCGATCCGACGCTGCGCGCGGAAAACATCTCCGTAGCCCAGTACTGCCAGCTGGCGAACTGGCTGTCTGCGCATCCTCAACAGACGCCGCAGGAGAGTTAAACATGGATACGCCCCGAGTTTGTGTGCATGTACAAAGCGCTTATATTGCGTCGCAGTCCGCGCCGGAAGAGAACCGCTACGTTTTTGCCTACACCATTACCATTCGTAATTTGGGGCGTCACGCCGTTCAACTGCTGGGCCGCTACTGGCTGATTACCAACGGCAACGGCCGCGAAACGGAAGTTCAGGGCGAAGGCGTTATCGGCGAACAGCCGCACATCGCACCCGCTGGCGAATTTCAGTACACCAGCGGCGCGGTACTGGAAACCCCTATGGGCACCATGCAGGGACACTATGAAATGATCGACAGCGAAGGCGAAGCTTTCCGCGTGGCGATCCCGGTGTTCCGGCTGGCCATCCCCAGCCACATACACTAATTCTGATTGCGATCCGGGCGCTGGTCCGGCGCTGAGGTTCGGATTGTTGATGAGCACTTACCTGATTGGCGATATTCACGGCTGCTACGATGAGCTTCGGTCACTGCTGGACCAGGTGGCTTTCGATCCTGCCCGGGACAGCCTGTGGCTGACGGGCGATCTGGTCGCGCGCGGCCCCGCTTCGCTGGAAGTCCTGCGCTACGTTCGTTCATTGGGCGATGCGGTGAAAGTGGTGCTGGGCAATCACGATCTGCATTTACTGGCCGTGTTTGCAGGTATCAGCCGCAACAAGCCAAAGGACAGGCTGACGCCGCTGCTGGAAGCGGAAGACGCCGACGATCTGATTAACTGGCTGCGCCGCCAGCCGCTGATCCAGGTCGATGAAGAGAAGAAGCTGGTGATGGCGCACGCGGGCATCACGCCACAGTGGGATTTGGCTACGGCGCAAAGCTGTGCCCGCGAGGTCGAGGCGGTGCTCTCAAGCGATACCTATCCGCTGTTTCTGGATGCGATGTATGGCGATATGCCCAACAACTGGACGCCGGAGCTGACCGGGCTGGCTCGTCTGCGCTTCAGCACCAATGCGCTAACCCGGATGCGCTTCTGCTTTCCTAACGGCCAGCTGGATATGATCTGCAAAGATACGCCCGATTCGGCGCCCGCGCCGCTAAAGCCGTGGTTTGCTATTCCGGGGCCGGTGTCGCGCGACTACACCATTGCGTTTGGTCACTGGGCTTCGCTGGAAGGAAAAGGCACGCCGGAAAATATCCTGGCGCTGGATACCGGCTGCTGCTGGGGCGGCACGCTGACGATGCTGCGCTGGGAAGATAAAACCTGGTTTACTCAGCCGTCAAAACGGTTGTCAAACGAACATGAGAACGCTATAGCGGCGCCGTCTGCTGACTCATAAGCGTCAATTGCTTTCGCGACAGGCTTTTTGCTATCCGATAAAGAGTGAGCGCCACGCCCTTAAAGGCGTGGCTTTACTCAGCCGATAAACGTATCCGTCCGCTTTCAGGCACCCAATACGCCGCCATCCTTGCGCGTAATCATTATCACGGAAGAGCGGGGACGCGGGCTATTGTCAGGAAAGTGCGAGTCTTTCTCTTCTCCCGGATGTTGCACATTCACAAACATCGTTTTGTAGTCCGGTGTAAAAGTGATCCCGGTCAGCTCACAGGATTTGGGCCCCACCATAAAGCGACGAATTTCTCCGTTCTGCGGATCGCCCACCAGCATCTGATTGTTCCCCTGCCCTTCATAGTCGCCTTTATTACTGTATTTACCATCCGTCAGGATCCACAGGCGTCCGCTTTCATCAAAGCCCAGACCATCAGGGCTGTTAAAGGTGTTCTGCTCGGTGATGTTCGGCGTACCGCGATATATGCCCTGCGGATGCGCAATTGGATTACCGCACAGCACAAAAATATCCCAGTCAAACGCCTGGGCCGTAGCGTCCCCTTTCTCATCCCAGCGAATAATCTGCCCATAAATGTTATCCGGCCGAGGATTAGCCGCGTTGATCGGCATTCCCTCATCGCCTCGCTTGCTGTTATTGGTCAGGGTGCAGTAGGCGCGGCCATCATGGGGATTAACGGCAATCCACTCAGGGCGATCCATACGTGTGGCTTTCACCACATCCGCCGCGCCGCGCGTGTTAATCAAAATATCTGCCTGGGTGCGGAAACCGTTGTCGGCGGTCAGGCCGTGCTGCCCCTGAACCAGCGCCACCCAGTGCCCGGTTCCCTTCAGCGGCGTACCGTTTCTGTCGCCGTCAAAGATGGCAACATAGAGCGTTCCCTCATCCAACAGCCTGGTATTTGCCGCCGGATTAGCGCGATCGACCTTGCCTTTGGAAACATATTTGTAGATATACTCGCCGCGTTCATCATCCCCCATATACACCACCAGCTCGCCGCTTTTCGCTACCGTAACGGCCGCGTTTTCATGCTTAAATCGGCCCAGCGCGGTGCGCTTGACCGGCACGGAATCGGGGGCGAAGGGATCGATCTCGACAATCCAGCCGTGGCGATTAAATTCGTTAGGGTTTTTCGCCACATCAAAACGCGGATCGAAATCGGACCAGTTGCGCTCGGGATCGGCGGGGCTCAGCGTGTAGCGCTTTTGCGCCGCCGTCAGGCTGAAATCCGCCTTTTTAGTGCCGAAATAGGTATCGAAATTTTCTTCACAGGTGAGATAAGTACCCCAGGGCGTTTTGCCGTTAGCGCAGTTGCCAAAGGTGCCGAGCACGTTCATTCCTTGCGGATCGGCTGCGGTACGCAGCGCCGCATCGCCAGCGGCAGGGCCGGAAAAACGCATTGGCGTATTGGCAGTGATGCGGCGGTTATAGCGTGAAGGACGGACAACTTCCCAGCGGTTTCCCTGGCCACGACGGACTTCCATCACCGATACGCCGTGCCCCGCCTGCGATTTTTTTACATCTTCAGCATCGTGCGCCTTGCTGTCGCCGTGAGCATAGAGATATTGCTCATTAACATATTCATTGTTAACCGCAATTAAGCCGCGATCCCGGCTTCCCTCCATGGCAAAAAAGCTCATGCCATCATTGTTATCGCCAAACTGTTTTTCCTGATCGGCTGCGCTGTTTTTTCCTTCCGCGTCAAACGCCGGGGCGCCATCGACCAGCGGATCGCCCCATGAAATCAGCACATCAGCCTGATAGCCGTCGGCAATGGCAATTTCATCCGCTGTGGAAGCCGGAATACCGTCAAAACCCAGCAATTGACTGCCGCCCGACACGGGCTTCGCCAGCGCCAGAGAGGGAACAGAGAGACCGCCGCCAATAAAGCCTGCCAGACTCAATGCCCCGGTTCCTGCAAGAAATTTACGACGGCCAGGATTGGGCGTGACGGCTTCGTTCGGTAACGGCGATTGATTATTCATAGCGCATTGCTTCCTTTACGGTTTGTAAAATGAAGCAATGCTAGAGATATTTTGTTACACTTAGGTTACAAAATGTTCGAAAGGAGTGTAAAGTTACTTACTGTCGACGGTCCAGAATTTCAAAGCAGTAGCTGTGCGTGTTTTTCTCGTCAGCGTCGTGAAATTCGCTAAAGGTCGACTGCCACTCATCCGGCTCATAGTCCGGGAAAATCGTGTCGCCTTCGACTTCCGCATCAATATGCGTCAGATACAGGCGATCCGCGCGCGGCAGCAGCTGTTCATAGACGCGCCCGCCGCCAATCACCATGATCTCTGCCACGTCGCCCGCCGCTTTCAGCGCTTCCTCAATGGAAGTGACCCAGCGCACGCCTTCCGCATCGCCCTGCTGGCTGCTGATCACAATATTCAGCCTGTCCGGCAGCGGACGGCCGATCGACTCAAAGGTGCGGCGTCCCATAATGACCGGTTTGTTCAGGGTGTGCTTTTTAAACCAGGCCAAATCGGCTGGCAGATGCCACGGCATGGCATTTTCCATCCCGATAACGCGGTCGGTCGCCATGGCTGCAATCAGGCTTATCATCTGAGAATACTCACAAGGTGTAAAATTGGCGCCATCATACGGAAAGGCGAAAGTTTCGTCGATAGCAAAACCTGGCGAATTAAGTAAAGGTTTAGCGGCGCCGTGTTATTTATTAGCGCTTCAGGCTAAAATAGCCACGGCAAACCCTTTGGGGTTTCTCTCTTCTGCTGAATTCTGAGAACACCATGTTAGAAACCAGTTTACTTATCGTCACTATTGCGACGCTGGGCATGCTTTCGCCCGGCCCCGATTTTTTTCTGATTATCAAAAATGCCGCGCGCTATCCGCGCCGCGCCGCGCTGATGACGGCGCTTGGCGTTAACTGCGCCGTGGCAACGCATATGACCTATTGCGTCGCCGGGCTGGCGGTGGTGATCACCACCACGCCGTGGCTGTTTATGCTGCTGAAGTATGCCGGGGCGGCTTATCTGATCTACGTCGGCATCCAGGCGCTGCTTTCACGCGGCGGCAGCAAGATGGACCTCAGCAACGTCGCGGCGGAAAGCACCTCGTTAAAGAAAGCCTTTATGCAGGGCTACCTTTGCAATCTGCTGAATCCTAAGGCCACGCTGTTTTTCCTGTCGATGTTTACGCAGGTGCTGAACGTGCATTCCAGCCTGGGCGAGAAGATTTGGTATGCAGGCATTATTATCACGCTCTCTTCCATCTGGTGGCCGACGCTGGTGGTGCTGATCCAAAGCCCGCCCGTACGCCGTGGCCTGGCCCGCGCGCAGAAGCTGATCGACAGGCTGCTGGGCACCGTGCTGATCGCTTTCGGTATCAAAGTCGCGCTCTCCTGATTAGTGGGAGATAAGCGAAGGCCCGGTTGGCATTGTTGCCAACCGGGCCTTTTTGTTTGGCGGCTTTAGTGACAGTACGGCAGCAAAAATACGCACTCCCCGCGCGCCGGACGGGCCAGGACCACAGGGTTATTCCGCGGTGGGTTATCTGTCGAGGTTTCCGGCCAGCGTCGTCTGACGTTTAAACTCGTCCTTCGCTTTTTGTAACTGTCGCATAAAGCTTTCATCGGCATGCAGACGGGCCACGATAGCCCCGCCGACGATGCGGGCGGCGTTAACATCGCTCTGCCAGTGATAGCCGCAAATCACCCGGCTCTGGCCCATTTCATAGCCGCGCTTGAGGATTTCATCCTGTCTGGCGGGGTTTATTTCCGTCAGCACCAGCGCCGTAGCCCAGCCAATTGTCGTATGCCCGGAAGGATAAGCGCCGTTGGTAGACAGCTCCTGCTGCTGATCGGTGCGGCAGGTCGGTTCCTGATAAAAAGCAAAGGGACGAATGCGCATATAGCGAATTTTGGCGCTGCGGGTGGCCAAATCGCCGGCATCCTCACGCATTTTCATCACCAGCCGATAAAGCTCCGGCGTTTTGCTCTTGCTGATTTCTCGTCCGAACGCGCCGGAAAAAGCCGCGGCCACGCCATCGCCTGCGACATGCGCATCTTGCCACGCCTGCTTGCCCCGGGGCGTATCGCGCAGGCTTTTGCCCAGCTCGTACTGCGCTTTGTCGTTGAGAAATTCGATGCTGTCCGTCGCGGGCGGCGGCGGCAACAGCATCAGGCTGTCGGGGGATTGCGCCTCCTGCAGGAAATAAAAGTCAGGTTGCGTGGTAACGTCTTTCGCCGCAAAGGCCTGCGAAAAAAAGGCCATGCAGGCCAGAGCTATTAAGCGTTTTTTCATTGTTTCATCCCTGATGTTGAGTAAAAGCGCCGACGGTTCGACAACGGGACAAGCCTATAGCATTTTTTGGCGCATCAATTTTAAAGGCGTCACAAAACGGGTTATTGGGGCGGGAACGCGGCGGAGATAAAAAAATCCCCGCCGTAGCGGGGATGGGCAGAGAAAACGCTTTAAGCCTGTTTGATCTGCGCGTGCATTTCCTGCACGGAGATCACCTGCTCAGTCGGATCGGCATTCAGCGACATAGCCGTCGCGAAACCGCCGTTCAGTGTGGTGTCATAGTGCACCTTATACTGCAACGCGCTGCGGCGGATCAGTTTGGAATCCTCAATCGCCTGGCGTCCGGCCGTGGTGTTAACAATGTAGGCATATTCCCCGTTCTTCAGGCGATCCTGAATATGCGGGCGGCCTTCGTGCACCTTGTTAACCAGACGCGGATTGATGCCCGCTTCGCCCAGCACCACCGCCGTGCCGTGGGTGGCGTCCAGCTCAAAGCCCAGCTTTTGCAGCTTGGCGGCCAGATCCACAATACGCTTTTTGTCGCCTTCGCGAACGGAGAGCAGCGCGCGGCCGCTTTTCTTCATATTGCTTTGCGCGCCCAGCATCGCTTTAGAGAAAGCTTCGGCAAAGGTGCGGCCAACGCCCATGACTTCGCCGGTGGAGCGCATTTCCGGGCCAAGGATAGGATCGACACCCTGGAATTTATTAAACGGCAGTACCACTTCCTTCACCGAATAATAAGGCGGGATCACCTCTTCCGTTACGCCCTGCTCTGCCAGCGTTTTGCCCGCCATCACGCGCGCGGCGACTTTCGCCAGCGGCACGCCGGTCGCTTTAGAGACAAACGGCACGGTACGCGCGGCGCGAGGGTTAACCTCAATCAGATAGACTTCGTTATCTTTTACCGCGAACTGCACGTTCATCAGTCCGCGCACGCAAAGCTCAAAGGCCAGTTTTTCGACCTGCTGACGCATTACGTTCTGGATCTCTTTGCTCAGCGTATAGGCCGGCAGTGAACAGGCCGAGTCGCCGGAGTGCACGCCAGCCTGCTCGATATGTTCCATGATGCCGCCTATCAGCACGCGCTCGCCGTCGCAGATGGCGTCAACGTCCACTTCAACCGCGTCGTCCAGGAAACGATCCAGCAGCACCGGTGCATCGTTGGAAACGGAAACCGCCGTCTGGAAATAGCGCTTCAGGTCAATTTCGTCATAGACGATTTCCATTGCCCGGCCGCCCAGCACGTAAGAAGGACGCACCACCAGCGGATAGCCGATAGCCACCGCTTTTTCCACCGCCTGCTCCAGCGCCGTGACCGTTGCATTGGCCGGCTGCTTCAGGCCCAGGCGATCCACCGCCTGTTGAAAACGCTCGCGGTCTTCGGCACGGTCAATCGCATCCGGGCTGGTGCCGATAACCGGCACGCCTGCGGCTTCCAGCGCGCGCGCCAGCTTCAGCGGCGTCTGGCCGCCGTACTGCACGATCACGCCTTTTGGCTTCTCGATGCGCACAATTTCCAGCACGTCTTCCAGCGTGACCGGCTCAAAGTAGAGGCGGTCAGAGGTATCGTAATCGGTAGAGACGGTTTCCGGGTTGCAGTTAACCATAATGGTTTCATAGCCGTCTTCACGCAGCGCCAGCGCGGCGTGCACGCAGCAGTAGTCAAACTCAATGCCCTGACCGATACGGTTTGGCCCGCCGCCCAGCACCATGATCTTGTCGCGATCCTGGTTGGGATTGGCTTCGCACTCTTCTTCATAGGTGGAGTACATATAGGCGGTATCGGTAGAGAACTCCGCCGCACAGGTATCCACGCGCTTGTAAACCGGGTGCAGATTATACTGCTGACGCAGCTTGCGCACTTCTGATTCCGCCACACCAGCCAGCACGGCCAGGCGCGCGTCGGCAAAGCCTTTACGCTTCAGGGTACGCAGGAAATCGGCGGTCAGGCCGTTGATGCCTTCGCGGGCAACCTGCTCTTCCAGCCGCACCAGCTCTTCGATCTGCACCAGGAACCAGCGGTCAATATTGGTCAGATTGAAGACGCCGTCCACGGACATGCCCGCGCGGAACGCATCGGCCACATACCAGATACGGTCACAGCCGGCATCTTTCAGCTCGCGGCGAATGGTGGTCAGCGCTTCCGCATCGTTCAGGTCAACTTTCGGGTCGAAACCGTGCGCGCCTACTTCCAGGCCGCGCAGTGCTTTCTGCATTGATTCCTGCAAGGTGCGGCCAATCGCCATCACTTCGCCCACGGACTTCATCTGCGTGGTCAGACGATCGTTGGTGCCCGCAAACTTTTCAAAGTTGAAGCGAGGGATTTTGGTGACGACATAGTCGATGGAAGGCTCAAACGAGGCCGGCGTGCGGCCGCCGGTGATATCGTTCATCAGCTCGTCCAGCGTATAGCCGACGGCCAGCTTGGCGGCGATTTTCGCAATCGGGAAGCCGGTCGCTTTGGAAGCCAGCGCCGAAGAGCGGGAAACGCGCGGGTTCATTTCGATAATGATCAGACGACCGTTTTCCGGGTTCACCGAGAACTGCACGTTGGAGCCGCCGGTTTCCACGCCGATTTCACGCAGTACCGCCATCGAGGCGTTACGCATGATCTGGTACTCTTTGTCGGTCAGCGTCTGCGCAGGCGCTACGGTGATGGAGTCACCGGTATGGATGCCCATCGCGTCAAAGTTTTCAATGGAGCAGACAATGATGCAGTTGTCGTTTTTGTCGCGCACCACTTCCATTTCATACTCTTTCCAGCCGATCAGCGATTCATCAATCAGCAGCTCGTTGGTTGGCGACAGATCCAGGCCGCGCTCGCAAATCTCTTCAAATTCTTCGCGGTTGTAAGCGATACCGCCGCCGCTGCCGCCCATGGTAAAGGAGGGACGGATAATGCACGGGAAGCCAACGTCTTCAGCAACTTTCAGCGCTTCTTCCATATTATGGGCGATACCGGAACGTGCGGTTTCAAGGCCGATTTTCTTCATCGCCTTATCGAAACGCTGGCGGTCTTCCGCTTTATCAATTGCATCCGCCGTCGCGCCAATCATGGTGACGTTGAACTCTTCCAGCACGCCCTGACGCTCCAGCTCCAGCGCGCAGTTCAGCGCGGTCTGGCCGCCCATGGTCGGCAGCACGGCATCCGGACGCTCTTTCTCAATAATTTTGCGCACCACTTCCCAGTGAATCGGTTCGATGTAGGTGGCATCGGCCATTTCCGGGTCGGTCATGATGGTCGCCGGGTTGGAGTTCACCAGGATAACGCGGTAGCCCTCTTCGCGCAGCGCTTTACAGGCCTGCGCGCCAGAGTAGTCAAATTCACAGGCCTGGCCGATAACGATCGGACCCGCGCCCAGGATCAGGATACTTTTTATGTCGGTACGTTTTGGCATGCTTTCGCTCCTGATTATTTATTTGAACGGTAGGCTTCGATCAGTTCGATAAAGTGATCGAACAGCGGTGCGGCGTCGTGCGGGCCAGGGCTGGCTTCGGGATGGCCCTGGAAACTGAACGCCGGCTTATCCGTGCGGTGAATGCCCTGCACCGTGTGGTCAAACAGCGAGGTATGGGTAATACGCAGGTTCGCTGGCAGGTTGTTGTTGTCTACGGCAAAACCGTGGTTTTGCGCGGTGATCATCACGGTATTGTTGTCGTGATCTTTCACCGGATGGTTGCCGCCGTGGTGGCCCAGCTTCATCTTCACCGTTTTCACATCGCTGGCCAGCGCCAGCAGCTGATGGCCCAGGCAGATGCCGAATACCGGGATCTCCGTTTCCAGGAAAGTCTTAATCGCGGCGATAGCGTAGTCGCAGGGTTCCGGATCGCCAGGGCCGTTAGAGAGGAAGATCCCGTCCGGGTTCATCTTCATTACCTCTTCCGCAGGCGTTTGCGCCGGGACAACCGTCAGGCGACAGCCGCGATCCACCAGCATCCGCAGGATATTTCGCTTCACGCCGTAATCGTAGGCCACCACGTGGAAAGGCAGCTCCTCTTCTTTCTTCGGTGCAGGCAGGCCATCCAGCGTCCAGCTGCCCTGTAGCCACTTGTAGGTTTCTTGCGTGGTGACTTCCTTCGCCAGATCCATGCCCTTCAGGCCTGGAAAAGCTTTTGCTTTTTGCAGCGCCAGCTCGGCATCCGGCGCGTCGCCTGCGATGATGCAGCCGTTCTGCGCGCCTTTTTCACGCAGCAGACGGGTCAGCTTACGCGTGTCGATATCGGCAATGGCGACAATATTCAGACGCTTCAGGTAAGCGGAAAGCCCCTCTTCATTACGGAAGTTGCTGGCGATCAACGGCAGGTCGCGGATAACCAGGCCTTCAGCATGAACCTGGGCGGATTCTTCATCGGCGATATTGGTGCCGACATTGCCGATATGAGGATAAGTGAGAGTAACAATCTGGCGGGAATAGGAAGGATCAGTGAGGATTTCTTGATAACCGGTCATTGAAGTGTTGAAAACAACTTCACCCACTGCCGTTCCTGTTGCCCCGATGGCCCGACCGTGGAATTGGGTTCCGTCTTCCAGAACCAATAGCGCTGACTTAATCAAAACATCCTCCAGAGAATAAACAGTCACATTATTTGCATATTAATTCAGGGTGCACCTTTAAATCAATGCAAAACCTGCCTGCCTGCTCGATTTTTGGCAAATTGCGCGCATTCTAATGATCGCCCCGGCTGATGTCTACCCTGAAGCGGAGTTTTTCATTGTTTTTTGTGCCACTGGCGTAAAAAGATGATGATAGCCACCAAAAACAGCAACTATCGTGGTGATAAAAACGGTTGCCTGACGAAATGAATGGGAAAAATCCAGATAGCCCGAAAAATAGTGGACCAAATGGTCAAAATTAACAAATCAACCCTGTAAAAATGCAGAAAAACACCTAAAAAAAACTTTTTGTTAAAAATACCATCTAAATATTATTTATATGCACAAATAAAAAAAGGGCAGCAAAACTACCCAATTAAAACAGCAACTTAAAAAAATATCCAGACTCGTACTTATCAATTATTATCAATATTAAGCACATTCCTCATATCAAAAAGACCTTCTTTACTCGCAAAAACCCAGGATGCAGCACGAACAGCGCCTTTTGCAAAGGTCATACGACTTGAAGCCTTGTGCGTTATCTCTATACGCTCGCCAATATCCGCAAACATCGCGGTATGCTCGCCGACGATATCGCCTGCCCGCACGGTAGCAAAACCAATGGTTTGTGGCTTACGTTCGCCGGTGTGCCCTTCCCGACTATAGACCGCATGCTCTTTAAGATCCCAGTCCATGGCGTCCGCTATCGCTTCGCCCATCGCCAGCGCGGTGCCGGAAGGCGCATCAACCTTATGGCGATGGTGCGCTTCGATAATTTCGATGTCCGCATAATCGCCCATCACCTGCGCGGCCTGCTCCAGCAGCTTCAGCACCAGGTTGACGCCCACGCTGAAGTTGGCGGCAAAAACGATGGCTATCTCTTGCGCAGCCACGCCGATCGCCGCCTTACCGGCCTCGTCAAAGCCGGTGGTGCCGATGACCATCGCTTTTTTGTGCTGACGACAAAACGCCAGATATTCCAGCGTGCCTTCGGGACGGGTAAAGTCGATCAGGACATCAAACTCATCGGCAACCAGCCGATCGCTGACCTTCACGCCCAGCGTACCGGTTCCGGCCAGCTCGCCCGCGTCGATGCCGACCAAAGAAGAGCCGTTACGCACCAGCGCGGCCCCCACGCAAACGCCTTCCGCCTCGTGAGCGGCCTGAATTAACTGACGCCCCATGCGTCCCGCTGCGCCAACAATAGCCAGACGGATCTGTGCCTCATTCATAATGTTTCCCTTAAGTCTGTGCATACAAAACGAAGACAGGTTAACGACACCTTAAGCGCCGCGCCACTAAAAAACACAGGACAGCGCGCGCCTGGCAAAGCTTTCAGGCGGACGGAGAACAGGAAGTGCCGTGTAACAAACTGACGGAAGGTAAACTGGCCCGGACGCCGCGTTATAGCAGCGCCCGCAGGTTAAAATGACGGCATCATTTTATGGGACATGAAAGATCGTGACTACAGGGGGGGTTCTGGTGCTGTTGTTGGTGCTGGTGTTGGTGTTGTTGGTGCTGGTGTTGGTGGTGTTTGTGCCCCTGAACACAGACAGTTCATCAATACCAGCCCGCCCAGCAAAAAGAAACCTACTTTGAACAGGTTGGCGGTTAACGCCAGGTTGGCCTGACTGAGATCGCATAAAAAGCTTCCGCCGCTGACGCGGGTGGCTTCTGTTCGGGTTATTTCTCTCATTTTAATTTCCTTTTAAAATTGAACGGCGCCACACAGAAATAGCAGCGTGAGGCACGACTTATCACCTGAAAATAGTATATCCCCTTCTGACAGAGCAAAATCATACTACGTCTGATAAAACATTCCCGTCAAAATAAATATGCACCCTGCAGTAAAAAAAAAAATAAAAAACAGGCAAGATTCATTAATAATCAGAAAATAACCAATCAAAAGAGGCTTAAACATGGTAATTTCACGTCCCTACATGAAAAATCGAGAAAGGAAGTGTTTAAAGCGCCCCATCAGAACGAATACAACTTTCAGCCCCGCTTAACCGCAAACCCTGACCGCAAACCCTAACTGCAAACCCTAACTGCAAACCCTAACTGCAAACCCTAACTGCAAACCCTAACTGCA
>NZ_JARUWZ010000060.1:0-1798 GCF_030433775.1 Erwinia sp. PsM31
CGCACGAAGGTATCTTCAGGTAAGGAGGTGATCCAACCGCAGGTTCCCCTACGGTTACCTTGTTACGACTTCACCCCAGTCATGAATCACAAAGTGGTAAGCGCCCTCCCGAAGGTTAAGCTACCTACTTCTTTTGCAACCCACTCCCATGGTGTGACGGGCGGTGTGTACAAGGCCCGGGAACGTATTCACCGTGGCATTCTGATCCACGATTACTAGCGATTCCGACTTCACGGAGTCGAGTTGCAGACTCCGATCCGGACTACGACGCACTTTATGAGGTCCGCTTGCTCTCGCGAGTTCGCTTCTCTTTGTATGCGCCATTGTAGCACGTGTGTAGCCCTGGCCGTAAGGGCCATGATGACTTGACGTCATCCCCACCTTCCTCCGGTTTATCACCGGCAGTCTCCTTTGAGTTCCCGACCGAATCGCTGGCAACAAAGGATAAGGGTTGCGCTCGTTGCGGGACTTAACCCAACATTTCACAACACGAGCTGACGACAGCCATGCAGCACCTGTCTCACGGTTCCCGAAGGCACTAAGGCATCTCTGCCGAATTCCGTGGATGTCAAGGCCAGGTAAGGTTCTTCGCGTTGCATCGAATTAAACCACATGCTCCACCGCTTGTGCGGGCCCCCGTCAATTCATTTGAGTTTTAACCTTGCGGCCGTACTCCCCAGGCGGTCGACTTAACGCGTTAGCTCCGGAAGCCACTCCTCAAGGGAACAGCCTCCAAGTCGACATCGTTTACGGCGTGGACTACCAGGGTATCTAATCCTGTTTGCTCCCCACGCTTTCGCACCTGAGCGTCAGTCTTTGTCCAGGGGGCCGCCTTCGCCACCGGTATTCCTCCAGATCTCTACGCATTTCACCGCTACACCTGGAATTCTACCCCCCTCTACAAGACTCTAGCCTGCCAGTTTCAAATGCAGTTCCCAGGTTAAGCCCGGGGATTTCACATCTGACTTGACAGACCGCCTGCGTGCGCTTTACGCCCAGTAATTCCGATTAACGCTTGCACCCTCCGTATTACCGCGGCTGCTGGCACGGAGTTAGCCGGTGCTTCTTCTGCGGGTAACGTCAATCGACGCGGTTATTAACCGCATCGCCTTCCTCCCCGCTGAAAGTACTTTACAACCCGAAGGCCTTCTTCATACACGCGGCATGGCTGCATCAGGCTTGCGCCCATTGTGCAATATTCCCCACTGCTGCCTCCCGTAGGAGTCTGGACCGTGTCTCAGTTCCAGTGTGGCTGGTCATCCTCTCAGACCAGCTAGGGATCGTCGCCTAGGTGAGCCGTTACCCCACCTACTAGCTAATCCCATCTGGGCACATCCGATGGCGTGAGGCCCGAAGGTCCCCCACTTTGGTCCGAAGACGTTATGCGGTATTAGCTACCGTTTCCAGTAGTTATCCCCCTCCATCGGGCAGTTTCCCAGACATTACTCACCCGTCCGCCACTCGTCACCCAAGAAGCAAGCTTCTCTGTGCTACCGTTCGACTTGCATGTGTTAGGCCTGCCGCCAGCGTTCAATCTGAGCCATGATCAAACTCTTCAATTAAAAGTTCGATTTGCTGCAACAAGTGCAGCGATGCTCAAGTGTAAAACGTCATAATGAATTTCATTATGTGTTCACTCTTAAGACTTGATATTTTTTTGCGTCCGGAGACGCTTGATATCAATCCTGCGAGTGCCCACACAGATTGTCTGATAAATTGTTAAAGAGCGTTGCGGCCAGTGCTTTCGCTTCCTGCCGCGAGGTGGCGTATATTACGCTTTCCTCCTTCAGAGTCAACC
>NZ_JARUWZ010000061.1:0-1221 GCF_030433775.1 Erwinia sp. PsM31
GTGGCTTTTTGGTGGTTGATACTGATTTTGTCATGTGAGTCACCTCTTGCTTGAGCGTTTACTCACTTAGTCGCGTGTCCACTATTGCTGGGTAAGATCATAGCGTTTTTTCATGATGACAAGCACTATTTTTAGTAGGGACGATTCATTATTTATTCATTTTTTTTCAGCTATCTGTTTGGCCTTAATCTTAAGGTGGACACACTGCAAGTGATGAAAGCTGGTGCCTGGTCAGTTTTTTGTAATAAATTCACCAACTCCATATCTTTTCATTCAGTAAAATTGAACAAAAAGACCAATAATTTACATTATGTTACTTTTATTGACTTAAAATAAACTTAATAATGACATACCTTACAAAGCATTGATGACCGCCGCTTTTCCGGAAAATTAATTATATATCAGAGAGAAAATGATTAACCCTTTTCTTTTGCAGAAAAAAAACCTTAAAAAAGTAATAAAAATTTTTATTTCCGTTAGTAGCATTTTTATAAGTTCGGGCGTTTTACCGGCCAGTCAAAAGATAGACATCCAGGATGAACGGGTTTTGAATAATCCTCCTGAAATAGTTAAGAAAGGGGATGTTCTTTACTTTGACGGCCAAATAACAAATGAGGCCTATGTATTATTCTTAAAAGAAATCGGCAACTCCAGAATCAAAACCGTCTCTGTTAACAGCATTGGTGGAGATGTGGAAAATGCTTTATCCATAGCCAGTTACATTAAAAAAAATAATATGGATATAGAAGTTCGCAGCGTCTGTGCCTCTGCGTGTGCTAACTATCTATTTGTGGCAGGTAACCGTAAATTAATTAATAATGATTCATACATCCTGTGGCACGGTGGCGCCAACGGACCAGAGCAAGAAGTTGAAATTTCTGGGGATATAACCCGCGCAGAATTTTTCAGGCTTGAATCCGTTCAACAGATAAAGAAAAAGGAAGCACTCTTTTACAAGGAGGCAGGGGTAAGAAATGAGATATGTTATTGCCCACAGCTAAAAAATAACTATCACGATACTTTCCCGGAAAAATGGTTTTCATATTCTCCGGAAGATATGAACAGATTTGGCATAAAGAATATCTCTTTTGCCACTACACCTTCTCAATGGCTTATGTCAATGAGAAAAAAACACGTCATCTTTGCCCATTATTGTAATCAGGAGATGAATCGCCACGGGTTTAACAGACACCTCAGAGTCATTTAAGATGGCTGAAAGAG
>NZ_JARUWZ010000062.1:0-1202 GCF_030433775.1 Erwinia sp. PsM31
TGATCCTACCCACGTAATGTGGACACGGCCCTAAGCGAGGTTTTGGTTTTCAAACTGTTCCGGGCTAAGACCGCCACAGGCACTGTGACGACGCCAGCGATTGTAATCGCACTCGATATAATTAAACACTGCCGTTCGCATTATTTCCCGGCTGGCAAAGTTCTCTCCGTGGATACATTCCACCTTCAGTGAGTGAAAGAAGCTTTCCGCACAGGCATTGTCGTAACAACAGCCTTTAGCGCTCATACTGCCCTGCAGATTATGCCGTTTCAGTAAGCTCTGGTAATTCGTTGAACAGTACTGACCACCCCGGTCTGTGTGCACGATGACATTTTCCGGGCGTTTACGCCGCCATAACGCCATCTGCAGTGCATCGCAGGCAAGCTGTGCCGTCATCCGTGAGGACATCGACCAGCCAATGACTGACCGCGACCACAGGTCAATCACCACCGCCAGATACAGCCAGCCTTCACCGGTGCGCAGATACGTGATGTCACCCACCCACTTCTGATTCGGGCCGCTGGCGTAAAAGTCCTGATTCAACAGATTCTCGGATACTGGCAGACCATGCTCACGGTAACTGACCGGGCTGAACCGGCGCGAGGCTTTCGCCCGCAGCCCCTGACGACGCAGACTGGCGGCGATAGTCTTGATGTTGTACTCCGGCAGTTCATCAGCAAGACGAGGTGCTCCATAACGCTGTTTTGCCCTGGCAAAGGTCTGTCGAACCGCATCATCGCAGACAAGTCGGAACTGTTGACGTCGGTTTATCTGGTGACGACGCTGACGCCAGGCATACCAGCCACTGCGGGCGACCTGCAGTACCCGGCACATGGCTTTAATACTGAACTCAGCCTGATGCTTTTCGATAAAGACATACTTCATTTCAGGCGTCTGGCGAAGTATGTCGCGGCCTTTTGGAGAATGGCCAGCTCCTCGTCCCGTTCAGCCAGTTGGCGTTTGAGGCGGGCATTCTCAGCGGCGAGTTCGCTCTCACGTTCAGAGGACGTTGCCTGTTGCTGCCGCTTGCTACGCCAGGTGTAAATTTGCGACTCATAAAGGCTGAGTTCGCGGGCGGCTGCGGCCACACCAATGCGCTCGGCCAGTTTCATGGCTTCGTTGCGGAATTCAGGTGTATGTTGCTTGCGTGGCTTTTTGGTGGTTGATACTGATTTTGTCATGTGAGTCACCTCTTGCTTGAG
>NZ_JARUWZ010000063.1:0-908 GCF_030433775.1 Erwinia sp. PsM31
ACCGTAGGGGAACCTGCGGTTGGATCACCTCCTTACCTGAAGATACCTTCGTGCGTAGTGCTCACACAGATTGTCTGATAGAAAAGTAACGAGCAAGGCGTTAACGCGTTGGGGGTAAAGCGACAAAAGAATCTGTCGCGCGATTTTCTTGAGAAAATCTTGCCTTTACGTGAAATAAGCGAATCGGTGATTCGCAAAGCAAATTTCACGTCCCCTTCGTCTAGCGGTTAGGACTCCGCCCTTTCACGGCGGCAACAGGGGTTCGAATCCCCTAGGGGACGCCACTTGCTTGGTGACAGGTGAAAGGTGTCTCCACGAAGTATCTCAAAACTGACTTCACAGTCACGTTTGAGATATTTGCTCTTTAACAATCCGGAACAAGCTGAAAATTGAAACGACATGTCGTTTTCATTCTCCGTAATAAGAATGAAGTCAACGATATGTTCGAGTCTCTCAAATGCTTGCAGCTGACAACCGTCTTTCGGGACGCTTGTGGGTTGTGAGGTTAAGTGACTAAGCGTACACGGTGGATGCCCTGGCAGTCAGAGGCGATGAAGGGCGTGCTAATCTGCGATAAGCGTCGGTAAGGTGATATGAACCGCAACAACCGACGATACCCGAATGGGGAAACCCGGTGCACATGTGCATCATTGCAGCATGAATACATAGTGCTGCAAGGCGAACCTGGGGAACTGAAACATCTAAGTACCCAGAGGAAAAGAAATCAACCGAGATTCCCCCAGTAGCGGCGAGCGAACGGGGAACAGCCCGGAACCATCATCAGTTTGTGTGTCAGTGGAAGCGTCTGGAAAGTCGCAGGGTACAGGGTGATACTCCCGTACACAAAGGCATGCTTATTGTGGGTTCGAAGAGTAGGGCGGGACACGTGATATCCTGTCTGAAGATGG
>NZ_JARUWZ010000064.1:0-819 GCF_030433775.1 Erwinia sp. PsM31
CTTATTGTGGGTTCGAAGAGTAGGGCGGGACACGTGATATCCTGTCTGAAGATGGGGGGACCATCCTCCAAGGCTAAATACTCCTGACTGACCGATAGTGAACCAGTACCGTGAGGGAAAGGCGAAAAGAACCCCGGCGAGGGGAGTGAAACAGAACCTGAAACCGTGTACGTACAAGCAGTGGGAGCCTTCTTAATGGGGGTGACTGCGTACCTTTTGTATAATGGGTCAGCGACTTATATTCTGTAGCAAGGTTAACCGTATAGGGGAGCCGCAGGGAAACCGAGTCTTAACTGGGCGTTAAGTTGCAGGGTATAGACCCGAAACCCGGTGATCTAGCCATGGGCAGGTTGAAGGTTGGGTAACACTAACTGGAGGACCGAACCGACTAATGTTGAAAAATTAGCGGATGACCTGTGGCTGGGGGTGAAAGGCCAATCAAACCGGGAGATAGCTGGTTCTCCCCGAAAGCTATTTAGGTAGCGCCTCGTGAACTCATCTTCGGGGGTAGAGCACTGTTTCGGCTAGGGGGCCATCCCGGCTTACCAACCCGATGCAAACTGCGAATACCGAAGAATGTTATCACGGGAGACACACGGCGGGTGCTAACGTCCGTCGTGAAGAGGGAAACAACCCAGACCGCCAGCTAAGGTCCCAAAGTCATGGTTAAGTGGGAAACGATGTGGGAAGGCACAGACAGCCAGGATGTTGGCTTAGAAGCAGCCATCATTTAAAGAAAGCGTAATAGCTCACTGGTCGAGTCGGCCTGCGCGGAAGATGTAACGGGGCTAAACCATGCACCGAAGCTGCGGCAGCGAC
>NZ_JARUWZ010000065.1:0-726 GCF_030433775.1 Erwinia sp. PsM31
TGCGGACAGTGTCTGGTGGGTAGTTTGACTGGGGCGGTCTCCTCCCAAAGAGTAACGGAGGAGCACGAAGGTCAGCTAATCACGGTCGGACATCGTGAGGTTAGTGCAATGGCATAAGCTGGCTTGACTGCGAGAGTGACGGCTCGAGCAGGTGCGAAAGCAGGTCATAGTGATCCGGTGGTTCTGTATGGAAGGGCCATCGCTCAACGGATAAAAGGTACTCCGGGGATAACAGGCTGATACCGCCCAAGAGTTCATATCGACGGCGGTGTTTGGCACCTCGATGTCGGCTCATCACATCCTGGGGCTGAAGTAGGTCCCAAGGGTACGGCTGTTCGCCGTTTAAAGTGGTACGCGAGCTGGGTTTAGAACGTCGTGAGACAGTTCGGTCCCTATCTGCCGTGGGCGCTGGAGAATTGAGAGGGGTTGCTCCTAGTACGAGAGGACCGGAGTGAACGCACCGCTGGTGTTCGGGTTGTCATGCCAATGGCACTGCCCGGTAGCTAAGTGCGGAAAAGATAAGCGCTGAAAGCATCTAAGCGCGAAACTTGCCTCGAGATGAGTTCTCCCTGTGGCTTTAAGCCACCTGAAGGGACGTTGAAGACGACGACGTTGATAGGCCGGGTGTGTAAGCGCAGCGATGCGTTGAGCTAACCGGTACTAATGACCCGTGAGGCTTAACCTTACAACGCCAGAAGCGTTCTGGCGGGCGTTATGAGAGACGCA
>NZ_JARUWZ010000066.1:0-681 GCF_030433775.1 Erwinia sp. PsM31
GACGAGGCACTACGGTGCTGAAGCAACAGATGCCCTGCTTCCAGGAAAAGCCTCTAAGCTCCAGGTAACACGGAATCGTACCCCAAACCGACACAGGTGGTCAGGTAGAGAATACCAAGGCGCTTGAGAGAACTCGGGTGAAGGAACTAGGCAAAATGGTGCCGTAACTTCGGGAGAAGGCACGCTGGCGCGTAGGTGGAGGGACTTGCTCCCCGAGCCGAGGCCAGTCGAAGATACCAGCTGGCTGCAACTGTTTATTAAAAACACAGCACTGTGCAAACACGAAAGTGGACGTATACGGTGTGACGCCTGCCCGGTGCCGGAAGGTTAATTGATGGGGTTATCCGCAAGGAGAAGCTCTTGATCGAAGCCCCGGTAAACGGCGGCCGTAACTATAACGGTCCTAAGGTAGCGAAATTCCTTGTCGGGTAAGTTCCGACCTGCACGAATGGCGTAATGATGGCCAGGCTGTCTCCACCCGAGACTCAGTGAAATTGAAATCGCTGTGAAGATGCAGTGTACCCGCGGCAAGACGGAAAGACCCCGTGAACCTTTACTACAGCTTGACACTGAACACTGGTCCTTGATGTGCAGGATAGGTGGGAGGCTTCGAAGCGTGGACGCCAGTCCGCGTGGAGCCGTCCTTGAAATACCACCCTTTAATGGCTGGTGTTCTAACGT
>NZ_JARUWZ010000067.1:0-663 GCF_030433775.1 Erwinia sp. PsM31
AGACACTTCCGAGCCGTTGATAATACTGGTTTTCATATTCTATCGGTGACATTTGATCGCTAGAACCATGCCGACGCTTACTGTTATAAAACATTTCGATGTAATCAAAAATATCGCTGCGGGCTTCTTCCCGCGTTCCGTAGATCTTTTTCTTTATCCGTTCGCGTTTCAACAACTGGAAAAAGCTTTCTGCAACCGCATTATCATGGCAGTTACCGCGACGGCTCATGCTGCCCTCCAGGCCGTGTGATTTCAGGAACGACTGCCACTCATGGCTTGTGTACTGACTGCCCTGATCCGAATGAACCAGCACCTGTTTTTGGGGATTACGCCGCCATACAGCCATCAGCAGTGCGTTCAGGACAATGTCCTTTGTCATCCGGGATTGCATGGACCAGCCGATAATTTTGCGTGAGAACAGATCAACAACCACGGCAAGATACAGCCAGCCTTCGTGGGTCCTGATGTAGGTTATGTCCGTTACCCAACGCTCATCCGGAGCATCCGGATTGAACTGTCGCTGGAGCCTGTTGGGCGACACGATACTGGCCTCGCCTTTACGTGCCCGCGGGCTCCGGTATCCGACCTGAGCCTTTATCCCGACACGTTTCATCAGTCGCCAGACTCTGTTCACTCCGCACTGTTGCCCGCTGTCCCGCAGAT
>NZ_JARUWZ010000068.1:0-583 GCF_030433775.1 Erwinia sp. PsM31
TTCCGGCACGCCGGGAAGTAGGGCTGTTTCCCATAACGGGCGCCGGCGGCTCAGCGGCCGTTCCGGCACGCCGGGAAGTAGGGCTGTTTCCCATAACGGGCGCCGGCGGCTCAGCAGCCATTCCGGCACGCCGGGAAGTAGGGCTGTTTCCCACATCCCGCACCGGCGCACCAGCTGCGGTGCGTGCATGTCCGGAAGTAGGGCTGTTTCCCACATTCCGCGCTGGCGCACCAGCTGCGGTGCGTGCGGGTCCGGAAGTAGGGCTGTTTCCCATATCCCGCGCCGGCGCACCAGCTGCGGTGCGTGCATGTCCGGAAGTAGGGCTGTTTCCCACATTCCGCGCTGGCGCACCAGCTGCGGTGCGTGCGCGTCCGGAAGTAGGGCTGTTTCCCATATCCCGCGCCGGCGTACCAGCTGCGGTGCGTGCGCGTCCGGAAGTAGGGCTGTTTCCCATATCCCGCGCTGGCGTACCAGCTGCGGTGCGTGCGGGTCCGGAAGTAGGGCTGTTTCCCATATCCCGCGCCGGCATACCAGCTGCGGTGCGTGCGCGTCCGGAAGTAGGGCTGTTTCCCATATCCCGCGC
>NZ_JARUWZ010000069.1:0-526 GCF_030433775.1 Erwinia sp. PsM31
GAATAGAAGGTCATGATAAAAAACCGCAGGATGAAGTTTCGGTAATGCAGAAAAACAATGTTTTATCATTTAACGGAAAGTTTGTTTTCGCTGCAAGTGATAATATCATTGCCTATCCTGACAGAAATGTTAACTATAAATATGGAGGTTCAACTTATTTTATTTCATATAAGAACGTGGGTGATTCATCTAAAAATTCAATGATAGGTATTAACTCATCTTCATCCTATACCGCATATGTGTTAGATGATGCTGTTTTTGTGCGGAGTTCAAGGCATGATGTTAATTATGAGAGATATTCTATACCGAAAACAACAGATGGCTACGAATGGGTAGATGCATCCGCTTTGCATCTTGATTCGGTATCACAGGACGATCATTTTCACTGTAATGATAACATTAAACCAAAACGTGTAAGGTATATTAAAAACTGACAGGGAGTTAGTGTCAATGAAAATAAAAAATGAACCCACCCGTGACGCAGAGTGTTTTTTTGATGATAACGGGAAGCCTAATTTTCGCAGTT
>NZ_JARUWZ010000006.1:0-223241 GCF_030433775.1 Erwinia sp. PsM31
AACAGGTAACAGGTAACAGGTAACAGGTAACAGGTAACAGGTAACAGGTAACAGGCAGTAAGCACCAAATCAACAGATTACACAGCAGCGGTTTGCGCCTAACGGGCAAATTTAATGATATTTACCCTAAATTTTCCATCTTACCTAAGCCAAATAAAAAGTGGATTATCCAGAAAGCGATGCCAGGTAGCTTTTAAAAACTTAACGGTAATTATTTCCTCTCAATAAAAAACAAACTTCCAGCATTTAATACTACTTATTTCTGCTGTCTTATCGCGACCAGAATACCTGCTAAACTTCCTGGATAAATTCTGAAATAGATGAAATTAAGCGCTGAATAGTGGACGGCTTAGCCCAAAATCGGTGATGCTGAATTTATTACCATAAGGTATTTGAATTTTTAGCTTCGCCTGTATGACCAATAAGGCGGAGCGGGAGCGTTTATGAAAGCCGACATTATCACTATCTGGCCCCACGGCGATGCGCCAGGCGCCAGCGATTCACGCGTTAGCCCACAGATTGTGGATATGGCTAAAGAATATGAGCCTTTCGATCGTGCTGCTTCGGGCGTGCGTTGCCCGGAGCTGGCGTTCTGGTATCCCGAAACCTCCAACGGCGTAACGCTGCTGGTTGCGCCAGGCGGTGGTTTCGAGCGCATTATGATCGACAGAGAGGGCAGCGCGCTGGCGATGTTCTTTACCTCTATGGGCTATACGCTGGCGGTGATGACCTACCGTTTTCCGCAGGACGGCCACCATGAAGCGGCCGAAGCGCCGTTAGCAGACGCCCAGCGCGCCGTGCGCGTCTTGCGCCATCGCGCAGCGCGCGGCCTGAACGGCAAACGGATAGTGATGATGGGTTTTTCAGCCGGAGGCTATGTCGCGGCCAGCGTCGGCACGCGCTTTGACGAAAAGCTTTATCCTGTGCAGGATATCGCCGATTCACTGGCCGCCAGGCCCGATGCGCTGGTGCTGCTCTATCCGGTGATCAGTATGCGTGAAGGACTGGCGCACGCCGGTTCACGGCAGCAATTGCTGGGCGACTGCCCGACCCAGCGCGAAATCGAAGCCTACTCTCTGGAAACCCGCGTAACGGCGCAAACGCCGCAAACGCTGCTGATCCATGCCGTTAATGACGAATCGGTGCCGATTAATAACAGTATGGTGATGTTCAGCGCGCTGCGTGAGCACGGCGTGCCCAGCGAACTGCATTTCTATGAGAAAGGCGGTCACGGCTTCGGCATCCGCAACGTGGCGGATCTGCCGCTTGCCAGCTGGCCGATGCTGGTGAATGAGTGGCTGCGCGCGCGCAAGTGGTAGCGCGCGACCGCGGATAAGAGCGAATCTGGTCTACGCTACGCAGCCTTAATTAAGCGACTGCGCCGGGATTGCCAATCAGGCTTATGCAGCCTGACTGAAAGCGCCTGCGACGAGTGCTAATCTGGCCGCAGCCTGGATGAAAGCGCCTGCGACGAGTTCTAATCTGGCCGCAGCCTGACTGAAATCGCCTGCGGCCGATTGAGCTGAGCCGCAGGACGAAAAAAGAACGGCGCCCCGGGTCGATTAATTCTGCGTGGCGGGGATATCCGACACTTCAGGCCGGGTCTCGTCCACCGCTGACGGAGCGGCTTCAGCGGCAGGCGCAGGCTGCATAATTTTCTGCCAGCCGTCGTAAAGCGCCTGCACGTTGGTTTCCGCCTCGCCCTGCGGCTGCATCAGCAGCATGGTCAGCGGCTGCGAAAGCTGTTGGCGCAGCTCCTGGTTCATCATCTGCAGCGTCAGCTCTGACAGGAACTTCTGCCGCAGCTTCTGGTACTGCTCAGGGGCGATATCCACCACCGCATTCTGCTGCGAGCGCAGGCGCTGGCTCATCAGTACGTCCGTATTGGTGCGCGCGTAGGTCGCAAACAGCTTGTTCAGCTCGACGGTTTTCTGCGCCATCAGCGCGTCGAACTCTTCCTGCGGCAGACCGTTATCGCGAATATTCGCCATCTCATGCGCGATCAGGTTCAGATTAGGGGCCAGCGTGTTGTTGTCCGCGTCCAGATTAATCCCGCACTGAGCGCGCTGATAAAGTACCCGACAGTCAAAGCCGACCTGCACTTTCTGCGCTTTATTGTCGCTCAGTACGCGCTGTACGTGCCAGAAAAGCGCCTCGCGCGCCAGATCGCTCTGCCAGTAACGCTGTAGATTTTGCGAATCGCGGATCGGCTGCCACGGGTTATCCCACACCAGCGACAGGCGATCCTGGTTCAGTTTAGCGTTGACCAGATTGACAGGCTCCTGCGGCAGGGAAGAGAGCGTCGGCACCGGCGCGGGCGTCTCACGTTTGCCCTGTAGCGGCGCAAAAGTGCGGTTAATCTGTTCCACCAGGCCACGGCTTTCCACGTTGCCGACCACGAACAGCGTCATGGCGTCCGGCGTATACCATTGTTTGTAGAAAGCGTTCAGCTTTGCCATATCCACCGGCGTGCTGACCGGCGAAGCGGGATCGTGGCCTAACAGCGCGGAGCCTTTCAGCCGGTAGCGCCACCAGGGATCCTGCGGGTCGGCAGGCCAGGTAGCGATAGGATCGTCGGCGTTCAGCGCGGTATTAACGGTCTGCTCGTTGACCGTCATATCGCTGACCGTAGCCGCCAGCCAGTTCATCGCTTCTTTCAGCACTTCAGGGCGGTTGTTAGGCAGGCTAAGCGAATAAAGCGTGAAGTCATACGAGGTCACTGCGGGCGGCTGAGGGCGATCCGGATTCATGCTTTGCTGCCACAGCGAGCGCTGCTGCGCGGTGTCCAGCCTGGCGTTATGCACCAGCGCCAGGCGCGGCAGCAGATGGCTGTAGCCTGCCTGCTGGGTGCTTTCCACCAGCGACCCGGCATCAACCATCAGGCGGACTTCCACGCGGTCGCTGGGACGCTGCGGCGTGGTCAGCACCTGCCAACGAAAACCGTTCTCCAGTTTTCCCTGCTGCCAGGCGGGATCGGGTTGAAGAGTTTCAGCCTGCACCGAACTGCTGGCGAAGGCCAGCGCTATCCCACCCACTAAAAGACGAATTGTGGTGCCCTGCATGTGAACCCCTACTCAATCACAAACCAATAAAATCGCTGGTGGCCTACGGCTATCGGTGGAAAGGATAACTCAGGGAAGCCGACGAATAGCTTCTTAGACCACGCGACGGCGGGGATGTCCCACCGCAAAGTGAAAAATAGTCAAACAATGGGGGTTATTATGCAAATGCCCGACGTGAGGGCAAGTCACGTCGGGCATTTCGGCGGGATATTTATGTTATTAACTG
Source organism: Erwinia sp. PsM31 (assembly GCF_030433775.1). Lineage (NCBI taxonomy): Bacteria > Pseudomonadati > Pseudomonadota > Gammaproteobacteria > Enterobacterales > Erwiniaceae > Erwinia > Erwinia sp. PsM31. Next base: position 3,289 of record NZ_JARUWZ010000006.1, read on the forward strand.
CTTACAGGCGGGTTTCCGACAGTTTTTTCGACTTTTTCGGTGCGTTAAGCGTCGCTTTCAGCTGTTTTTCATCCAGCTGGTCAACCCACTTCGCGACCACCACCGTTGCCACGCCGTTGCCGATAAGGTTGGTCAGCGCGCGCGCTTCAGACATAAAGCGGTCGATGCCCAGAATCAGCGCCAGGCCCGCGACCGGCAGATGACCGACGGCGGAAAGCGTGGCGGCCAGCACGATAAAGCCGCTGCCCGTCACGCCAGCCGCGCCTTTTGAAGAGAGCAGCAGCACCACCAGCAGCGTGATTTGGTGGACAATATCCATATGCGCGTTGGTCGCCTGAGCGATAAACACGGCGGCCATCGTCAGGTAAATTGAGGTGCCGTCCAGGTTAAAGGAGTAGCCCGTTGGGATCACCAGGCCCACCACCGATTTTTTGCAGCCCAGCTTTTCCATCTTATCCAGCATCCGCGGCAGCGCAGATTCGGAAGAGGAGGTACCCAGCACGATCAGCAGTTCTTCTTTGATATAGGCGATAAACTTAAAGATGTTGAAGCCGGTCACCCGTGCGATCAGGCCCAGCACGATCACCACAAACAGCACGCAGGTAATATAGAAACAGATAATCAGCTGGCCGAGCTGCACCAGCGATCCCACGCCATATTTACCGATAGTAAAGGCCATTGCCCCGAAGGCACCGATCGGCGCAAGGCGCATAATCATATTGATAATGCCAAAAATAACCTTCGAGAAGCTGTCGATAAAGTTAAAGACCAGCGTGCCTTTGTCGCCCATGCGGTGCAGCGCAAAACCAAACAGAATGGCGAACAGCAGCACCTGCAGAATATTGCCGCTGGCGAAAGCGCCGATAACGCTGCCGGGGATAATATCCAGTAAAAAGGCCACGATGCCCTGCTGTTCCGCCTGCTGCGCATAAACGGCGACGGCTTTGGCATCCAGCGTGGCGGGATCGACGTTCATCCCTGCGCCCGGTTGCAGCACGTTCACCACGATCAGGCCGATAATCAGCGCGATGGTGCTGACCACTTCAAAATAAAGCAGCGCGACCGCACCCGTACGGCCGACGGCTTTCATGCTTTCCATCCCGGCGATCCCTGTCACCACGGTACAGAAAATCACCGGCGCGATAATCATCTTGATCAGCTTAACGAAAGCGTCGCCCAGCGGCTTCATCTGCGCGCCCAGCTCCGGATAAAAATGCCCCAGCAGTACGCCGACGGCGATGGCGGTTAGCACTTGAAAATAAAGGCTTTTAAACAGGGAAGTTTTCATAAAATATCCGTTAACGGCCTGGATGGCGGGTGACGTGGCTATGGTTATTTTGACAACAGGCCAAAAATAACACTGCGTTAACTGGATTGATATAATCTGATAAACATTGCGCGAACGGAGGCGTGATTTTAAGAGCTGAATCACTTCAGCAGCGGTGAAATGGGGTTTCGGGCAGGCGGTTTTCTCAAAAAAAACACTGTGCATGTAATAATAATGTATCCATTCAGTCGTTCCTTAACGCTGCTGCAACGAAGATAGTGAACCCTACGGATACGCCATTCAGGGCAAGAAATTTTATTAAACACCTTGCTCACCTGTCTTATATAAAAGACAATTAACACACAAGGGAAAGCGTGGAGGATGCCGGGAGATGGCATACAAGATTAGTCGTTATCAGGACAGGAAAGGCAATGTTCCTTTTGCAACATGGATGACGACGCTACGTAAAAAACAGCGGGAAGCGGCCGCCAGGATCGATAATCAGATCGATCGCGCCGCTGCCGGGAATTTTGGTGACCATAAATTCGTGCGCGATGGGGTTTGGGAAATGCGCATTAACCACGGGCCGGGTTATCGTGTTTATTACGCTATAGAAGGAAAAACCGTCATTCTTCTTTTTTACGGTGGCGATAAAAACAGCCAACCTGCTGATATCGCTAAAGCCATTTCTTATTTACACGATTACAATGCGAGGAAAGATTGTGACAACCATTCATAAAACAGCTAAAAACTTTCCGCCTACGGTCGATCATGATGCCGCAACGATTGCAGAGCTGAAAGCCGATCCGACTTACGCCGAAACCTACCTGCAAATTGCGCTGGAAAATATTTATGAGGATGGCGGTATCGCTGCCTTTTTAACGGCGTTACGCCGCGTGGTAGAAGCTCGCGGAGGGATTAGCGAGATCGCGAAAAGATCAGGGCTTTCTCGCCAGCAGCTTTACAAAACGCTGTCGGCAACCGGAAACCCGACCCTGACCACGCTGACAGCAATCACCCGCGCTGCGGGCGTCAGGCTCAGCTAGTCCCGCAACAGATTGAGCAACCTGCGGCCCTTAAAAATAGAGGCGCTCGAACTCCGCGATCGGTAACGATTTAAACTGACTCAGCCTATGCCGAGATCATTCAGCAGTGAATACCGGCATAAAAGTACGTGAGGGCTTTGTTAAAACCTGAGTGACTATTTTTGCCAGCACCAGGGGTTAAGCAGCGTCACGCCCAGCCCGGCAAAGTCTTTAACGTTACGGGTGACGAGCGTCATATTGTGGCAGTAAGCGATAGCGGCAATCATGGCATCATTGGCAGGACGTCGGTCGGGTATATGTAGCCCCGCGCAATAAACGGCGGCTGCCGTGTCAAAAGGCAAAATACGATCTTTAAATTCCGGCATCACCAGGCGTGTAAACCAGCCGCGCAATATCTTTTCCTGGCGAGGATCTTTACGGGCAAGATTAAGAATGCCCTTTTCAATTTCCATCACGGTAATAGCCGAGATAAACATATCTCCTGCATCGACAGTGTCAGTCCAACACGCCACCGCAGGATCTATTTTTGGCGTCCGTGCCTTACGAAGCTCAGAAACTACATTGGTATCAAGCAAATATCTCATGAGAAATCCACGTCCCTGAATACGATATTTTCACGTTCTGGCTCGAAGTCCATCTCCGCCGCCTCAGGCATGGCAAGCGCATCCTGAATATTACGGCTTGAGCCGGTCAATCTTTTATAGTCTTCAAAAGTCAGCAGTACGTGGGCAGGCTTACCGCGATCCGTAATGTAAACCGGCCCGGCTTCTGCGGCCCGTCTGGCGGCCGAAACGGCCTGATTGAACGCCCGGCTGGACATTGTGGTGACAGACATATTGCCTCCCATCGGCGGATGATGTAGAAACGTAACTACATTTTACGCCTGGCGTGCAATATTTCAACCATCGACTTTTGCTTCTGCCAGGCCGGGATCAAAGGCGTGCCGGTTGTTTCTTTCAGTCACAAAAGCCCGCCCTTAAAAATAGAGGCGCTCGAACTCCGCGATGGGTAACGCGCCAGCGTAGAGATAGCCCTGCCCGATATGAATGCCGCGCGCCAGCAGCCAGTCGCGCTGCTCAACGGTTTCCACGCCTTCAGCAATCACTTCCAGCTGCATGATCTCTGCGATAGCCGCCACGATACGTACCATGGCGTTCTCTTCCGGCAGCGGGCTGACGAAGCTGCGATCCATCTTCAGCTTGCTGACCGGCAGCGACTTAAACTGGCTCAGCCAGTTTAAATTGGCGTAGCCCATGCCAAAATCGTCCAGCGCGACAGCGACGCCCGCCTGCTGCAAATCGTTCAGCAGCCGCAGCGCCAACGCCGGTTCACCGACCTGTGCCGTTTCGGTAAGCTCCAGCATCAGGCTGCCTGGCGCAATCTGATACTGTTGGATCAGCGTTTGCAGATGCGCCACCCTGTCCGGTTCGCGCAGCTGCACGGCGGAAATATTCACGCTGAGCGGCAGCGTGATACCGCGTTTTTGCCAGCCAGCCAGCACGCGACAAGCCTCTTCAAATACCCAGCGGCCCAGCGCGTGGATCACGCCGGATTCTTCCGCGCTGACGATCAGGTCTTCCGGCAGGCTCCAGCTGCCGTCCGGCTGACGCATACGCAGCAACACCTCTGCGCCGACCGGCTGGCCGCTGCGCATATCAATCTGCGGCTGCAGGAACAGCGCGAACTGCCCGTCGCTCAGCCCCTGCAAAATATCGTGCTCCTGCGTCAGCCGCTTATGCGCCCGTTCGGTCATGGTGGCATCGAAAAAGAGGATCTGATTTTTTCCTTCAAGGCGCGCCGACATCATGGCCGACGCCGCCCGGCTCAGCAGCTCCGTCGCGCTCAGATGAGCGTCTTCCCGCGTCGCCATACCGATGCTGAGGCTGGGCCGGATCTGCATCTCATGCAGCATAACAGGCTGGGTCAGGCGCAGCAGCAGCAGCCGGGCCATACGCATGGCGCGGACAGGCGTAGCGCGTTTCATCAGCAGCACAAAATCGCTGTCCGACAGCTGGCCGGTCAGCGTCTGCCCGTCGATGCAGTTGCGGATTTTATCCAGCAGCGTCAGCGTCAGCGCGTCGCGCTGCTCGTCCGCCACCACGCCGTTCGCTTCCTGTAGCGTCTCGATGCGCAGCACCATCAGCGTGAAGCCGTCTTTATCCGCTATTGCGTTGATGTGCTGCTCAAGCAGCGCCAGGAACAGCGTCTGATTGGGCAGATTGGTCAGCGCAACGCGCGTAGTCAAACGACGCATCTCATCGTGCACCGTCTCGATAACTTGCTGATTGTGGTTATAACTGCGGATCAGCATGCCCAGCTCGTCGTCGCGATGGCGGGCGGGCAGCGCCAGCTGATGGCCGATCGCCTCCTGCGGCGGCAGATCGTGCAGCTCGGCGGCGATCCTGCGCAGCGGCCTGACGATCAGTTTATTAATGCACCAGCTGATAGCGACCGACAGGATCAGCGCCAGCAGCAGGTAGGTCGTCACCATGGTGGAGAGCGCGCTGAGGATAAACTGATAAACGCGCCAGGAGTCCGCCTGCAACACCAGCAGCGCCAGCGGCTTGGGGTTGGAAGGCCCCACCGAATAGAGCGGCACCGTGATTTGCACCGGCAGTTCAAAAATAGTGGCGATAAGCTTCGGCACCGGCTTCGTCGGTTCAAAATCGGTGTGCAGCGTCTGTAGCCCGTTGGGCAACACGACTTCGGCGCGCGCCAGAATACCGGCGGGCTTAAGGGAATTAAGAATACGTTCAGCCTGGCCGATATCCGCCTTCAGCACCGACTGCGACAGCGGCTGGCGCACGGTATGCGCGACGTTTTCCATCTGCTGGGCATAGTCAATCCTGCGCTGCTGCACAAAATGGAAAAGTTGAATGACGATAAAAATCAGGATGGTGACCACCGCGACGCCGGATACCGTCGCCATCTGTTTTATCGTTAACGAACGACTAACGCGCAAGCCTGTTCTCCGCAAAGCTGACTGCCGCCAAAGCGGGCGGCAAAAACAGCCCTGAGTATATCCTATGACAGGCGCTTGTTAAGTTATCCCTTGCAGCCAGGGGTCGATTAGGTGTTTTCCGACAGGAAATCGGCGCTCGGACAACACAGATCGCTATTTAAAGTCCGCATAAGGCGTCAGCGGCTGCGACGGCATATCGAGATCGCCTTCCCAACCCGCCATGGAATAGCGCAGATAAATCATGCCGTGGCTGGGCGTATAGTCCTCCGCCTGCTGAATATCCATTCCCAGGCCCAGCGTCCAGTGCGCGCTTAACCGACGCTCTACCGCCGCCTGCAGCGTATAGCCAAAGCCGCTGCTACTGCTGCTGGTGCCCTGCGGATTATCGCTGGTCAGCGCGCCGAAACTTAACGGATAGCGCGACTGCGCGTGGGTGCGGGAGTGGGACCAGGAAACCGAACCGCCCACGTCGAACGACCAGTTTTCCGTGCGCTGACGGTAATTGAGCGGCACCGACAGCGAGTTATAGGTTTGCGGGCTGTAGTAGCCGCCCTGGCCGAGCGAATAGTCGCTTAAGTCGCGGGTGTAGTGCCATAACATGCCGTTCAGGCCAATAGTTGCCCGTCGGTTGTCTTCGTTGAGCAGCTTATAGTAGTAGCCGACCATCAGCCGTTCACGGGCGTTGTCCTTGACGTTTTCACCGGTGATCTGATGGGCGCTGATATCGGCCCAGACGCCGTGCGCGCCGCCTTTGTCGTAGCTCAGGCCCACCGCGCCGCCGGTGGCGACCACGCCGCCCCAGGTTTTGCCGCTGGCGGTATTGGGATCGCGCGCGCCCGCGTAGGCCAGCAGCGAGCTGGAAATGGGACGGCGGGAGGCGGTGAGCGACACGCCAAGATCGCTCAGGCTGGTGTTCCAGGTGAAGCCGCCAACCCAGTTGGTTACCTCAAAGCCCAGCGGCGTGGTGCCGATATCCGCCGACCATTTGTCGCTGTTGTAGCCGACGCCAACGCTGGTGCCGTTCTGATGCTGGCGGAAATCCCGGTTGCAGGTTGCGTCAGCATTGGCGCAGGTGCCGAAATTTTCATCAATATTGCCGAGGCTGTTGGGCGAGAAGGTGCCCGCTGAAATATCCACGTTATCCAGCCGCAGCCAGCCTTTGCCCTGGCCGAACGGCGTTTCCGCCTGCGCCATAGTAGTGTGCGCGGTGAAATCGGAAACACCGCCGGTGCCTTTATTTCTGGCGTAATCCTCCGCCAGCGTCAGCGTGGTGTCCTGCTGGCGCGCCAGATCGGCCGCTTCGCTGCGGATGCCGCGCTTCAGCCAGTCATCCTGCTCGTTATTGCGCGTCAGCCGCGTATAGTCTTCGGTGCTTTGCGGCGCCGTCGTAGCGATGCCGCTGGCGACCATCGCCTGACGATAATCATACTGCGCGGCGGCAGGATCGTTCTGCGCCGCTTCCAGCCTTGCCGCATCGCGAAACACCAGCGCGCTGCTTTGCGAAGGCATCTCCTGCGCCGCCTTTGGCTTGAGCAGGCCATACAGCGTGGCGGCGCGGGCGGTATCGCCGACGCTTTGCGCCGCGTTCGCCACCCGCCGTCCGGTATTGACGCTGGCTTCCGCTACGGCCGACGGTAAAGCCTGCAACTGCTGTTTGGCGGCGGGCAGATCCCCTAACGCCACCAGCGCTTCGATTTCGCCCAGCCGCGCGTCGTTATTCTGCGGCTCTTTCTCGCCGACGTCGCGATAGCGCGTCAGCGCCTGCTGCGCATCGCCGCGCGCCAGCGCCCAGTCCGCCTCGGTCAGCGCAATGCGGCTGGAAGGCGGCAGCTGGCCCAGCAGGGCAACGGCCTGGCTTTCCTGGCCGTTGGCGCGCAGCTCTTCGGCGCGGGCAATAACCCTGTCCGTTTCCAGCCGATCGTTCAGCGCCTTAATGTTCGCGTCCCATTTTGCGGCGGGCAAAGCCTGAAGCTGCCGCATCGCCTCCTCTGCGCGATCGCTGCCGGAAAGATAGAGCGCGTAAGCATAGGCCTGCGTCGGCACGCCGGGCTGGCGCTGCGCCATTGCCGCCATCTGCCGATCCGCCGCCTGAGGCTGGCCCGCCTGACGCAGCGCGCCCGCCAGCCGATAGTTCAGCCAGATATCATCCGGTGCGCCCTGCTGCGCCTGGCGATACTGTTCCGCCGCCTCTGCCCAGCGCCCGGCCGCCGCCTGTTTATCGCCTTCCGCACTCAGCGTGCTGCTGCGCAGGCTGGCGAGCGTCGCGCCAAGCGAGCGCTTCTGCGCCGCAGGCAGGCCGTTGATAAAGGCCAGCGCCTTTTCCGGCGACTGCTGTTGATAGAGCGTGACCAGCCGCTGCGTCGCCGTGGCGTTGTCCGGATCAAGCTGGCGCGCGCGGCGGAAAAGCGCCTCGGCGGCGTCGGCATTTTTCTGCGCCACCGCCACATCGCCCAGGCCAATCAGCGCGTAGCCGTCGGTGTTGTCCAGAGCTTGCGCCTGCTGATAGCTCCGCGTCGCGCCGCGAACGTCGCCTGCCGCCAGCGCTTTGTCGCCTGCGGCAATCGCCAGCCAGTAGCGGTTGGATTGCAGCAGGCTTTGCCACTTACCGATGTCCGTGCCCTGCGCATCTGCCGCCACGGCGCGCTGAAAATAGCCGTCCGCTTCTTCACGTTTGTTAGCGCGCGACAGCGCCTGACCCATCGCGCCCAGCAGATCGGGATCGTTGGGGCTGGCCTGTAGCGCCGCCCGCAGCGCCGGGATCGCCGCCGTGCTCTCGCCTTTATCGATCAGGGCCAGTCCGCGCAGCCGCTGTTGATAGGCGGGATCCGCCAGCATTTGCTCCTGCCGCGCCAGCTCAAGCTGGCCGTCCGCCTGCGGTTTATCGCTGGTAAAGGTGCGCAGATAGGTTTGCAGCTGCGCCACGGTCTGCGAGGTAACCGGCTGCGACCTGATATCGTTCAGCCACAGCTCGGCGGCCTGCGTCCTTCCCGCCGGTTCGTTGGCGACCTCCTGTAGCTGCTTAATCGCGGCCGCGCGGTTGTCGCCAAGCTGCATCTGCGCAATCGCCATTTTGACATTGACGTTGCCCGGCGCGTCCCGATCCAGCGCCTCCAGCTGCGTTAAGGCCAGCGGCTGCTGCTCGGGCAGGCGAGCCACCAGCCGCCAGTATTCCAGCGCGAGATCGCTGGAAGGAAACACGCCGTGGAACAGCTTGTCCCAGGCCGCTCGCGCCTCGGGAAGATGGCCGGAAGCCGCCAGCAGTCTGGCCTGCTGCAGCTGCTGCCGTCCTTCTTCGGCAACCAGCAACAGGCTCGCTTCGGCCTGGCGAGTGGCTACCGCGTCGGGGGCGATTGTTTTCAGTCGCGTCAGCCTTTCCCGCGCCCGATCCTGCTGGCCCGAGCGCAAATCCTGACGGATCTGCGCCGCCAGCACCTGCGGATTGTCCGGCGCAATCTTTTCCAGCCGATAAAGCGACTGGCTGACCAGATCGAACTTGTTGGTCGCTTCGCCGACGCGCACCTGCTGTAGCAGCCAGTCAACGGGCGAAACTTGCGCCGTCTCGGCCGCCATGCCGCTCAGCGGCAGCAGCAGCGCGGGTGCCAGCCAGTGCGGGTTCATTACAGATCGTCCTCATCGCCTAAGCGACGGCGGCTGATGCTGCGCATTAAACGCCACAGCAGCAGCGCGAACAGGATCACCACCACGGCGGCAAACGCGGCCAGCATAATCGGATGCGTGGCCAGCGCGTTCCAGACGCGCTCCCACCACGGCAGATGGCCGACATACCAGATGTCGCCCACGCGCAGGCTGTTCACGCCGGATTCCCGGATCACCGAAGCCGAACCGAAAATCGCCGCGCGTTTATCGCTGTCGATCAGCGCGCCGTTCAGCAGCTGCCAGGCGCGAGGACTGTCCGCCAGCAGCGCCACCACGCTTCGCTGGTCGTGGAAAGGCGATTTAAAGCTGACGATCGCCGCCATCGGCCCGCTGGAGCTGATGGTGGTCTGGCTTTCCGCGTACATGTCGTCAGTCGACAGAGGCCGCGTGGAAAAGTCGTTCTGGCGATTAGGCTTGTTGACCCAGCTTTTCGCCGCATCCACCAGCAGGTTGATTTTGCTGTCGTCCTTCAACGTCTGCGGGATTTCGCCAATCATCAGCAGATCGTCATCCTGCTCTTGCGCCTTGCTCCAGTCGTCGGTCATTTTCACTTTCAGCGCCGGATAGCCGGTCTGCGCAGAAATATTGCCCAGCGCGTTCAGCAGCGCGCTGACCTTGTCCGCCTCTGGCCGCGCGTTAACCAGCACCAGCGTTTGTGCCAGGTCGGCATTGCGGCTGAAAGGGAAACCCGCGTTGGCGAAGGCACGCAGCGACGGCATCTGTATATAGTGGCGGTAGCCGGAGAAATCGATAGTGGAGTTATCATCAATCACCACGTGATTGGACACCGGGGTAACGGTGGCGCAGCGGCTCTCTTTCGTGGCGCTGTTATAGGTGCCGCCGTAAAAGAGGCTGGCGTAATCGAAGTCGAAGCGCAGCTGGTTTACCACGCCCAGGCGCAGCGCCGGAATGGTCAACTGGGTGCTGCTGTCGGTCAGACCCTGCACCAGCGGAATGCGCAGCAGCTGTCTGCCGTTGTCGTGCTTGCCCGACAGCGGATAATCCTGCACGAACTGGTTGTTCAGGTTAACCGCCAGCCGGGAGCCGTCTTCCTGCATCGGCGTGGTGTAGCGATAGGTGATATTCATATCGATGCCGCGCGCGCGCACCAGGAAGAGATCCGGCGGCAGTTTCAGCGTCAGCGCAATGGGATTCGGCTGTAGGCCGTCGCTCTGTAGCTGGTTGGCATACTGCTGCAGCTCGCCAAAGGTGGTCGGCCTGTCGGTGCGCACCCAGTTCGGCGCGTCATACGGCTTGCGGGGCATCAGCTCTTTCACCTCGTCCACCGTTGCGCTTTGCCCGCGCAGCAGCACCTCGCCCTGCGCAATCCCCTGCACCGCCTTCAGCAGATCGTTATCGTCGCGTCCCATCACCAGCAGCATTTTCTCCCAGGGATTTTGCGGCTGATTGACGATGGCGATGGTCGGCTTATCCACCGGCGGCAGCGTTTTTAAAAAGTCCGGCCGCTGGTCGTTGGTGGCAAACACCACCGCGTGCTGCTGCTCCGGCAGCTGGTTATAGAGCACCGGAAACGACTGCCCGCGCCAGTCCGCTTTGGTGCCGAACCAGGAAGCCAGCACGGCGGCGGCTTTTTGCTGCCCCAGGCCCGGCGCGCCGGCAAAGACCATCGGCAGGATCAGCGGACGGTTATCGCGCGAATCAAAAAACGGCTCCGGGAAATGCGAGAGATCGTCCTGCAGCGGCAGCTTTTGCAGTGTCAGCGCCAGCGAGCTTTCCTTGCCGATATCCAGCCAGACGGCGCTGTTAGCGGGGTTTTCGCACATATTGGCGTAGTGGCCGACCAGCTCCAGCCGGACGCGGTTAAAGTCGCTGATAAAACGCGGATCCAGCGGCAGCTGGATCTGGCTGGTTTTGCCTGCCTGATCCTGCGCGATCGGCACCAGTCCGACCATTTCATCGTTCAGATAGACCTTAAGATGCGAAACCACAGGCAGCAGCGCAGGCGAAGGGCGATAGCTGAGCGTCAGCAGCGCTTTGGTCACCAGCTCGTCGCTGCGCACGCCGAATTCAATCTGCCCCTGGGTTCGGGTGCCGGTCAGCGTGAAAACGCCCGGCGGCGGCGCGATCTGGGCAAAAGTGCGCGTCACGTCGCGTACCGGCGCGGCGGGATCGACAGCGACCGGCGCGGCAGGATCGGCCGCGGCAGGCGCGTCCGTAGCGGTCATCGGCAGCGGCGCAGAGTCGGGCGCCGCCCAGGTCAGCGGCATAACGCCCATCAGAACAGCAGTGAACCAGCGTAGTTTTCTCGTCATCGTTTCATCATCAACTTTGCGTCAGTGGATCGTGGGATCGGGTCGCCCTGGGCCCCTCGGGAAAAAGGAAGCCAGCCAGCTGGTCAGACGCGTCAGCCCGGCAAACAGCCCGCGCAGCGGCTGCGGGCCGTACTCCGCCAGGCGCAGATAGCCTTTAAAGCCCAGCACCATAATGTCAGCGAAGCTCTGCATCGGTTTGTCTTCAGGAAAACTGTCCTGCCACAGCGCCCAGGTATCGGCGCGGGCGAAGGTGCACTGGATAAATTCCACGTGCTGCCCGGTAGTCAGCTCATGCAGGCGGATCCCGGCACGGCGGCCAAAGGTACGCTGCACCACACAGGGAAAACTGAATTCCTGCTGGCCTCGCCGCAGCAGCAGCCAGACCTTTTCATGTTCCTTCAGCTGGTTTTCCTCGCGCAGCTCCAGGCCGACGCCGCCGTCGGAGTAGTCGCGCAGCGTGCACGGCAGCATATGGCCATCTTCACGAGCCAGCGCCGCCGGCATGGCGATCTCTACCCTGTGCGCTTCACGCAGCTGGCGCGCCTCGACGGAAACCGCCACCGCGCCGCCCAGGATAATCATGTTGTAAATCACCCAGACCACGCTGACGAGCACCGTCAGGATTTCCGTGGGCGGGCCATAGTTCAGCCGCCAGACGGCAGCTATCAGACCGGCGACGTTAATCAGCACCAGCAGCATATAGGGTCGGGTGATCACCCAGTCGAGATGCTGCTCTTCCACCAGGCCGCCCTTGGCCGTCACGTTGAATTTGCCCTTATGCGGATTGAACAGCGCCACCGTGGTCGGCCGCGCGATATACCAGGCCAGCACCGTTTCGTAGACCTCGCTCCAGAACGAGTGTCGCCAGCGGCCCTGAATACGCGAGTTGGTCAGGCTGGTGTGCAGCATATGCGGCAGCACGAAAATGGCGATAGCCAGCGCGGGGGCAAAAATGATGTAGGCGTGAAAAAGCAGAAAAGCCAGCGGCGCGAGCAGGAAGATCAGCCGGGGAATGCCGGAAAGGAAGTGCAGCATGGCGTTGGCGTAGCAGAGCCGCTGCACCAGCTTCAGCCCTTTGCCCGTCAGCGGATTATCCAGTCGGAAAATCTGCACCATGCCGCGCGCCCAGCGGATGCGCTGCCCGATATGGGCAGACAGGCTTTCTGTCGCCAGCCCGGCCGCCTGCGGAATACGAATATAGGCGGAGGTGTAGCCTTTGCGGTGCAGGCGCAGCGAGGTATGCGCATCCTCGGTCACGGTATCCACCGCGATGCCGCCGATTTCATCCAGCGCGGTACGTCGGATCACCGCGCAGGAGCCGCAGAAAAACGCGGCGTCCCACACGTCGTTGCCGTCCTGCACCAGCCCGTAGAACAGCGTGCCTTCGTTCGGCGTCCGGCGGAAGCGGCCCAGGTTGCGTTCAAAAGGATCGGGCGAGAAAAAGTGGTGCGGCGTTTGCAGCATCGCCAGTTTGGGGTCTTTCACAAACCAGCCCAGCGTCATTTGCAGGAACGAGCGCGTTGGCACGTGGTCGCAGTCAAAAATCGACACGAACTCGCTGCGGCAATGGGTACGCAGTGCGTGGTTGATATTGCCCGCTTTGGCATGTTCATGCGTTGGACGCGCCACGTAGTGCACGCCGATTTTCTCCGCAAAGGCGCGGAACTCCTCTCGATTGCCGTCATCCAGCACGTAAATATTGAGCTTGTCTTTAGGCCAGTCGATACCCAGCGCGGCGTACAGCGTGGGCTTCACCACGCTCAGCGGCTCGTTATAGGTCGGCACCAGCAGATCCACCGTCGGCCAGCTGCTGATATCTTCCGGCATGGACACCGGCGGACGATTAAGCGGCCACAGGGTCTGAAAATAGCCGAGGATCAGCACCACCCAGGCATAGGTTTCCGCCGCGATCAGCAGCACGCCGAAAGTCAGGCTCAGCGGATCGTCCCAGTTCAGCGTCGAGGTGTAGCGCCACCACAGATAGCGGCAGGAAATCGTCAGCGACAGCACGATCAGCATCATGGTCGACAGGCGGCCAGGGATGCGCCGTACCACCATCGCCACGCCCCACAGCAGCGCGACAAAGATAAACTGCGTAAAGAGATCGAACGGCTGCGAGATGCAAAGCAGCGCCAGCGCCGTAGCGATCGCAATCGCCACGCCGAACAGCGCTTTACGCAGCGTTGGCGGCACGCGACGCAGCTGGCGTTCAACCCGCTTTTCCATGTCGCGCGCGGCCGCTTTTTCCGGCAGCTTGTCCAGCCAGTTATAGAAGCGCTGGCGCGGCGTTCTCAGGGTATAGCGGCCTGCACGCTCGCTGAGCGAGACGCCGTTAAAAGGAACCACCAGCAGCAGCCACAGCGTTTGCAGCAGATAGCGTAAAATATCCGCAGGATGCGGCCTTTCCGGCGAAATATGCGGATAAAGGCGGCGACGCTGCGCCTGAACCCGCTGCCAGGCTGGCGTTTCAAAACGGAGAAAGGCCCAGCCGAGCGTGACCCAGAAGCACTGGAGCGCGGCGGTTGCCGCCGACGCGCCGTGTTGGCGATAGCCCGCATAGCGTTCGTGCAGCGCCGCCGTTGCGGCGGGCATCAATAGCCAGTGCAGCGACCTCATGCGCGCGCCTGCAGATTAATCAGCGCCCAGCTGGCGAAGGTCATCATGCCTTCCGCTGCCAGGCTGTGTGGCCGGTATTCGCCCAGCGGCTGCTTGCTCATCAGCGCTTCCGCCACCGCTTCATCACGATGCAGGGTTAAAGGAATAAAGTTGTCCAGGCTGTTGACCCAAAGCTGATGCAGATCCTGCTGCGCCTTGCTGACCGGGGAAAACTGATTGAGCAGAAACAGCGTGTTGGTGGGGAAAGTTTGCTGAAACAAACGAATATGACAGTTAGCGTCCGGCGTCACCACGCTAAGGATATGGTCGGCCAGCGCCACCATGGCTCGCGTCCAGGGCGTATCGCCAGAGGGCACGTCGAGCAGGATCCAGGGGTAGAGCTTTCTTAACGCGTCGATTTGCGTCAGCCAGGCGTGGGCGTATTTTTCCGGATGGCGAATAAAATCCATCCGTTCATCGTCGTTAAGCCGCCCCGCAGGCACAAAATCCAGCCCCGGCGCGTAGCGCAGCGCGCTCTGCTGCCACGGCTGCCCGTCCATGGCCGCCCGCAGCCAGCCGCGCGACTGCCCCACCGGCATATTAAAGTGCATCCGCAGCAGATTATCGGCCGATAAATCGACGGTAATGACCTGTTCGCCCAGCTGATTGAGCGCCCAGGAAAAAGCAGCGGTCAACGATGTCGCCCCGGCGCCGCCTCTGACGCTCTGTAGCGCAATCACCGCCATTACTGCTCTCCGGACGGCGTAGGATCGGCCAGCTCGGCCAGCAGCGGCCAGCGGTCCAGGATCCCGGCCAGCCTTTCCTGGCGATCGATATCGATATAGCGCCAGTTCTGTAGCGAAAAAGCGCGTTCCAGTTGCGCAATATCGTCCTGGGTTCCACGCGCCAGCGGCCGCGTTTTGTCAGACTGTTGACTCATAGAGATAGCCCCAGAAGGCAGCAAAAAATTCCCCCCGAGCAAGAAAATTCTTAGGTCGGGTGCAGGTCGGTTTGCTATAAGTTGTAATGTATATTAGCCAGAATACAATGATGCTACTTCATTTTTTAACTGGACTACACTCTAGCCGTAGAACAAGCCGGGTTGCGAAATATCTTATGACACCTCCATTTACGTTAGGATTTGAACAGGTCAGAGATGAGTTGATGCTGATGCAGCCGTCGGGATGTTACTGGCTGACGGCCAACCGTCAGGAAGACGCCCGTTGTCTGGCCCGTCAGTGTATCGCCGCGCAGCATACCGTTACGCTGATAGCGTCAGGCCTGGCACCGGATACGCTGCTTTCGCCCGCGCCCGTCGGCGGGCCTGCGGCCATCCCGCTTTTCTCTCTGCCGGAGACCCGTCGGGCGCTGCACGCTTTTACCGACGATCTGGCTCGCGTGTTGTCAGAAAAACCTCGTCTGGTCCTGTTTTTTGCCCCCGCTTCCCTGTGGGAAAAGTTAACTCAGGACGAGCTGCGGCTGTGGACAAAAAAGATACAACACTTTCTTAATGCTAAACCCATCACGCTGCTAATCATTAGCTTTGGTTCAGTAATCAACGCGCTGCGCACCCGGCTGCAAAGTCTTTATCGTCATGTCGATGGCCTGGCGCAGCTGGACTGGCAGCAGGACTGCTGGGATTACCGCATCAACTGGTGGGCCAATAGCGGCGGAATGCTGGCCGATCGCGCATTACGTCTGGATCTGAATATGGACCAGTTCAGACTGTTGGAGGCAGAGCAAAGCACGCCGCTGACGCTGAACGACGAAGCGCTCTATCTGGCGGAGAAAACAGTACTGGAAGGCGCGCCGCCGTTGTCGAGCCAGTGGACGCTGTTTGACAGCAATGCGGAACTGCACAACCGCGCACAGCAGGCCAGCGCGGCAACGGTGATTTTCAGCCTACAGCATAACGACCAGATCCCGGCGCTGGCGGAACAGATCCATAGCCTGCGCCGCACGCGCGGCAGCGGGTTGAAAATCGTGGTGCGGGAAATGCGGGCGTCGCTGCGCTACAGCGACGAGCGGCTGCTGCTGGCCTGCGGCGTCAACAGCATCGTGCCGATCAACGCCACCATGTCGCGCTTTCTGACCATGCTGGAAGGCATTCAGGGACAATCCTATAACCGCCACGTGCCGGGCGATCTCAGCGCGCTGATGAAGTCGATGCAGCCTTTGCAGGCGCGTGGCTATCTGCCGCTGGCGGACTTTTGCCAGTCGGTGACGCTGCTGGTGAACAATACGCTGCTGCCGGAAAACGGCAAAGGGCTGCTGGTGGCGCTGCGTCCCGTGCCGGAGCTGAAGCCGGAGCAGGCGCTGACGCTGTGCAAGCCGCGTCGCTACGGCGATCTGGTTACCCTGCTGGACGACCGGCTCTATCTGTTTCTCTCCTCCTGCCGCTTCAGCGATTTGAATACCGCACTGAAATTTATTTTTCATCTGCCGCACGACGAGATTTTTACCAACCGGCTGGTCTGGCATGAAGACTTGCAGATCCTGTCGGAAGTCCGCCAGCTGACCAGCAAGGTGCCGACCGCCTGGCGGGATGCGCCCGCGCCTGTCGCCGCGCCGTCGGCGTCGGCCGTGACCGCTCCGCAGGCGCGCCGTCAGCCGCACAATATCACCCTTGGCCAGGACACCACGACATGACGTTAATGGATGGAGTGCAAATCCTGATCCTGGCGGTGCTGCTGCTGCTGTTACTGAAACCCTTTTACGCCCGCTGGCTGCCCAGGCAGTGGCGGGGACTGGTGCTGCGGGTCACGCCGCCTCGCGCGCTGAAGTACGAAGGCCTCTGGCGGCGTAACTCTTCAAAATCGGATAAGACATGAGTCAACCAAAGACCCGAAAGCCGACGCTCCTGCTGCACTGGCGCGGTCTCGGCGGCTGGAATTTCTATTTCCTGATCAAATTCGCGCTGCTGTGGTTTGGTTATCTGAATTTCCACGCCCTGACCAACCTGGTATTTCTGGCATGGCTGCTGCTGCCGCTGCCCAACGAGCGGCTGCACCGCTGGCGCAACTGGATCTCCGTTCCCATCGGCCTGGGCCTGTTCTGGCACGATACCTGGCTGCCCGGCCCGCAAAGTATTCTCAGCGAAGGCAGCCAGCTGGCCGGTTTCTCCGGCGCCTATCTGCTGGATCTGGTTAACCGTTTCGTTAACTGGCAGATGATTGGCGCCGGGTTCGTGATGCTGGTGATCTATCTGTTTGTCTCCCAGTGGGTGCGCGTGTCGGTGCTGGTGTCGCTGATGCTGCTGTGGATCAACGTGGTCAATATGGCCGGGCCTTCCTTCGCGCTGTTGCCGACCAAAGAGGCGACGCCGCCGGTGGCGCTGAATACCGCGGCGCAGCCGAACAAAGCCGCGGCCAACGCCAACGCGATGGATCAGTCGGCGCCGCCGACCAGCGCCAACCTGACCGCCTATCTGAATAAGTTTTACGCCAGCGAAAAACAGCGCGTAACGACTTTTCCCGACACGTTGCCTGCCGATTCAGCGCCGTTCGATATTCTGATCGTCAACATCTGCTCGCTCTCGTGGTCCGATGCGGAAGTGGCTCAGCTACGCGATCATCCGCTGTGGAAGCATTTCGATATCGTGCTGAACAACTATAACTCCGCTACCGGCTACAGCGGCCCGGCGGGGATCCGTCTGCTGCGCGCCAGCTGCGGCCAGACCTCGCACAGCGATCTTTATAAGCCGACCGATCGCCGCTGCTATCTGTTCGATAACCTGGCAAAGCTGGGCTTTAAAGAGCAGCTGATGATGGATCATACCGGCGTGTTCGGTAACTATTTGCAGGAGCTGCGCGACGATGGCGATCTGCAGGCGCCGCTGATGTCGCAGGCCGGTATCAGCGCGTCCTGGACCTCGTTCGACAGCACGCCGGTCTTTAACGACGGCGAACTGATGCAGCGCTGGCTGGATGAACGGCAGAAGAGCGCGGACGCCCGCACCGCCACCTTCTATAACCTGATCCCACTGCACGACGGCACCCGCGAGCTGGGCAGCACCAAAACCGCCGCCTGGCAGCCGCGCGCTAAGCTGCTGTTCGATCAGCTTGATACCTTCCTGACCAATCTGGATAAATCGGGTCGTCGGGTAATGGTGATGATCGTGCCGGAGCACGGCGCGGCGCTACAGGGCGATAAAATGCAGATGTCCGGCCTGCGCGATATCCCCAGCCCGAACATCACGCACGTGCCCGTCGGCATTAAGTTTGCCGGGATGAAAGCGCCGCACCAGGCGCAGCCGATGACCGTGGAGGCGCCGACCAGCCTGCTGGCGCTCTCCGATCTGGTTTCCCGCGTGGTGGACGGCCAGGTGTTCAACGCCGCCAACGTCAATATGTCGGTGCTGACCGAAAACCTGCCGCAAACGCAGGTGGTGTCGGAAAACGACAACGCGGTGGTGATGATGTATCAGGGCAAGCCGTGGATCCGGCTGAACGGCGGCGACTGGGTGGCCTATCCGCAATAGCGGAAGGGGCATCGGCCGATGCCCCTTTTTGCTCAGGTCATTTTTTTGCCGTTAAGATCGTACACCGTGCGCCGCCAGCGGTTATCGGGACGATTAACGAAAGCCCCCTGCTCAACCGGCCTGACGGCATGAATAATGTTGCCGTCAGCATCGGTTTGCACCTCGTTCCAGTTGGCCGAACAGTGCAGATAGTCTGCCGCCAGTAAAGCGATTTCCTCCTCGCTGAAGCCGACCGCTTCCCGCCCGTGGCGAGCGGCATGGCTCAGCGCCAGCGCTTTGTCACACAGCGGCAGCAGCTTATCCGGTAGCGCCAGCGCCTGGTCGGCTTCATCAATAGCGGTAAATACCACGCCCGCCGCCCGGGCCGCCTCCATCATCACCCTCAGCGCCACTTTCGCCCAGTCGTTGCGCACGGTGCGCCGCAGTACCGCCGCCGCGCCGCTGCGTTTTTGCAGCATTCCGTAGCGATCGGCGGGCATCCTGTCGTCAAACCAGCTGCGTATTTCTACCTCGCCGTTATCAACGTAAGGCGCAATCGCCGGATAGCCGCGCAGGGCCTCCAGCGCTTTGCTGGCGGCGCGGTAGACCCTGGTCTCTTCGTCCGGGGTAGAGAGCGGCACGGTTTCAAACTGCGGGCGGGTCAGAAAACAGCTTTCCTGTTCGACAGCGTGATAGCCGCCGCCGATATCCGAATGGGCGCCCGGCAGCGCCACCTCAGGCCAGGCAGGCCGCACGCTGTTCAGCGCGAAGTTAAAGCGGCATTCGTGCTGCGCGGTAAGATGAAAGACTTTCTCCGCCACGCCGGGCCGCAGCGCCAGATTGACGTCGCCGCTGTCCGCGCTGTTAGGGTTCAGACCGTTCGCCAGCGTCGCCACGGCGGCTACCGTATCAAAGAGGCCCAGAAAACGGGTTTTCCCGGCTGGCGAACCGCGATATTCCACGCCCTCCAGCCCTCTTTCGATCGCTTCAATAAGGGCGCTGTCGCCATTAAACACGCGGTTGGCAAAATGGCGCGCGGCGGCGGCGCCCCGGCTGAAGCCGAAAAGATCGAATTGCAGCTCGTTGATAACCAGGTTCGGCTGGCGGATAGCGTAATTGCGCAGCGCCTCAACCAGCGCGGCAACGGCTTTGTTGGTTTTCGCCACGATGCCCCGGCTGCCCGTGCCGAACGCCATATTCAGCGCCCTGTCCGCCGCGCCCGCTTCCGTGCCGATGCCGTCGATATAAAGACGCTGCTGGCTCTGCCCACCCGCAAGGTCGGTAGCGTACAGCGAATGCAGCCGATGGATGTTGGTGTAGTGACCAATATGGCTGCCGAGGGCGCTATCGCGAAAGCCCAGCGTCTGCTTTGCGGCCTGCCGCCAGGCCGCCAGCGCTTCGCTGTCCTCCGGCGCAGGGCCGCCCGTCTCCAGACTGCTGCGGGCGTTCAGCGCGTTATTGCCCGTGCCGTCAAAAAAGATGCCGAGGGTAAGAGTGACGACGGCTTGCTGCTGTGCGCTCTGGTCGTCCGCAGAGGCGCGCAGTAGCAGGCTCATCTGGGTATCCGGTCAGTTTCAGGGGCGGCCAGTAAGCCGCTATAGCCGGATCAATACAAGGGATTTACCGTCGCCAATTTTGCCGGGCACGCGGTAAAAATTAGTAGGGTATTCAAATCGTTAATTATTTCAGGCGGGGAAGGAGGTGGACGGTATCGCCGAAGAGAACGCGCACGACGGTAGACGGGAAACCTTCCGCAACAGACGGGCCGTTGCGGAAGGTCAATCGTCACGGAAAGGATATTACTGGCTCTTATAAGCCAGCCAGGCCAGCAGCTGCAGGCTGGCAGAGTAATAATCCTGATCCTCCGTCAGCTGGTCGCTGAGGTAGCCGGTCTGATTCAGGGTTAAATCACGCACCGCCAGCAGGCCGCCAGCCATATTGTAAGGCGCCTTATTACCGTTGCTGACGTCGATCCACGCGGGCGTTTTATCACGCGCGAAGCCCGTCCAGAAATGCTGGAAAGGCACCAGCTGCAGGCTCTGCGCATCGTACCAGTAGAGATAAAGCGGCACGCGGATAGCATCGTAAGAGAAGCGCGGCGGCCAGCCAATGCCGGGCGCGACGCTGCCGTCAGCGTTCAGCGCTACCCAGTCGGTTGGCAGCGCGGCGTCGCCGAAACGCATTTTCGGCAGCAGATCCATCCCGCTGTCGATCAGGTTCGTCCACACCTTAAGATGGCTGCGCGCGGCAAAATCCCGCCAGGCCGGGAACAGGAAATAAGAAGGATTCAGCACCACGTAGCTGGTTTTATTAAACCCCCGATCGCCCGGCAGCATCACGGTGTGGCCCGCGTAGGTAATCACTTCTTTGGCGACAATGGCGCGCTGAATAGCATCGGACGCCTGCAGCCAGGCGTTGTTCTGCCATTTCTGGCCCGCTTGCAGCAACGCCCAGGCGATCAGCACATCGCCGTCGGAGGCGCTGTTCTTATCCGCTACGGGATCGGTCGCGTCAGGCACGTATTTCCAGTAGAACAGCCCATTTTGCGGGTTTTTCAGGTGCTTTTGCGTCCAGTTCCACAGGTTAGCGAAGCTTTCGCGATCGTTATTGGCCACCGCCAGCAGCATGCCGTAGCCCTGGCCTTCGGTGTGGCTGATATTTTTGTTGCCGGTATCCTGAATACGGCCTTCACTGGTTAAAAAGCGGCTTTTAAAGGTGCTCCAGCCGTCGGCGGCGCTGGCCTGCATACAGCCCAGCACCATTACAATCATCAATACGCTCGCCCTGAGCAGAGTCATGGATAGATTCCTTACAGCTGATAGCGAAAAGTAGCAGTCGTGCTGCCGGTATCGAGGTAGGTCAGCGAAACGGTCGGGCTGCCGCCCTGCTCGCCCAGCCAGCGGGCGTAGAGGCCGCTCAGCACCGCGCCCAGCGCCTGCCGCCACTGTCGGTCATCCATCTGACCGCCTGCCGACGGCAGGGCCATATGGTGGATCAGCATCGCGGTTTCATGCGGCTGCACGTCGACAAAACCCCAGTTAAAGCGCGCCAGTGCCAGATTGATCTGCTGTTCCAGCTCGCCAACGGTGCGCGCCGCGCCCAGCGGATAACGACCGGCCAGGCTGTCGCCCATCTGCCGTAAAAACGCGTGGCTTTCCTGCTCGCCCGCGTTGTTCAGCATGCCGTTAATCATCAGGCTCAGCAGATCGAACCAGCCGGGCTGATACTGCTGCTGGCGGTAGTAGTTCAGGGTACGTTCCTGAAATTCACTCATTATTTGTCTCCGAGCCTGTAGCGGAAGTAAAGTTGAGCCGTGCTCTCGTTGTAGTCACCAAAGGTGTCGTAACCCAGCTGACCGCCAACGGTGACGTCCTTGCTGACCTTATAATCCGCGCCCGCATGAAGATTATAGCCAATGCCGTTTTTACTGCCGCCCGCGTAGTAAGCCTCGGTGGCGTAACCGGCGTCATAGTAGCTTTGCAGCTCTGCCTGTTTGCCCGGATCGGTCGGGAAGTAGGCGCTGCGATCCTGGGAGTAAGACTGATAGCCCATGGAACCGCCCACTTTCACCTTCAGATCGTCGTAGTTTTTGCTCCAGTCCACCGGGAACGACACGGCTACGAAATCCTGCGGGCTGAAGTAGCCACCCTGGCCGTAGCTGTAGTAGCTGAGGTTCTTTGAGAAATCCATCCAGCTCATGCTGATGCCGGTTTTCAGCTCGCTGTTACCGTCGTGATAAGGACGTACGTAGGCGCCGGCCGTGCCGTTCAGGCTCTGGTTGCTGGCAACGTTCTCACCGATATAGCTGTAGCCGCCTGCGCCAACATAAAAACCGGCGTCGCCGTTGTCATAGCTCAGCAGCGCGTTGCCGCCGTTTTTGGTGACGGCGCCCCATTTTTTACCGCTCAGCTTGTCTTCGGTGCCGACATAAGAGAGCAGGCTGTCGGTGACGGCGCGCCGTTCGCCGGTCAGGATCAGCGTCAGATAGTCGGTGAGCTTCGGCGACCACTGGATGCCGCCCACCAGCGTGCTGAGATCCTGGCCCAGCGGCGTCGATCCCAGGTCGATCTTAAAGTTGTCATTGGTCAGGCCCAGGTTGACCTCTACACCGGAGGCGGTCTGCGATCCTGGCGAGTTGAGCAGCACGGCCGAAGGCGCGCTGTTATTCGCCTGGGCGATGCGGCCCTGCTCCAGCGCCTGGGTGCCGACGCGCGCGAGCGACGTGCCCGACGCGCTGCCCGCGTTCAGCGTCACCGGCGTCAGCGTAAAGTTGAAGCGCGTATCGCCGTAAGGCACGCTTGACCAGCTCAGCGGCGCTTTGGCCTCGGTCAGCTTGCTCAGGCCCGTTTCGCCGTCGCGTCCTCTGACCTGCACACCGCCCTGCGCCCAGCTGCCGGTACGTTCCTGTAAGCCGTCTATCATGGTATCGATCTGGTGCAGCGTTCGCGCCTGCTGTGAGGCTGCTTCGGTGTCGGCACCATTACCCGTCGGCGCCTGCTGCCACGGCATTACGCCGCCGTAGGCGGAAGGCGATTTGCGCGCTATCAGCGTGGTGCGATCCACAAACGGGTTATCCGCCAGCGCCATGCCACCAATCACCGGCGTCGGGCCACCCTGCACACCTATCATCCTGCCGCGCGCGCTGCGCAGATAAGCCAGCGCCTGCTGGTGGTCGCCGTCGGCTTCGGCCACGCGCGCCATCAACAGCAGGCGCTCCGGCGTCTGTTCGCCCTGTAATCCCGCCATCAGCGCTTTGGCTTTCGCCAGGTCGTGCGTCGCCAGCGCCACGTCGATAGCGCCCACGCGCGCATCCTGCATTGGCGTGTCGCGGGTCATCAGGTAGTCATAAACCACGCCCGCTTCTTTGTTCATTTTGCCGGACTGATAAAGGCGGCCCATCGCAAACATCAGATCGCTGTTCTGCGGATCGCGCTGCAGCGCGCCGATCAGCTTGTCGTAGGCCGCCGCATATTTGCCCTGAGTGCGCAGACGGTCGGCTTCGTTGATCAGATAGCCGTTCTGGATACCGGCCAGCTGGTCTGGCGTACTGTTAGCCTGAAGCGTCGGGCTGCTCAGGAAGCTTTGCGCTTCGCCGCTCAGTCCGGCCTGGTTCAGCACCGCGACCTGAAGCGCGTAATCGCCCGCGTTGCCCTGCACGCCGCGCTGCATATTGCCGCGCACCACGGCGACAGCCGCATTGAGATCGCCCGCGTCGGCCAGCCCTTTCGCCAGGCTGCCCGCATCCGCCGGGTTGGTTGGCGGATTCACCGTCAGCGCCCGCAGCGTGTTGGCCGCGGCGGCCGTCGATCCCTGCGCCAGATACTGCTGCGCGACCGCCATTTGCAGATTGAAGTTCACGCGGCGAGAAAGTTCACGCATGTCGCCGTTCTGCTGATGAACGCGCGCCAGCAGCGACTGCGCCTGCTGCCAGGCACCGCTTTCGCTGGCGAACAGCGCGGCGGCATAGATTTCACTGCTGCCGGCGCTGGCGCGGAAAGCGGGCTGCATCACGCCAGCCGCCTGCGCGGTATCGCCCTGCTGCTGATAAAGGCGAGCCAGGTCAAGCCGCAGCCAGGCATCGTTCGGAAAACGCTGCATCCCGGCGGACAGCAGCGCAATAGCCCGCTGAGGATGGCCGGACTGCGCCGCCTGTTTGGCTTCGCGGCGCAGCGGATCGCTGGTAACACCGGGACGCGGCGCGACGCTGGCCCGCACGCTTTCCGGCAGCGCGGCGAGCAGCGCGTTGGCCTCGCTGCCCCGGTTCTGCTGGCGCAGCACGTAAAACAGGCCTTCCTTCGCCGGACGGTTATCCGCATCGCTTTGCAGAATGGCGCGATAGGTTTGTTCGGCGGCGTCCAACTGATTGTTGCGGCGCTGCACGTCCGCGCGGAACAGCTTCGCCGCCATGCCTTTTTCGCCTTCCGCCTGGCTCAGCGGCTCGCTCAGGCTCAGCGCCTGCGCGACGTCGCCCGTCTTCAGCGCCTGCTGCGCGGCGGCCAGCTGGCCGTAGAAACGGGCATCGGCAGCCTGCTGCTGGCGCTGCTGGCCGTTATCGCCGCCCTGCTTCGCCGCGCGTTCGAGGTAGTCGGCGGCCGCCGCATAGTTGCCGCTGCGCTGCGCCACATAGCCCAGCCCCGCCAGCGCGTCGGCGTCTTCGGGATTGGCCTGCAAGACATGATCGAAGGCGTTCTGTGCACCGGACACGTCGCCGCTGTTCAGCGCGGTAAAGCCTTCGCCTTTTTCCGCACCGCCCGCGTTTTTACGGAAATAGTCCATTACCGCGCTGTCCTGAGGATGGCGCTGCTGCCATGCCTGGTAGAGCGGCGCATCTTCCGGCTTCGCGGCCAGCCACAGCATCGCCTGGCGCAGCGAGCGATCGGCATCGTCATTGCCCTCTGCCATGCCGCTTAACGTCTCCATGCCTTCGCGTCGGGTGGCGGCGTCGTAGGTCAGCGCCTTGCCCAGCGCCAGCCTGGCACCGGTATCCTGCGGATGGGCAGCGGCGAACTGGCGCAGCGCGTCAACCGCCTGCGGCAGCAGCGTGCGGTCGCCCGCCATCGTCAGATAGTATTCGGCGGCCACGCTGGCCGGCGGCTCATTGCCGCTGAAGGTGTTGCGCCAGGTTTGCAGCGAGGCGGCGATATTGCCGCTGCGGGCCTGCTGACGCGCCAGCGCCAGCTGCGCCGCAGGGATGGACTGAAGCTGACGGGCGTTATCCAGCTCGCTCAGCCGTGTATCCTCTGGCGACGCTTTGCTGAGCCGCTCGCGGAAGGCGGACGCCGTTGTTTTATCGCCGCTCTGCTGTGCCCACAGCGCCATCAGATACAGAGCCTGGACGTTATTGCCGTCCACCATCAGCACCTTATTCAGCGCGTCACGCGCCAGCTCGTCATGCGCCTTCTGATGCCAGTAGTTAGCCTGGTCGAACAGCGCCTGCAGGGCCGGATTAGCGCCGGTGGAAGCCGCGCCCGCCGCCAGCGTAATGCACGGCAGGCCCAGCGCGATAAGCGTTTTGATCGTCATAGTCATTTTTTCTCGCCCGGCGTCTGCCGCTCGTGCTGCGGATTCAGCCGTTTCCAGGCGTGCCGCTTCAGCAAAATAAAGGTGCTCAATCCCACTATGGTGGAGAGCAGCAGCGCTATCAGCGCCAGCACGACCGCGTGCTGGCTGGCATACCACACCACCATCATGTACCACGGCATTTCCCCGCTCGGGAACTGCGCGCCGACGCGGAAACTGCGGATGCCGTTTTCGCCGGTGATTATCGCGGTATCGCCCCGGATCCCGGCGTTAATGCGCTGCAATTTCAGGTCATTATGCAGGCTCGCCAGCTGCGCATCGTCGGTCGCTACGGTCGCCACCACCACGTGTGAAGGGCTCCACGGCGAGCGATAGCTGATAAAACCGCGCCAGTCTTCGTTAGAAGAGAAATAGCGATCCGCATCCACCGCCTGGCGACTCCAGTCGCCGGCCAGCCAGCCGCGCAGGTTATCCAGCAGCGTCGGCTCTTTCACGCCCAGGGTGTGGCCGTTTACTTCAAACGGCGAATGCCGCAGCAGCGCCTGGTTGAAGTCGCTTTGCGCCAGCGTGGAGAACGCCAGCACGTCGCTGTTGCGCAGCCAGTCAGGCTTGCCGGCGGGCACGCCGAACAGCACGCGGTTGCCGCTCAGCGCCACGCCGGTAGCGCTACCGGCACGTCCCGCCATATCCAGCAGCGCGCCGATCTCCGCATCGCTGGGCGAGGCAGGCAGCAGCAGCACGGTTTGCGAATAGTCAGCAAAGCGCGTAAACGGAAAAGCGGCGCCGACAAAATAGGAAAGATTCGGCAGCAGAGTGAAGTGGCGCGTATGGCTCAAATCGATCCAGGCGTCATCCTCGATGCGGCTTTTGATGTTGTTATTGGTCAGTACGCTGCACGGCGCGCTGGCCTTCGGCTTGATGTTGAAATAGAGCTGGAGCTGGTTGTCGCCGTAAATCAGATAAGGGTCGAACTTCAGGGTGTATTTCTCCTGACGCGCGTCGCCGCCCAGCCGGTGCCAGATGTTTTCCAGCAGCCCGACTTTATTTACGGTCAGATTGCGCAGGAAGGTGCCGTTCAGACTGACGTTGAGGAAGGAGTTATCTTCATCAATCCAGCTTTCCGACGGGAAACGATAGTTCAGCTGCACCGGCACCGTTTCGCCATCCCACAGAAATAAATCAGGCGCGGCGCGGAAGTTTACCTTCAGGGCATCGTGCCAGATGCCGGTAGTGGTCAGGCTTTGATCCTTGCGCAACAGCTCGCTCAGGCGCACCGGCCGATCGGTGTTGATCCAGCGCGGCGCGTCATAGGCCTTGCTCGCGGGAATAGCCTGGCGGCCGACCGCCAGCGAGTCGCTGTCGACGCTCAGCGGCTGGGTAAGTCGCCACGCGGCCTGACGCAGATCGTCATCATTATTGCCGATCACCAGCATCAGCTTGTAAACCGGGTTAATCGGGTTATCGACCATCTGCAACGTCGGTCCGTTCACCTGCGGCACGGTTAGGCCTGCGATGGTTTCGCCTGGCTTCGCGAAGACAATGCCGTTTTTCTCCGGCATATCGTTACGCAATACCGGGAAGTTGACGCCGCGATAGTCGGTCTGGATCCCCAGCCAGGAGGAGACGGTCGCCGCCGCGCTGACTTTGCCCGGCGTGACGGCCGCGCCAAACACCATCGCGATGCTGGCGGGCGTCATGCGCTGCGCATCAATAAACGGGCGTGGGAAATTGCGCAATTTATTGCCGATATTCAGCTGCTGCCCTTCAAGCGCCAGCGTGGTGGCAGGCAGAATAGTCACCTGATAGCGATCGTTATCGCGCTCGCACAGCAGCCGATCCGCGTCGTTGATCTTAAAGCTCAGGTTGTTGCTGGACACCACCATCGCGGCCGGAATATCCAGCTGATACTCTTCGCTGGCGCTGTCGGAAGCGCTCAGCGGCAGCGTGCCCAGCGGCTGACCGTTCAGCATCAGCTGCATGGAAGCGTTGCGCGCCGCCAGCGCTTTGGAGACCCTGAGCGACAGATTCAGCCGCGCATTAGTGATCACCTCATCAGCGGGCAGCGTAAAGACAATGCCGGACTGCAGCTGGCTGCCGGTCAGCAGAATGCCGTTGGCCTGGCCCATCTGCGCCACGGAGATGGTGCTGGTCAGCGGCTGATTCAGCAACGCCACCGGCGCGGCGTTATCGGCGATGGGCGGCAGCGGCGGCAGATCTTCTGCCGCTCCGGTTCCAGCCGGCGGCGGGATCTGCGACAGCGCGCTGCTGTCCTGCGTCACGCTGTCGGCGGCATACGCCTGTCCCAGCGTCATTACGCCAAGACAAAGGATGGCTAAAAGCTTTTTCATGCCGCGCTATCCTCATTGGCCTTGAGTGCCTGACGTTTGGCGCGCCGGTCTTTCCAGGTGAGCCAGAACAGTTCGAAGACGGTGCGGACGATGGTCAACAGCGAACGCAGCGGCTTGTCCTTCGGCCCTTCCGGCTTGATCCACGCATCGGCGCGAGCGAGCACCACGCGCACCAGTTCACGACGGCGCGACAGCGGGATTTCAGCAAATTGCAGGCGGATCACGCCGTCATCTGCGCCAATCGTGCTGACAGGAAGCGAGATCGCGCCGGAGTGCAGCATCAAATCGATCGCCTCAATAACATCCGTTTCATGACGGCTGTCCGGCGCCGTGACCTGCACGCCGCCCATAGAAAGGTTCACCGTGGTGGAGCGCGACGAAATGCCGCTGGCGTAATGCATGATCACCGGAATATCGACGTCGATACGAATGGTTTTGCGCGTCTGTTTGGTTTCACGCGCCACGGCAATTGCGGCCATCAGAATAATCAGGCTGAACAGCGCCCAGCCGACGTTAAGCGCGATAACGTAAGGATCGACGCCAAAATAGTTATGCGCTGCGGCGCGCACGACGCCGCTGACCACGCCCGCCAGCAGCAGGGCGGCGCAGATTACGTGCGGACGCACGATGTTAAAGTCGAAAAAGCCGGTATTCAGCAGGCCGCCTTTGTCGGTGACGTTGAATTTGCCGTGCTTCGGCGAAATCATGGTCAGCAGCGTGGGGATAACCAGATGGAAAGCCATCACCGTTTCGTAGATCTCGCCCCAGAAGGTGGCGCGGAAACGTCCGTTCATCCTGGAGTTGACGTACAGCGACATCACCAGATGCGGCAGCACGTAGGCGAAAATCAGGCTGGCGGAAGAGTGAATAATATTCAGGTCAAACAGCAGGTAAGCCAGCGGCGCGGTCAGAAAGATCACGCGCGGCAGGCCAAACTGGAAGTGCAGCATGGCGTTCAGGTAGCACAGACGCTGCTGCCACTTCAGACCGCGCCCCAGCAGCGGATTATCGACGCGGAAAATCTGCGTCATGCCGCGCGCCCAGCGGGTACGCTGAATAATATGCAGGCCCAGACGTTCGGTCGCCAGACCGGCGGCCAGCGGCAGCGCCAGGAAAGCGGATTTCCAGCCGCGACGCTGCATTTTCAGGGCGGTATGCGCATCTTCGGTCACGGTTTCGGTGGCGAAGCCGCCGATCTCTTCCAGCGCGCTGCGGCGGATAACCGCACAGGAGCCGCAAAAGAAGGTCGCGTTCCAGTTATCGTTGCCCTGCTGAACCGGGCCATAGAACAGCGCGCCTTCGTTCGGGATTTCACGCGCGGCCTTCAGGTTACGCTCGAAGGGATCCGGCGAATAGAAATAGTGCGGCGTTTGCAGCAGCGCCAGCTCGGGATCTTTCAGGAAAGGCGCGACGGTGGCCTGCAGGAACGTTCGGGTCGCCACGTGGTCGCAGTCAAAAACGGTAATCAGCTCGCCTTTGGTGATGGTCATCGCGTGATTCAGGTTGCCCGCCTTGGCGTGGCGGTTGTCGTCGCGCGTGATGTAGCCCACGCCGACATCGGCGGCGAAAACCGCGAACTCGCTGCGCTTGCCGTCGTCCAGCAGATAAATTTTGAGCTTGTCGCGAGGGTAATCGATGCACTGCGCGGCCAGCACGGTATCACGCACCACGTCCAGGCTTTCGTTATAGCTCGGCACGTAAATATCGACGGTCGGCCACAGGCTGATATCATCCGGCATCGGCTCAATGGTTCTTTTTAACGGCCATGACGTTTGCAGATAGCCTAAAAGCAAAATTACCCAGACATATACCTCGGCAATAAATAAGCCGACGCCCAATATAGCTTCGATTTCGGAATTAAAAGCCAGGGTCTCCGTCGCGCGCCAGTATATATAGCGCGTTGACATCAAGGCCGAAAGAAACACCATTACCATGGTAATTTTACGGCTTTTGCTGAGGCCCAGCACGAAAAGAAGGGCGATGGCGATCAGGCCGAAAATATATTGTTTCTGGCTGTCCATCGGCGTGATAACAATCACTGCGGCCAGCGGAAATAATATCAGCAGCTGCAGGTAATACAGGACTTTTTTCATAAGTCATCCTGAAAACAAAACGAGAACTTGCGGAGCGCAGCAGCGCCCCGGCATGGAAGCTATCTTTACGGGCGGTTTAGCGCGAGGTCAGCGGCGCCTGCAGCTCGCCGTCGCCGACTTTAATATCCAGCAGCGCGGCAACCCTTTTGCCGACCAGCTCAATATCGAAAGCGGCTGCGGAAACCTGGCTGAAATCGAATATCGACTGCTGTGACGCGTTCGCTTCCGCCACGCTTTCGTCGCGGTTAACCACGCCAAGCAGCCTGTCGCCCAGCCGCTGCTGCATAAAGGCCGTCACGTCGCGGCTAATATTGCGGCGGCTGTCGCTCTGGTTAAGCACGAAGAAATGGCCGGCTTTGTGATTGAGCGCGCCGCCGATCATCTTTTCGTTTTCGATTTGCGGCAGCAGCGACAGCGAAGCGGTATCCGCCAGCATCACCACCAGGTGTAAATCGGCCAGATCGGTCATCGCCTTCAGGGCCGGGCCGGGGCCGGGCGGAAAATCCGCCACGATAATCAGGCCGGGATAGTTGAGCACCGTTTGCAGTCCACGGGCGAGAAAGTGGGCATCGTTGGCCAGATTGCTTTCAAATTCAATGCGCTGCGCTTCCGACACGTCGCCGTACGGCAGCACGAAAATATTGCCGCCGGTGGTCAGGATCGCCTGGCTCCAGTCCGGCGATTCCGCTGACCTGGCCACGAAACCGCGCCCGTCGGAGAGCGGCACGCCAAAGTGCAGGCGCAGGGCGTTCTGCACGTCGAAATCGATCGCCAGCACCTTGCTGCCGCCGCGTGCCAGCGTATAGGCCAGGTTGGCGGCCAGGGTGGTTTTCCCTACGCCGCCCTTTGGAGAACAAACACAAACTAACGGCATAGGGCGATTTTCTCCAGCAGGGGTTGTAGCAGAGTCTCTTTCGGTAAGGCTTTTTCTTCCGCCGCGCGGACGCCGGAAACGCTGAACAGCGGCTTAAAACGCGCTGCCTGACCAGCTTCTGGCGGGACGGACGAGGACGCCGGGCGGGCGATGTCTGACGGCACAGGCTGGGCGCGCACCGCATCCAGCAGCGAAGCGCCTGGCAGACATGGGGCTATCGGCGACGATGCGCGAGCGGTTTCCGGCATCCGCGCGCCGATAGTTTCCGACGGCAAAGCGGATCCCTGCGGACGAACCGCTTCCGCCAGCGAAGCCGTTTCCTGCACGCGAGCGGCTTCCGGCAGCGAAGCTGTTATTTGCGTGCCGACAGTTTCCGACGGCGAAGCAGATCCCTGCGTATAAGCGATTGCCGACAGCGAAGCCGTTTCCTGCACGCGAGCGGCTTCCGGTAGCGAAGCCAACCCAGGCTGGGCCGCAGGCTTCAGCGAAGCGGAAATGCTCTCCAGCAGCGATCCACTCTGCGCCGCCGGTTTAGCCGCCACAAACGCGGCCACGCGGGAGGAAAGCGGCGCTGAAGCTTGCGCCGGGATTTTCACCGGCGCGGGCTGGCTAAAGAGATCGGCGGCGGCAGGCTGCGGTGCGGCAACATCCGTACGCTGACCGTTCCCCAGCGCTGGCTCTGCACCCTCGTTCATCAGCTGCCTGATGATGGCCCAGTTGGTCTGGTCGGCATTCCGTGTCTGTTCAGACATATCTTTGAATTCGATATGGTTTGTTAGCGTTTTTTCTTTAAAACGCTGCAGGTCGTCATAGCTTTTCATGGGAACGATCGCGGGATAATAAGAAAACTGGCGGCAATATATCATACAATTTTTAACTACATCAGATTATTCTTACCGCTGATAAAAAAAGCTGTTGGCCTGTAATTATATTAACCGCTTGCGGCGCAATAATAATTACGCAGGCTATCAATCAGGTCAGTTATTATTTGGCTTAATTAAATAATTGTCTTACATTAAGTCAATGGCATGCTGCTTTAATCGCGGACAGAGACGGCATAAAGCGCGCCGCTTTTTACGCGGCGCGTAAGCCAAACATTCGTCAGACGGCGGTTAATTTGACATAAAGCACTTTATTGCCTCTGACGTTTGACGTTATTACGTGCTCACAGGCCTTTATCTGTCAGTGGCGATAAAATACTTACGCTAAGTCAAATCTGCCACCATCGCTCGTTTTTGCTAATCGTTTGCACAGGGCACCAGGCGAACGGCAAGTGGAAAAAACCTGATTGATTCATACGGGGCTACTATGTCAGAAGTTTGCCAGGCCGCAGCAACGGTAGAGTAAGGGACAGACGCAATCCAACGCCGTTGTAAGGAGTCTGCACGCTGCGGCACGATGAGCTGGAGTTAACTCAATCAGCAGAACCGGAAACCGTTTTGCGTAAGATGATGGTGGCTGTGAAGCAAGCCACGCTAATGCGCGGTGTCTGTGAGGAGTCTGGTCATGATAGTGCCCGCCAGACGGCGGGCCGCATCTCTACCCGTCACGTTTTTGCTTCAGGGAGGCTGAAAGCCATCTCAAAAATTCTACGGGCGAAGGGCGCAAAAAAGCCATACTTGTCCCACATATTTCTTCCAGAGCCGGGTTGGCTGATTTATTGTCCGGATAGCGCTCTAAAAAATCGTCAATTTCCTCAGCGAGATTATCATCAGCCCCATCCAGATGATCAACATAGGAGTTCACGATTTCTTGGCTGGTGTCCCCCCAATCCGGATTAAAAAAAATCCGGAAGAAGAGACGAATCGATTCGTATCTTTTCATAAATTAATCCAGGATTGGGTAAGCAGTCAGAATATAGTAAGGGCGATTATTATATTGCTCTTTATAAATGACCAATTCGAATTTATTTGTTTCAGCTAACTTTCCCGTTTGTACTTTAATAACAGTACCAACCGAGCTACTGTGCGCATATCGCAGTTCGAGGTATAAATCCTTTCGGTCAGCAGGAGTACTTCTGGCCCACGCTCTGATCCTTCCCCGGTTAGCTTTAATCGCTTTACTTAATGCCTTTTCAGCCGTTTTCAAATCATAAAACGAACTCACACTGCCAGTAACAGGGGAAAGCGTGCCTGATTGCAGACCGCGCTGAATTTTATCCCTCATATCCGACTCTGTTTTGCCAACATGTTTCTTAATAGTGTGTCCACCTCCTTTTAGTCCCTTTTGCGCTTCGTGTTCCATCAACCGGATCTGCCCCATTTTGACCGAGGCTACGCGCGCAGATCCTGCCACAGCAAACGGTATCACCATATCAACAGCTATACCAATCTGCTTAGCCGTTTCATTTGAAGCTCCGAGTTCACTGGCAATACCCGCCGTAACGCGAGCGGTCATTGATGCGGTCTGTTTGCCGGTATAGATCTGGTAGGCTGATGAACTAATACCATCGAGGCTATGTGCGCCAACAATGATGCAGCCTGCTTTAGTTAAACCGGTTGGCTCTGGCACCAAACAGAGGGCTGTCGCGCTCGCCAGTTCAAGAATACTTCCGAGAAAGCCCACTCCGCCCCAGATGCGGTTACTGATTGAGTCACCCGTTGCCGTTTCATCTTCCATTACTGCGGCAAGCTGAACCGGCGTCATCGCAATACTGAAACCGTTTTCCATAACGTTTCCTTGTCCGATAATTTGCAGAGCAAATAGTAAGGCTCTGAGCAACAGTGAGAAAGCTAATCCCGCCACTGATTTTATCTTTTAAGAAAAAAGCCCGCTTTTGCATAACCCTGATATATTATTTCTTCTGGTAAATCCGCTGTTGATAAATTATAAATATCGACATATCACCAGACGTTTTCCAATATTTTAGTCCAATCCTATGCTGATGTAAGAAACGTTCTAATTGTAGCTTATTCACTAACAGAAGCTATTTACCGTAAAGCTATGGCCGCAGCTCAACAGCGGCCTGTAGACACCTTGTCAGATACAATGACATTAAAAATCCACGGGAGAATATTAAATACCCATTAAATCGGACGTAACATCCGTCATTATTTAACAAGCTGGAGGAAATATAGGCATTTTTTTGCACCTTTAGCATTGACGAGGTGTATTTCACCGTTAAATTCATGACACCATTTTCGTGGTAAATACCGTAGTAATCTTTGAGCGAGAGACTATTACCATTTTTCGCGTCTTTTCGAGAAAACTGACGTGCCAGAGCCTCGGAAACGGGAGAAATGTTAAGCACTTCGACCGTTTTTTTATCCCGTTCAATACCTTTAACGCCTTCTTTAGTTATAGCAGATAAGAGCATCTCTTCAGCATAATGACCACGTGCGGCACATTCGCTGCCGGGTATACAGGGTAATGATTAGCGGGGCTTTGCTCGTTCCGGCACTGCCGATTTTCCACGTTCCTCGCGGGATTGGCCCCATACCGCGAACCTGCTCCCGATCAGGGTTATTTTTGTTTGTCAGTATGCCGGAATAACCTCTTTCGATTAATTTTCCATCGAGATACAATTCACCGGTAATTTGTTTATAAATTCATTTGGCCATTGTGATTTCCTGATGCTTTTTTCCGGTCTTTCCAACTATCGGCGTGCTTAATTTCTTTGCCTTTATAATTATAACGCAGCCCGACAAGTGCTATATGTCCGTACTTTTCAACTTCAGGATATTTGGTGTCAAAAATATACCTTCTTTCTTTTAATTTATTGAGAAGTAGCCCATAAAAATGAAAGCCAGTGGCAGAAAACGCAGCCGTTTTCTGAGACAACGTCCGGAAGCAGACGGCACCGAAAAGCCGCGCCGCTGTAACATAAAAGGCCGCCAGTTTTACCCTGGCGGCCTTTGGTCGGTAAGCTTAAGGCTGCGCCACCGCCTGCTGGCCGCCCGGCACCGGCTGTCCCTCATCCTGATCGACAGCGAAGCAGGCGATCTGCTGCTCGCCATACTGTTTCAGCTGCGGCTGGATCTGCGGACAGGGCGCAAAGCGACGGCGGCAGCGTGCGTTAAACGCGCAGCCCGGCGGCGGATTCAGCGGGCTTGGCAGCTCGCCGGTCAGCTTGATACGCTCGCGGCGCTCGTCCGGGTTCAGGCGCGGCGTGGCGGAAAGCAGCGCCTGGGTGTACGGATGGCGCGGATTGGCAAAAATCGCCTCTTTGCTGCCCCGCTCCACGCAGCGTCCCAGATACATCACCATCACCTCGTCCGCGATATGTTCGACCACCGACAGATCGTGCGAAATAAAAACGTACGAGAGGCCCAGCTCCTGCTGCAAATCCATCATCAGGTTCAGCACCTGCGCGCGTACCGACACGTCGAGCGCGGAAACCGGCTCGTCGGCGATCAGCACGTCGGGATCGAGCATCAGCCCGCGCGCGATGGCGATACGCTGACGCTGACCGCCGGAAAACATATGCGGATAGCGATCGTAATGCTCCGTTTTCAGCCCCACTTTCGCCATCATCGCCAGCGTTTTTTCGCGGCGCTCTGCCTTGCTCAGGCTGGTGTTAATCAGCAACGGTTCTTCCAGGATCTGACTGACCTTTTTGCGCGGGTTCAGCGAGCCGTAGGGGTTCTGAAACACAATCTGGATCTTTTGCCGGCGCAGCTTTTGCGCCGCCGGGTCATGCTTTAACAGATCCTGGCCCTGATAAAACAGCTGCCCTTCCGTTGGCGTTTCGATCATGGTCAGCAGTCGGCCCAGCGTCGATTTGCCGCAGCCAGACTCGCCCACCACCGCCAGCGTTTTGCCGCGCTCCAGGTTAAACGAGACGCCGTCCAGCGCCTTCACCAGGCGCTCCTGACCAAACAGTCCTTTCTTCACCGGGTAGTGCTTTTTCAGGTCGATCGCCTGCATCAGCAGGGGGGAATCAGATGGCTTCATAGGTTGGTCTCCCGGCATCATCCAGAGGGTAATGACATTTGGACTGGCGTCCCGGAATATCACGGAGTTCAGGTTCTTCAATCCGACAGCGATCGGTGGCGTATGGGCAGCGCGGGTTCAGCAGACAGCCGTTTGGCCGATCGTACTTGCCCGGCACCACGCCCGGCAGCGAGGCCAGCCGCGCCTTGTCGGCCGCAAACTCCGGCAGCGCGCGCAGCAGCGCCTGGGTGTACGGATGGCGCGGCGCCTTAAAGATATCGACCGCCTTACCGGTTTCCACTACCTGGCCCGCATACATCACGATGATGTGCTGGGCCGCTTCGGCTACCAGCGCCAGATCGTGCGTGATCAGGATCAGCGCCATGTTTTCCTGCCGCTGAAGATCCAGCAGCAGCTCGATGATCTGCGCCTGGATAGTCACGTCCAGCGCCGTGGTCGGCTCATCGGCAATCAGCAGCTTTGGCCGACAGGCGATAGCCATGGCGATCATCACGCGCTGGCTCATCCCGCCGGAAAGCTGATGCGGATACACGTCCAGCCGCGAGGCCGGATCGGGAATGCCGACCTGGTTCAGCAGATCGATAGCCCGCTGACGACGCGTGCTTTTGTTGCCGCCCTGATGCACCTTGATCGCTTCCATAATCTGGTAGCCCACGGTGTAGCAGGGGTTCAGGCTGGTCATCGGATCCTGGAAAATCATCGCCACTTCCGATCCCACCAGCTGACGGCGCTCTTTTTCAGAAATGCGCCTCAGATCGCGCTGGTTAAAAAGCAGGTTGTCGGCCATTACTTTGCCGGGGAAATCGATCAGCCCCATAATCGCCAGCGAACTTACCGATTTGCCGGAGCCGGATTCGCCGACGATGCCGACCACCTGGCCCTGCTCAACCTGATAGCTGATGCGGTCTACCGCACGGAACGGCGCTTTTTCGTCGCCGAAATGCACCGACAGTTTGTCTACAGTTAATAACGCCATCGCTGCCTCTTACTGCTTGAGTTTCGGGTCAAGGGCATCGCGTAAGCCATCGCCCATCAGGTTAAACGCCAGCACGGTCAGCAGGATCGCCAACCCCGGGAAGGTCACGACCCACCAGGCGCTCTGCGCATACTGCAACACGTCGGAGAGCATGGTGCCCCACTCCGGCGTCGGCGGTTGCGCCCCCATTCCCAGAAAACCCAGCGCGGCCATATCAAGGATGGCGTTGGAGAAGCCCAGCGAAGCCTGCACGATCAGCGGCGCCAGACAGTTGGGCAGGATATTGACGAACATCTGCCGAATAGCGCCCGCGCCCGCCACGTTGGAAGCGGTGACGTAGTCGCGGCTGACCTCGACCAGCACCGCCGCGCGCGTCAGGCGGATATAGTGCGGCAGCGCCACAAAGGTCAGCGCGATAGAGGCGTTGACGATCGACGGCCCAAAAATCGCCACCAGCACCAGCGCCAGCAGCAGGCTCGGCAGCGCCAGCATGATATCGACCAGCCGCATAATGACGGCGTCGGTGGTGCCGCCGACGTAGCCGGCGATCAGCCCGAAAATCACGCCCAGGATCAGCGACAGCACCACCACCAGGCAGCCGACCAGCAGCGACAGGCGCGCGCCGTACATCAGACGCGACAACACGTCGCGACCGACATCGTCGGTACCAAGGATATAGTGCCAGCTGCCGCCTTCCTGCCAGACCGGCGGATGCAGCAGCGCGTCGCGGAACTGCTCGGCCGGCGCATGCGGCGCGATAAAATTGGCGAAAATAGCGATAAAAAACACGATGACCACGTAAGCCAGACCGACAACGGCGCCTTTGTTACGCTTAAAGTAGTGCCAGAACTCCTGTAAAGGGGTCATCGGCTTGGGTGCGGCGGGCACGCTGCCCGGATCGACTAAAGACATACGAAGCCCCCTATTTCTTGTGGCGAATGCGCGGGTTAACCACGCCGTAAAGCACGTCAACCAGCAGGTTGACCAGAATGATCAGGATGGCCACCATCAGCACGCCGCCCTGCACTACCGGGTAGTCGCGACGCTGGAGGGCATCGATCAGCCAGCGGCCCAGGCCGGGCCAGGAGAAAATCGTTTCGGTCAGGATCGCGCCGGCCAGCATGGTTCCAACCTGGAGACCGATAACCGTGACCACCGGCAGCATCGCGTTACGCAGCGCGTGCACCACGATCACGCGCATCCGCGTCAGCCCTTTAGCGCGCGCGGTGCGGATATAGTCCTCACCCAACACTTCCAGCATGGCCGAGCGCGTCATACGCACAATCACCGCCAGTGGGATAGTACCGAGCACGATAGCGGGCAGGATCATATGCATCACGGCGTCTTTAAAGTCGCCCTCTTCGCCCCAGAACAGGGTATCGATCAGCATAAAACCGGTCAGCGGCTGGCTGTCGTCCAGAAACACCGTGTCGCCGATACGTCCAGCGACGGGCGTCAGGTTGAGCTGCACTGAAACCAGCATGATCAGCATCATGCCCCACCAGAA
Organism: Erwinia sp. PsM31; assembly: GCF_030433775.1. NCBI lineage: Bacteria > Pseudomonadati > Pseudomonadota > Gammaproteobacteria > Enterobacterales > Erwiniaceae > Erwinia > Erwinia sp. PsM31. Next base: position 41,259 of record NZ_JARUWZ010000006.1, read on the forward strand.
AATCGGCATGGAGTAGCCGGTCAGCGAGATGCCGACGGCGGTGTGATCGAAAATGGAACCGCGCTTTACCGCAGCCAGCACGCCGACCGGGATACCTACCGCGACGGCAAAAATCATCGCGCAGATGCCCAGCTCCAGCGTCGCCTTAAAGCGCGGCACGAACTCCTGCCAGACAGGAATACGGCTTTTCAGGGAGATGCCCAGATCGCCGTGCAGCACGCCCCAGACGTAGGAGGCATACTGTTGCCACAGCGGCTTATCCAGCCCCATCTGCGCCAGCAGCTGGGCGTGACGTTCGGCGGACATGCCGCGCTCGCCCGCCATAATCAGTACCGGATCGCCTGGGATCATATGGACAAAAGCAAAGGTTAACAGGGTGATACCAATAAACGTCGGGATAACAAGCCCCAGACGTCGGAGTATGAACTGCAGCATAATCCGGATTCTCTTTAAGTTCCCGCAGACCGTAGCCTGGGGGATTATAATTGCTCACATCTTACGGTCGGGCAGCCCGTCCGCGACGCCGTTAACGGCGCCTTGACCAGATTGACTTAAGCCTTGCGACGGGCCGTCGAACACGACCCACAGGGATGGGTAAAGCAGCCGGCGAACCGGCCGCTCTCTTTACTCCTGGATATCGACGTTTTCGAAGTGATGCTTACCTAACGGATCGACCACGTAGCCGGAGACTTTTTTGCTGACCGGCTCAAACACGGTGGAGTGAGCGATAATCAGCGCTGGCGCCTGGTCGTGCATCATGACCTGAGCCTGCTTGTAGTACTCGATACGCTTGTTGTGGTCGGCTTCACCGCGCGCAGGCTGGATCAGATCCTCGAATGGCTTGTAGCACCAGCGAGAGTAGTTAGAGCCATCCTTCGCCGCGGTGCAGCTGAACAGCGTGGCGAAGAAGTTATCCGGGTCGCCATTGTCGCCCGTCCAGCCCATCATCACGGTCTGGTGCTCGCCAGCTTTCGCGCGTTTCAGGTATTCGCCCCACTCGTAGGTGACGATTTTGGCCTTCACGCCAATTTTCGCCCAGTCGGCCTGGATCATCTCTGCCATACGGCGAGCGTTCGGGTTATAAGGACGCTGTACCGGCATCGCCCACAGATCGATAACGAAGCCGTCCGCCATGCCCGCTTCCTTCAGCAGTGCTTTGGCTTTGGCCGGATCGTAGGCGTCATCCTGCACCGCGTCGTTGTAGCTCCACATGGTCGGCGGGATCAGGTTTTTCGCCGCCTGGCCCGCGCCCTGGTAAACCGCGTCGATAATCGCTTTCTTGTTCACCGCCATGGTCAGCGCCTGGCGAACTTTGACGTTATCCAGCGGCTTTTTCTCGGTGTTATAGGAGAGATAGCCGACGTTCAGGCCCGGCATCTGCATCAGGTTGATATTCTTGTCTTCCTTCATCCGCGCGAGATCGGCCGGATTCGGATAAGGCATGATCTGGCACTCGCCCTTCTGCAACTTGGCGTAGCGCACCGAGGCATCCGGCGTGATGGAGAAGACCAGGCGATCGATTTTCGGTTTGGTGCCCCAGAACTGGTCAAAGGCTTTATAGAGAATGCGGGAATCTTTCTGATATTGCAGCAGCTGGAACGGGCCGGTGCCGACCGGATTCAGATCGACTTTTTCCGGCGTGCCCGCTTGCAGCATCTTGTCGGCATATTCCGCAGAGAGAATAGACGCGAAATCCATCCCCAGATCGGCCATGAACGGCGCTTCCGCACGGGTCAGCACAAAGCGTACCGTGTGGTCGTCCACCTTCTCAATTTTGCTGATGAGCTTCGGCATGTCCATGCCTTCAAAGTATTCGTAGCTGCCGCCGGAAACGCCATGATACTTGTTGTTTTTATCCAGCTGACGCTCGAAGGAGAACACCACGTCGTCGGCATTAAAGTCACGCGTAGGTTTGAAATCTTTAGTGGTTTGCCACTTCACGCCTTTACGCAGGTGGAAAGTATAGGTTTTGCCGTCTTCGCTCACGTCCCACTTTTCCGCCAGGCCGGGCTGTAGCTCGGTGGTGCCGACTTTGAACTCCACCAGGCGGTTATAGATCGGTACGGAGCTGGCATCGTAAGTGGTGCCGGAAGTGAAAAGCTGTGGGTTAAAGCCTTCAGGCGATCCTTCGGAACAATAAACGAGGGTTTTGGCCTGGACGCTGGCGGCCACGGTCAGGGCGACCAGGCTCAAACCGACCTTCAGCATCCTGTTTTTAGCCAGGGAATTACGCATGCTTCTGCTCCAGTTGTGATGTTGTATTAGGCAGTTCGTCAGGCCTGTATTTTTTTATAGTGGCCCGTACGTATCAGAAGGTTTGGGTAGAAGACGCGGCGAGGCTGATGCCATCAGACAAATCCTTATCCTTTCTCTTCTGAGCGATCAATTTGTCAACAGTTGCAGAAAACGTCAATACGGCCGTTGGCTATTTACACAGAGGATGAGAGGCGACAGACAAATATAAAAAATAACCAAAAGCGACCTTTTCCAGCGCATATAATGCGCCGTTAACTTTTAATGCCGCTTAAAATAGCGCCAGAAAATCAGCAGCCAGTGAAACGCGTTGCAAAAAAACCCTTGAAAATAGTCGCCTGTATCCCATTTTTTTAACAATACGCTTTGCTTATACCTGCCATTCCAGGCAAAAATTCTGCAACGGCAGGATAAAAAACGGCCAATAACGCGTTTTTTTGGTCATGTACAGCGCAGCGCGAATTAACGCGGCGGTAGCGGGCGGGAAAGGCTTTTTTACGGATAGTAAGGGCATAAAGCGAGACGGGTATTTTTACACCACAGCACGATCGGCTGCCGGTGTCGGCGGCGCTTCAGGGCCGCCGATAACGGATAATCAGTGCGAAACGGCGCGGGAAAGCGTGTTGATAATAACCACGCCGACGATGATAAATGCCATGCCGATTAGCGCGGGCAGATCCAGCCGCTGGCCGTGCCACAGCCAGGCGACCAGCGAGATCAACACGATACCCACGCCCGACCAAATGGCATAGGCGATGCCGGTCGGCAGATGCTGCAGCGTCAGGGACAGACAGTAAAAAGCGATGCCGTAGCAAAATACGGTACCCAGAGTTGGCCACAGCCGCGTAAAACCTTCCGACGTTTTCAGCAAGGTGGTACCAATCACTTCCGCCACAATGGCGATAAATAAAATGAGATACATCATTATGACCGTTCTCCTGGGTTACCCGTTCAGTTAGAGGAAGAAGCGCACAGCGCTTCCGCGGCTTATCTTGCAAGAATCTGCCCCGGTTTTTTTGATCCCACGCATGACTCTCTGTGCCAACCTTAATACGGCCTTAACGGCAGGCAATAAAAAACCCCCGGCCGCTACGGCTCCGGGGGCTGGGGTGTGACGCGGCGCGTCAGATTTTGTCGCCAGAAGCTTTACGCTTTGTCGGATCCGCACACCAGTCGTTCGCCTCTTTGATGCCGCCATCCGGAGAGGTGTAGCCCAGGCAGCCCAGCACCGAGTCGAACAGCTCAACGTGACGATGCGTCGCGCCCACGCGCTGCTGCGCCTGCAGGCGTTCAAAGCGGCTCTGGTTAGCCGGGTCTGCCAGATACTTATCGGAAGCCCACACGATCATCGGCACGCGGAACTGCTCCGGCGGCGCCATATGACGCGGCGTGCCGTGCAGGTGCATGTTATCGCTGATCGATTCGCCGTGGTCGGCCGCGTAGAAGACAATCGCTTTCTTATCGCGCAGCTGATCGAACACGCTTTCCAGCACCGTATCCGTATAAAGCACCGAGTTATCAAAGGCGTTGATCAGCATCGCTTTGCTGCATTTATCGTCCACGCCCATACATTCAGGCTGATAACGGGCAAACTCGCGCGGATAGCGCTGCGAGTAAAGGTAGTGCGAGCCTTTGGTATGCAGCACCACCAGATGCTTGCCTTCAGGATGGCGATCGAGCGACTTTTTCAACTCCGGCACCAGCAGCATATCGTCCACCGACTTGCCCTGGTTCTGCTTTTCCGAACCAATCTGCTCGCGGAACGCGAAGTTATCCGCATCGGTATTGTTATAGAACCAGACTTCACTTTGCATAGCGAAAAGCTCCGAGCTAAAGCCCAGCGACTTCATCACCGCAAAAACGTTCTGTTCTTTCAGCGTGCGGCCTGGCCCTTCATCGGTGCCGCCTTCACGCACGAACATACAGCGCAGCGAAAGCTTGGTTGCGGTGTCGCAGGATTCCCCCCGGAACGCCACCAGGTTTTTCTCGTGGGAAAGCTTTGGCGTGGTATCGCGGTTATAGCCCAGCAGGCCCATATGATCCCAGCGGGTGGTTTCGCCAATCACGAATACCACATAGGTGTCGTCCAGCCCGGCCGGTGCGTTATAGGTAAACTGCTTTGCCGGATCGAACAGGTCTTTACCGTCCATCGTCTCGTCGTAGCTGGTGTAGGCAAACAGCCCCAGCGCCGACAGCCAGTTGGAAGGCAGATAAGAGTGCGCCACCACGCCGCCATAGCTCGGCAGATCGACATTGGTCAGCTTCTCGTTGATGTTCTGCTGCTTGTCGAAATAGCGGATAGGCAGCCAGACCAGCGCCACGGCCAGCAGCAGCACGCCCAGCGGCTTCAGGCGCTGTCCCGGCGTTTTCAGCTGCTCAATCAGCGTCAGGCGCAGCGAGTTGCGCCAGATCAGCAGCAGCGGCAGCGCGCTGACCAGCACCATCCACAGCACAAAATGGTAGCCAATCACCTCTTTCGACAAATCGGTATCCGTGGTCATCACCGACGCGACGATGCCGTAGCCGATCACCACGTTAAAGAAACTCATGTAGTAGCTGGCGGCTACCGAAATCAGCACCAGCGCGGTAGCGGTCACGCGCCAGAAAATTTTGCCGCCCAGCGACAGCAGCCGCATCAGGAAAAAGGTCAGCAGAACGATGGCGACGACTTCCGCCACGGCGGAAAGCCATTCCGCCACGCTGAAGTGGGCCAGAAAGGGATCGAAACGACGATAAAAAACGGGAATATTCAGAAAGATACCGATGTAAAACGCCAGCAAAAACGAGAGCTTTTGCTGCGTCAGTGTTTTAATGTAATTCATGCAACCTTTATCCCGGCGTAGCTTTAGAGTAAACGCTAATCAGACCATACCGTTTCGCCAGAGTTCGGTTATAGGGTCGATTATCACCCTGAGAAACTTTCCCCGGACGATTCTGAAGGGAAAAAATTCACCTCCACGCGCAAGCGGCGTAGTTAACCACATTATCGGGGATTTATCAGTTCAATCGCGGGAATAAGCAGAGAAACGCGGCGGGTCGCAGGGTTACAGACAGCCGGAGCGCCATAGCGGCTCCGGCCAGCGCCGTTATCAGTTGATGATATTCAGCGTTACGTCGATATTGTCGCGGGTTGCGTTAGAGTAAGGGCAGACGATATGGGCCGCGTCCACCAGCTTTTTCGCTTCCGCCGCGTCCATTCCTTCCAGATGGATATTCAATTTAGCTTCGATACCAAAACCGGTCGGCAGCGGCCCGATGCCCACTTCCCCTTCGATAAAGGCTTCTTTTGGCATAGTGATTTTGTCGCGGTTGGCGACAAACTTCATCGCGCCCAGGAAGCAGGCCGAGTAGCCAGCGGCAAACAGCTGTTCAGGGTTGGTGGCTTCGCCGCCCGCGCCGCCCATTTCTTTCGGTACGCCCAGCTTTACGTCCAGCACGCCGTCTGAAGAGGTAGCACGACCGTCACGACCACCGGTGGCTTTTGCTTTGGCACGGTAAACGACTTTTTCTAAAGACATCAGGCAACTCCTTTCATTGGGTTTTATATGCGCTATTAAATCGCGAGCGACTTAATGAGGCGTCTGTAATCAGTATAGACTTTCCGGAGCGAGACTACGGTCTAGCCGTTGAGGCTGTCGCGCAGGCTTTCCAGTTCGGCTTTCAGCACGCGCATTTTTTCCGCATCACAGGCGGCGGCGCAGCTGACGGCCTGAGGTAAATCGACCGCTTTATGGCGCAGCTCGCGACCCTGTTCGGTCAGCGTTACCACGACCTGGCGCTCGTCTTTGCGCGAGCGCTGACGATCCAACAGACCCGCCGCCTCCAGCCTTTTCAGCAGCGGCGTCAGCGTGGCGGAGTCCAGAAACAGCCGTTCGCCGATTTCGGAAACCGTCACGTCATCGCGCTCCCACAGCACCAGCATCACCAGATATTGCGGATAGGTGATATCGAGCGGTGCCAGCAGCTGGCGGTAAAGCTTGTGCAGCGCCAGGTTGGTGGAATAGAGCGCGAAGCAAAGCTGTTGATCAAGCAACAGTGGCGAGGCTTCCGCTTTTTTGTCATCTTTATCTGTGATCATGGCAAAAAATATAAATAGTGCGCTATATAATTGCAAGCGAATCTTAATGTTCAGGGGAGAAAACCGATGTATTCACTGGAAGAAAAGGCCCGACGCTACGCCAGCAAGGCTCATGCTGACACGGGTCAGCGTCGCAAATATACCGATGAGCCTTATATCGTACATCCGGCTGCGGTAGTGGAGCTGGTGCGCAGCGTAACCGATAACGAAATCATGCTGGCCGCCGCATGGCTACACGACACGGTCGAAGATACGTCCAACACGCTGGCGGATATCGAGAGCCATTTTGGCGCGGAGGTCGCCTCGCTGGTGGCGATGCTGACCGACAGCAAGCAGCCCGACGCAAAAAATCGCGCAGCGCGTAAAGTGGCCCATTTTCGCCATACGGCACAGGCCTCGGGCGACGCCCAGACCATCAAGCTGGCCGATATCATTGATAACACCCGCTCGATTATTCATTACGATCCGCATTTTGCCCGCGTTTATCTGACAGAAAAACGCGTGCAGATCGCCTTGCTGAAAGACGGAAATGAAGCGCTGTGGCGGCAGGCTTCCACTATTATCGAAAGCGGCATTGAGCAGCTGACGCAGGCGCCCTATTACGTGCCGCTTGCCTGGTTCACCCGCCAGCAGCAAAGATATCAGCTGCCGAATTAATCCTTAACCGGGATTTTCGGCGCTTTTCTGCATTAATTAACTCAAATCGGCGCCGCTGCCGCAGGCCGGCGGCATTAATTGGTAAGCCTGCGTCAACTCAGTGCCTATAATCGCCTCGAAAAAATAAGGGGCGTTATGCAATCTGATTTACTTTTTATCCGCCGCAAGGCGTTGGCTTTTATTGGCTGCGCGCTGTTTCTGGCCGCCATGATGGGAATGGTTTTTATCGATGTTCGCTGGATGAACGATGGCGTACACGAAACCTCATTTACTGAAATCGCTCAGGAACTGATGCTGCTGGCTATCGCGCTGCTCTATTTTCATGGCGCATATCGACAGCCTGCCATCAGGCCGACGCTGATATTAATCGGCGGCTTCTTCACCTGTATGCTGATCCGCGAGCTGGATTTCCTGTTCGACGAGCTATCACACGGCAGCTGGGTGTGGTTCGCGCTGGCCACTGCCGCCGCGTGCGTCGTTATTGCCGTGCTTCAGCCAAAGCGCGCCGTGAAAGGCCTGGCCGATCTGCTGCGTCATCCTGCCTGGGGCATGTTGTGCGCGGGTTTGCTGACCATTCTGGTGTTTGCTCGCCTGTTCGGTATGCGCGACCTGTGGCAGCACCTGATGCTGGATGGCTATAACCATACGGTGAAAAACATGGCGGAGGAAGGCTGCGAACTGCTGGGCTATAGCCTGTGCCTGCTGGCTTCGCTGGGGTATCTGTATGGCGATCGGGCAAAGGCGGAATAAAAAACGCCGCCTTGCCAATACTCGTAAAGCCCGACGTTTAACGCCGGGCTTTTTTATAGCTTATTGCTTGTAAAAAATGTCGCCGGATTCCACTTTCAGGATGCGGCCATCTTCTTTAGAAATCTGCACGTAGTTGCCGCCCATATAGGTCCAGCTGGTGCCCTGCTCAGGCGCAGGCAGGTTGCGGGTTTTCCAGTCCACAATTTCATATTTTTTAGTGCGGTAGCGGTCAGGCACCACGCTGCCGATAGTGAAACGCTGGAAATCGGCAAAAAAGTACTGAATTTCATAAGGATGGGCCGGATCGCGCTGCGGCGCGGCCGTTTCGCCTGAAGGCGTCTGCGCCTGAGAAGGCGTTTGTGCTTCCGGCGCGATCGGCGCGGCGGATGGGGCATCCGTAGCTGGCGCATCCGTAGCTGGCGCATCCGTAGCTGGCGCATCCGTGGCTGGCGTATTCGCAGCTGGGGCATCCGTGGCTGGCGCGGCGGCGGCAGGATCCTGCTGCGTCTGAACATCTTCTGCAAAAGCCGTAGACACTAACGGCGTGGCAGCCAGTAAAAAAGCAGAAAAGAGAATGGACGTCGACTTACTCATGAGTTTCTCCGCTGAAAATGAAATTATCAGGTGGCACCGGTCAGCGAGGAAGCGCCACTTCGTCACGCGCACATTATCGTTTCTTTTCAGGCAAGGGAAGCAGGAAAAAGCGTGGTCTGCCCTTTTCGCCCAGCGTTATCTTTCGCGTAGCGCCTCTTTCGCCCGGTTCAGCGGTTTCAACAGGTAAGCCATAATGGTTTTGCTGCCGGTATGGATTTCCGCCATCGCGATCATCCCCGGATGCACCGGGAATTTTTTCCCTTTTTTATTAAGCAGATAATCTTTTTCGGTACGCACATAGACGCGATAGTAGTAGTTGTCCCGATGCACCTCGTCCTGGAGGGTATCCGGCGATATGGAAGCCACTTTCCCCTCAAGGCCGCCATAGATATTAAAATCATAGGCGGTCAGCTTGACCACGGCGCGCTGGCCCGGCGTGATAAAAGCCACGTCGCGCGGCGAAATCTGCGCTTCAATCAGCAGCTGTTCATCCAGCGGCACCAGCTCCATCAGGTTGCCGCGCTGCGGGATCACGCCGCCCACCGTGTTGACCTCGATCGCTTTGACGATACCCCTGACCGGCGCGACTATCGTCGTGCGCTTCAGCGCATCGGCGCGTCCGATGATGACCGATCGCTGCGAAGCGGCCTCGGCATTGGCTTTCGCCAGGTCCTCCCGCGCGTGCACGATGTACTGATTTTGCGCGTCGTTCAGCTTGCTTTGCAGATCGTTAGCCTGTCTTTTCAGCCGCAGCACTTCCACGTCGCTGGCCGCGCCCTGCGCCACCAGCGAAGCGGTCAGCTTAAGCTCGCGGTTGATCAACGTCAGCGCTTCACGCAGGCCGCTCAGCGTTTTGTCCAGGTTCTCCCTGCGCGAGCGATACAGCGCCGTCTCGGCCGCCACCAGATCGCCGTCCTCCAGCACCTCGGGCGGAAAATGCAGCTCGCTGCCCGCCGTTTCCGCCTGTAAACGGGCCGCCGTCGCCAGCGCCGCCCGCATTCTTGCCGTGCTCTCCTGTAGCCCGGAATCCAGCTGCGTGGGATCCAGCAACGCCAACACCTGGCCCGCCTCCACCACGTCGCCTTCACGCACTTTCAGCGTTTGCAGAATGCCGCCCTCCAGCGACTGCACGATCTGCGCGTGGCTGCTGGGGATGACTTTGCCGACGCCGACCGTGACCTCATCCAGTTCAAACAGGCTGGCCCAGAGAAAAAACAGCAGCAGCATCGTCAGCAGCGACCAGACGATCAGCGCGCTGCCGCGCCCGGCCGTTTTTTTGCGGCCTCTGAAGCGTCCGCTCATGATGACGCCTCCGTTTTGCGGCGCGGCGCGGCCGGTTTAACCAGCAGCTGCTCCTTCGTCCCGTCACGCACGATTTTGCCGTTATCCAACAGTAAAATACGATCCACCAGCTGCATCACTGCCGGTCGGTGCGTGGCGATAATCAGCGTTTTCTCGCCCGACCAGGCCTTAAGCTTTTCGATCAGGCGGCTTTCGGCGGCGTCGTCCAGCCAGGCCGTCGGCTCATCCAGCAGCAGCACGGCGGGCTGGCGCAACAGTGCGCGGGCCAGCAGCAGCAGCTGGCGCTGCCCGCCGGACAAGCCTTTGCCGCCCTCGTGAAGCAGATAGTCCAGGCCTTCCGGCAGCTGGCGGATAAAGGTCATAGCGCCAGCGATAGCCAGCGCTTCCTGCATCTCCTCCTCCGTAGCCAGCGGCATTCCCAGGCGCAAATTCTGGCGGATGGTGCCGAAAAACAGCGACGAGGACTGGCTGACCAGGCTGACGTCGCGCCGGACATCCAGCGGATCGAGCGTGTCGAGCCGGACGTCATCCAGCAGCAGCGCGCCCTGCGTAGGCCGCAGCAGCCCGGCCAGCATTTGCAGCAGCGTGGATTTGCCAGATCCGTTGCGGCCCAGCAGCGCGATTTTCTCGCCGGGCTTGATGGTCAGCTTATCGAGCGCCAGCGCCGCCTGGGCGGCTTCAGGGCTATAACGATAGACAATACCGTCCAGGCTGTAGTCGCCGTACAGTTTTGCGCGATGCACCTGCGCCCCGCGCTCGGGCTGGTCTACCTCGCTGTTTAGCAGGCTTGCCAGCCCTTCTCTGGCGACTTTCGCCTGCTGCCAGCGGCTAAAAATCATCGCCAGCTGGCCCAGCGGCGCCATCATGCGCGAGGCCAGCATCGAGCAGCCAATCAGCACGCCGGTGGAGATATCGCCGTCCATCGCCAGCAACGCCCCCACCAGCACCACGCTGACATAGGCCAGCGTCTGTACCTCGCTGGTCCAGCTGGCCAGCAGCCCGCTGATAAAACGCTGCCTGACCGTCGCCTTGCCGATCGTTTCGTTCAGGTGGTTCCACTGGTTCTGAAAGTAAGGCTCGCCGCGCAGCAGCTTGATATCGTCCGCGCCCTGCACCGACTCCACCAGCATGGCGTTACGCAGGGCCGACTCGCGCATGGTGGCTCTGGAAAGCTTCGCCAGCGGCCGCTGCGCCAGCAGTCCCGGCAGCACAATCAGCGGGATCGCCACCAGCGGCACCAGCACCAGCCAGCCGCCCAGCAGCCAGAGCACGATCAGAAAGAGGATCAGAAACGGCAGATCGGCCACGGCGGAGATAGTGGTGGAGGCGATCAGCTCGCGCAGCTGCTCCAGCTCGCGGATCTGCGCGATAAAAGATCCGGTTGATTTTGGCCGCGCGTCGCTACGGATGCGCAAGGCGTGGCCGAAGACCTTGTCGGAAATACGCAAATCGGCGCGCTTGCCCGCCCAGTCGGAAATATAAGTGCGGGCCATGCGCAGGATAAAGATAAAAGTCAGCGCAATCATAACGCCGCCAAACAGTACCCACAGTGACGGCACGGACTGCGAAGGAATAATGCGGTCGTACACCTGCATGGTAAACAGCATCGCCGCCAGGCCCAGCACGTTGATCATCAGCGAGGCGAACATGATGTTGATCCAGCTCGGCCACTCCCGCAGCAGCGTCTGCCACAGCCAGCTGGCGCGGTAAGGCTGAATATAGTCGTCGACTCTGGCGTCGGGCACGGCGGTTTCAGGGCGGGCAAGCAGCACGCGCTGCGCATAGCGGCCCAGCTCTTCCACGCTGAGCACGCTTTGCAGCTGTTTTTCGCCGGTCAGCATCACGCTCGCCTGGCCTTGGGCGCTCAGCGACGTAACCACGCCGACGCCGCGCGCGCCGAAATCCACCACCAGCGGCAGCCGCCAGGCGTCCAGCCAGTCGGGATGGAAGTCGTCAAACAGCACCAGCAGGCCGAGCTGGCGCGCCATGTTTTCAATCAGCTTGTCCTGCGGCAGCTGTCGCAGCTGCCACTCCGCCTCGCCTTTTACCCGCTCTGGCGAAGCCTCAAGGCGATAATGCCTGGCGATCAGCAGCAGGGCTTCCAGCCACGGCAGGTAGCGGCTTTTTTCAGTATGGCCGGTGGCGTCGTTATCTGAGAAAGGGTTGTTCATAAGGCTCATTTTTCACTGTTTGCCGCTGCGCCTGGACGGCCGGCATATTGATGCTGAAGGCGTCTCTGGCCATACCGGCCAGCGCAAGATAAGTTACTTCGGCGGCCCAAAGGTCGCGGCGGGCGTTGATAAGATCCAGCTCCGCGCGGCTGATTTCCTGTTCGGCGTTGAGCAAATCAAGCACGTTCCTGTTGCCCAGTGCCAGATATTGCTCGCGGTAAAGCGACCGCGTTTCGGTAATGGTGCGCAGCCGCCGGGCGAGGATGCTGATGTTGTTTTGCAGACCAGCCATGCTCTGAAACGCGCTGCGTTGTCGGTCGGTCAGCTCCAGCTTCTGGCTGCTGATGGTTTCTCTGGCCGCGGCCAGCGCGCGCGCGCTGGCGTTTTCCTGCGCCGCCAGCGCGCCGCCCTGATAGAGGGTGCTGTTCAGGGAGAGATAGACGTTTTGATACTGGCTACGGCTCTGATAGCGGGCGATATCGCCGATATATTTGTTGCTGCTGGCTTCCAGCGACAGCGTGGGATAACGCTGCGCTTTGCTGCTGCGCAGGTCGGCGCTGGCGATGGCGGCGTCGGCCTGTGCGATAAGGATGGTGGGGTTTCTGTTCAGATCGAGCGTGGTGCCCAGTTTGCGGATCAGCGGTTGTAGATCCAGCGGCGTGGCGAGCGGCCTGTCCGCGATCGGCTGGCCCAGCAGCGCCTGAAGGTGGTACTTCGCCTGGCGAAGTTTGATCTCGCTCTCCTGCTGCTGCGCCTCGGCCGCTTCAACGCGTGCCTGCGCCTGTACGGGATCGACGCGCGTGCTGGCGCCCGCCGTCGTGCGCAGCTGCGTAAGCCGTAAAATATCCTGCAGCGCCCTGACCTGTTTGCGTGCGTTATCAAGCTGCTGCGTATAGCGACAGACCTCGTTCAGCGCCAGCGCCGTTTGCTCAATCACGCTATCGACCTGCGCCAGCAAAGCGGCCTGCTGCCGCAGATAGCCGGCCGTTGCCCGATCCACCGCGCCGCCGGTTTTGCCAAAGTCATAAAGCATTTGCGACAGCCCCAGCGTGGCGATTTGCCCGCTGCCTTCGTCCTGCTGTCGGCCCGAGGTAACCCCCGCTTTAATCGCGGGAAGGTAGCCCGCGCTGGCGTTATCGATGCTAAAGCCCGCCGACTCCAGCGAGGCGATGCTGCTGCTGATGGCCGGATGGTGCTGCACCGCCAGCAGGATCGCGGTGTGCCAGTCGACGGGCAGCGTTTTGCCGTCGCCCGTCGGCAGCATATCGGTCTGGTCTGCGGCGGCCTCAGGCAGGGTGTCCGGCGCGCCGGAAAAAAGCCCCCAGAATCCATCAGGCGCTTCTTTCGGCGGCGACGGCTGCGCAAGGCTGACACAAGGCAGCGCCAGCAGGCAGCAAAAGGCGGTAAAACGTCTTTCCATAGCTTCATCCTGAAAATCCCTGGCCAGGCCGGGCGGCAGGCGCGTCGCCCGGCGCTTGCTCAGCCAATAACGATATCGTCTTCGATATAGAGCTGCACCAGCGAGCCGTCGGCGGCCGTGCTGGTGTAGTGCTCGTAGCTGATGCCGTCCGCCAGCAGGGCCGTCGATTGCGTCCAGCTGCCGTTTAGCGTCACCGTATCGCCTTCCGCGCCCCTGACGTAGAGCGTGTTATTGTCGTCGGTGATATTGAACAGGCTTTCCGCGCTGACGGTCAGGCTGTCGTTAACGCTGTTGTCCAGCAAATCTACGGCTTCGATATTGCTGACTCGGGCGGAGATAGCGCTCAGATCCAGCGAGCCGCTGCCGTGCCAGGCCAGGGTATCACTGCCGTCCGCGCCGTTTATCGAGGTGAAGTCGGTATCGTAAAGCTGGAATATATCGCTGCCGCCGGAGCCGCTAAAGGTGAGCGCGCCGCCCGCGCTGCCGTCCACCGTCACCCCTAAGCTGACGCTCAGCGACGCGCTGCTGCCGTCCGATAAGGTGTAGGTGAAGGTATCGGTATGGCCGCTTTGCGCGGCCGCCTCATCCGGCACGTAGCGGTAGTGGCCCGCGCCGTCGATAGCCAGCGTACCCCAGTAGCCTTGCAGACTCGCGGCCTCGCCGTCGACCACGGCGGTTTCGCCATTCTGGCTGACGGAGACGAGCGTCAGATCCTGCATTTCTTCGGCGCTCAACGAGCCTTCAATCCCGGCGGTTACTTCGTTAAAGGTTATGCCTTCCTGTACGTAAAGCTTAATAGTCGTGCCATTGAGCGTGGCGCTGGTGTAAAGCGTATAAACGATGTTATTCAGCGTTTCCACGCCGCTGACCAGCCACTCGTCCGCCAGAGAAAGCGAATCCTCGCTGCCGCCGCGTACGTAAAGCGCGTTGCCGTCGCCGGTGACGCTGGCGATATCATCAACGTTCAGCGTCAGCACCGCCGCCGCACCGTTATCCTGAAGATCTATCGCCTCGATATTGCTGACCTTACCGGCAAGATCGCTCAGCCGCAGCTCGCCCTCGCCGCGCCAGACCAGCGTATCGTGACCGGCCTTGCCGTCCAGCACGGTCAGCTGCGTGTCGTAAATCGCAAAGCTGTCGTCGCCGACCGTGCCCTCGAAGGTCAGCGCGCCGCCGCCCAGGCCATCCACCGCCACGCCCGGCGTCACCGTCAGCGTTTGCGTGGTGCCGTCGCTCAGCAGATACGTAAAGGCATCTTCGCTGCTGGCAAGCGGGATCGTCGAGCCGCTGGCCAGCGTATAGGTGTAGCTGCCGTCGCTGTGAATGGTCAGCGAGCCATATTCGCCAACGATCGTCGTACCCGCCGCCGCTACCAGCGTGTAGCTGGCCGCGCCGGTGACGATGCCTGCCGCAATAGATTTCACTATCAGGCCGTTATCGCTGGTAAAGACGGATCCGGCGCTGCTGGCATCGGCGGTAACCTGATAGTCGGTGGTGCTGACGATATTGACCGCCACCTCGATCGCCAGTTCGTCATAAACCGTGAGCAACAGCAGGCTGGTGTGGCCGCTCTGCGTGGTGTCGATGGTCAGACGATAAGTGCCGACCGGCTGGTCAGAAAGCGTCACGTTCAGCGCGCTGCTGCTGGTCAGCGCCTGTGAGCCGCCGGTAACGGTTTCCCAGGCGAAGGTCTGCCCGTTGTAGCGCTGCAATGACCACGTGGCCGACACGCTGTTATCGGCATCGATCGAGGCGCCGGAGACGCTGAAGCCGATCGCCTGTTGGTCGCTACTGCTGGCGATGACGAAGCTGTCGCTGATAAAACTGTTGCTTTCCTCCTCCACGGTAACCGTCTGCGCCACGCTGTCGCTGAGCAGTGTCACCTGGCCGGTGACGTCGGCGGCATTGTTTTCCGCTGCGGTTTCCGTGGCGCTGAAGGCTATTTCGCTGTCGACCAGCAGGGTAACGCTTTGCCCGTCGGCCGCGGTGCTGACGTAGCGGTCGTAGCTGGCGTTGTTAAGCACCTCGCTGCCGATCCACTGCCAGCTGCCGCCCAGCGTCAGCGTATCGCCAGCCTCGCCTTTCACATAAAGCGTGTTGTCGTCATCGGTAATATCCGCCACGTTTTGCGCGGAAATCAGCAAATTGCCCGCGTCGGCGGCCAGCTCGATCTCTTCAATATTGCTGACTTTGTCCGCGATCTCACTGACCGTCAGCGTGCTGGCGCGCCAGACCAGCGTATCCAGCCCGGCGCCGCCATCGATACTGGCGAAGTCGCTGCCGTCAACGTTAAAAAGATCGTTGCCGTCCGTGCCCGTAATCGCTTCTGCGGCGACCACGTCATATTCACTGCCTGACGAGCTGTCCTGGTAGCCCGCCGCCGAAAGCGCAACCGACTGCTGCACGTTGAGATCGACAGCGACGCCCGCCCCGGTCGTGCCTGTGTAATGCGTGTACAAAACGCTGTTTATCACCGTGGTGCCGCTGTTGATCCAGCTTCCCACCAGCGTAACGGTGTCGCCCGCTGCGCCGGTAACGGTGAGCGTATTCACGTCGTTGGTGATATCGACCACGTCCTGAGCAGTGACCACCACGCTGCCGCTGCTTTCTGCCGCGAGCGCCAGGGTTTCGATATTGCTGACTCTGGCGGCGACATCGCTCAGCACCAGTTCGGCCTTGCCGTACCAGGCCAGGGTATCGCTGCCGTCCGCGCCGTCCATCTGCGCAAAATCCGTATCGTAAACCGCGAAAACGTCATTCGCCTCCGTGCCCTGGAATACCAGCGCGCCGCCATTGCTGCCGTCAACCTCCACGCCCAGGTTGACGGTAAGCGTGGCCGTAACCACCTTGCCGTTCACCCCTTGCAGCGCGTAGGTAAAGATATCCTGAGAGCCTGACGGCAGCGTGGTGGCATCCGGCGTATAGAGATAGGTGCCGTCGCTATAGAGCAGCAGCGTGCCATATTCGCCGACCAGGGTGATGCCGCTTTCGGTTACGGCAACGTAGCTGCTGTCGACGTCGGTATCGGCACTGCCGTCGCCCGCTTTGGCGTAAAGCCGGGTATAAATGGAGCTGAGCTTGTCGATGGCGCCGTCGATGCCCTCGTCGGTCAGCAGGTTGCCTGAAGCGGCCTGGCTGGCGGTGATCTCATAGTCCGTGGTGCTGGTTACGGAGACAGCCATATCCAGTATCACGTCGTTGTCCGCGCCCGTGGTGACGATGGCGAGGCGCCAGGTACCGGCCTCCTCAACCAGCGTCGATATATCCAGCGTCAGCAGCACCTCGCCGTTGTGATCGCCCGCCGGCACCACAAGATTATCGGTCGTTACCGTTGTCCAGCTGCCGTCGCTGCCCAGCTGCTGAAGTTCATAAGCGATGTTTTTCTCGGTGGCAAAATCGTTGCCGAACAGCCCCTGCCCGGTTTTCAGCGTCAGCCTGCCGGACACCCGATCGTCGGCGGAGACCAGCGTAAAGGCGCTGGTATAGTTCACCGTGCCGCCCGTTGTCAGCACCACATCCGTATCGCTGGCTTCGGTGGTGCGCCAGCTTACGGCTACGCTGGCGTCGGCAGCATTGGCGGAAGCAATATCCGTGACGGCGTCGGCGCTGGGATCGGTAGCATCCCAGCTGAGCGTCAGCGCATCGTTGGTGCTGCCGATCTGGATATAGAGCTGCGCTGAAGAGGTCTTGCCGGTGGCGGAGTCGGTCAGGGTATAGGTAAAGACTTCGACCTTGCCGATACTGTTCATCGAGACGGCAGGGATATATTCATAGCTGCCGTCGCCGCCGATCATCAGCATGCCGTACTGGCCGACCAGCGTAGTTTTGGTGATGGCGCCCAGCGTCACTTTAGTCACGTGGCCATCGCTATTGGTAACGCTGACGGAAGAAACCAGGGTCGAGGCGCCGTGCGGGATTGTGTCCGGGCCGTAGATCCCGTCCGCATCGCTCATTACGTTGCCTGCCGCCGTGGTGTAATCGGTGGTGGTGGCCTCTTCGGCCAGGGTATAAACCGTCTCCCGCGCTTCGAGATCGAAGCTGGCGCCGATGTTAATGCCCGCCGTGGTATAAACCAGCTGATAGGTTCCGGCGGTCAGACCGGACAGCGTCAGCGTGGCAGTATTGGCTCCTGAGCCAAACAGGCCGAACAGATTGCTGCTGCCTCCCTGCGAAACATCTACCCATTCGCCGGTGGCAGAGTGGTACTTTTGCAGGATCAGCGTGGAGTTGCTGGCAACGTTCAGGAAGGCGGACGAGGTAGCCGTTACGTTAAGATCGATAAAGGTGCCGTCCGCCACCACGATCGCATCGCTGACAATGGTGTTATTAATCGCAATCAGGCCGCTGTCGCTGATTAAGGTGCCCAGATCGTCCTCTACGCTGACCGGATAGGTAAAGCCGACCGCGGCCTCCGCGCTGATATTGTCCATTGCCGTCAGGATAACGGCCTGCACATCCAGGTTGAGCGTGGCGGACGGCGCGCTGCTGTTGCCCGCCCCATCCGTCACCGTAAACGTCAGCTCGTGGCTGCCATCGTATAATCCGTCTTCATCGGTAAACTGCCAGCTGCCGTCTTCGGCTACGGTGGCCTCTCCCACTTTTTCACCTTTGTCGTAAAGCGTGACGGTTGCGCCCGGCTCCGCGCTGCCGCTGAAGGTGGCTTTGCTGTCGGTCAGCGTCTCTGTGCGGTCTACGACGATACCGGCTTCATCCGTAATCACGATGGAGGCGGGATCGATGCCTTCCGGCGCGATGGTGTCGACGGTGTAGTCAATCGCCGCTGATGCGCCGCTGGTATTGCCCGCCTCGTCGATTACCTCAAAGGAAATATCGTGATCGCCTTCCGCCAGCGGTTGGTCCGGCGTGAACGACCAGCTGCCGTCTTCGCTTACCGTGGTTTCACCGAGCGCCGTATCGCCGTCGCTGATTATCACGGTCGCGCCCGGTTCGGCGCTGCCGCTGAAGGTTGGCGTGGTGGCGGATGTGGCGCTGGCCGAATCGATGGCTGTACCGTCGGGATTGGTGATGATGACGGCCGGTGTTTCAATACCTTCCGGCGCGGTGGTATCGACGGTGTAGTCAATCGGCGCTGACGCGCCGCTGGTATTGCCCGCCCCGTCCACCACTTCAAATGAGAAGCTGTGATCGCCCTCCGCCAGCGGCTGGTCCGGCGTGAGTGACCAGCTGCCATCTTCGTTTACCGTGGTTTTGCCAACGACCTCGCCACCGTCGCTGACCACCACCGTGCAGCCCGGCTCCGCAATGTCGCCGTTGAAGGTCGGCGTGGTGACGCTGGTAGCGCCGGACGGATCGATGGCGATGCCGGCGGGATTGGTAATGATAACGAGCGAGGTATCAATGCTTTCCGGCGCAGTAATATCGACGATGTAGTCAATCGGCGCTGACGCGCCGCTGGTATTGCCCGCCTCGTCCACCGCTTCAAACGAGAAGCTGTGTTCGCCCTCCGCCAGCGGCTCGTCCGGCGTGTACGACCAGCTGCCGTCTTCGTTTACCGTGGTTTCGCCGAGCGCCACATCACCGTCGCTGACCACCACGGTCGCGCCCGGCTCCGCGCCGTTGCCGCTGAAGGTCGGCGTGGTGGCGGATGTGGCGCCGGACGGATCGATGGCGGTGCCGTCGGGATCGGTGATAACAACGGCTGAGGCGTCCGGCACGTCCGGCGCGGTGGTATCAACGGTGTAATCAATGGAGTCTGAAGGGCCGCTGCCGTTGCCCGCCTCGTCGATTATTTCGAAGGAAATATCGTGATCGCCCTCCGCCAGCGGCTCGTCCGGCGTGAAGCTCCAGCTGCCGTCTTCGTTTACCGTGGTTTCGCCGAGCGCCACATCACCGTCGCTGACCACCACGGTCGCGCCCGGTTCGGCGCTGCCGCTGAAGGTCGGCGTGGTGGCGGATGTGGCGCCAGACGGATCGATGGCGGCGCCGTCGGGATCGGTGATAACAACGGCCGAGGCGTCCGGCACGTCCGGCGCGGTGGTATCAACGGTGTAGCCGACAGAGTCAGAAGGGCCGCTGCCGTTGCCCGCCTCGTCGATTATTTCGAAGGAGATATCGTGGTCGCCCTCCGCCAGCGGCTCCTCTGGCGTAAACGACCAGCTGCCGTCCTCCGCCACGGTCGCTTCGCCGATGGCCGTTTCACCGTCGCTGACGACGATGGTCGCGCCCGGCTCCGCGCCGTCGCCGCTGAAGGTCGGCGTGGTGGCGGATGTGGCGCCGGACGGATCGATGGCGTTGCCGTCGGGATCGGTGATAACAACGGCTGAGGCGTCCGGCACATCCGGCGCGGTGGTATCAACGGTGTAATCAATGGAGTCTGAAGGGCCGCTGCCGTTGCCCGCCTCGTCGATTATTTCGAAGGAGATATCGTGGTCGCCCTCCGCCAGCGGCTCGTCCGGCGTGTACGACCAGCTGCCGTCTTCGTTTACCGTGGTTTCGCCAACGACCTCGCCACCGTCGCTGACCACCACTGTGCTGCCCGGCTCCGCGCCGTCGCCGCTGAAGGTCGGCGTAGGATCAGAGGACGCGCTGCCCGGATCGATGGCGTTGCCCGCTTCATCCGTAATCACTACGCCGGCAGTATCCACCCCTTCCGGCGCAGTGACATCAATCACCAAATCAACACTGTTGCTACTGCTGACGCCGTTTATATCGGGGCCAATAACCGTGATAGTGTGGGCGCCTTCCGGTAACGCTTCCGGCGTAAACGTCCAGCTGCCGTTTGCCTCGACTACCGCTTCGCCCAGCAGCGCATCACCGTTAGCGATCGTCACCGTGCCGCCCGGCTGATAATTGCTGCCGCTGAACGTCGGCGTGCTGTCGCGGGTCGCCTCGCCGCTGTTGATAATGTTGCCGCTGTCATCAGCAATCACTACGACAGGCACTATGCCTTCAGGCGCGGGGATATCCTCGTCCAGAATATTTTCTGGATCGATTACGCCATCTTCGCCACCGTTTTCGGTTTCGGTATTGCTCTGAGCGTCCACCACTACGTCCACGCTGTCGCTGACGCCGTTGCCGTTTATATCTGTGCCATCCACAACGATAGTGTGACCGCCATCCGCCAGCGCCTCGTTCGGCGTAAAGCTCCAGCGCCCGTTTTCATCCACGGTGGTTTCGCCAATGACGGCTCCTCCATCGCTGATTACTACGGTGGATCCCGGCGCCATGCCTTCTCCGCTTAACGTAAGCGTGCTGTCGCTGATGGTATCGCCGCTGTTGAGGATATTGCCGCTGGCGTCGGTTAAAACGATGGATGGGCTGACCGTGGACGCGGCGTTATCGTCGGATGAAGAGCCGCCGCCGCTGGAATGATTCGAGACGCCGATGCCGATCAGCAGCGCGGCTGCGCCAATCCCCCCTCCCGCAGCCAGCATGACGCTATTATCCCCCACGGTCAGAAGTTCAGCGGAAGTATCGGTGAGCTCATACACGGCAGAAGCCGGATCATAGTCAAAGGCATACACGACGCCGTCCGGATCGGAGGCGGTCACGGCTGGCGGCACGTCAGGTGCGTAATTATCCAGCAATACCTCATAATTTTCGCCGGTGGCTTCGTCTGCCCATGTCAGCCTGAGGCCGCTATTGCTTTTGGTGGCTTTGATTTGCGCGGGAAGGTTACCATCATTACTGTGCACTTCAAAGGTAGAGGCGTTTGCAGGCGGCTTCAGAGAAAGAGGCTGTTGTGGAATTAAGTCGTGTCTGGCAATAACTTTACCGCTGACATCTTTGATGATTAATTGTAGGTTCATTTTTTCACCGATAATATATTTAAAATATATGAATAGCTTTCCGAAAATCACTACCCCGGTTGGAAAAAACAAATCATTACGGCCTGTTCAGGGACAGGCGTCTTTTTATTAAAAAGATAAGCGTCAAAAGTAATCTTAAAAAAATTAAGTCAGAATCAATAATATTCTGCCGTATTTAATCATTTTTTATTATCACGACCGTGCATTAAACAGCGTCGGCTGCGCTTGTTTTTTTCTGGAAATAATACGGCCTGATCATATCGCCTTTAAGGTAAACGCCTTTACCGCCCGTCATCTGGCAAAAGGTAATAAAATCATGAGGTACATGCAGCGAAAGCAGACGTAACTGCAACAGCTGCATCACCTGCCACAGCCGTTGATTGGAAGATTGCAGTCCATGACGATCCCAAACGTGATAGAGAATATCTTTGAACAGTACGGCATTGTCGTTGGCGTTCTGTAACAGGAAAAGAAGCAGACGCAGCATGGTCTCCCGCAGCCGATATTCTTTGATAGCGCTGTGGTTTCTCTTATCGAAATTGGAAATTCTACGATGGCTCAGATCAAACTGGACGTATTGTCCAATGTAGTAGCCTGCAATAATTTTCCCCAACGGTGCCTCCGATATAAGACGCTTACGGAAATCTTATTGCATTAATATTACATGTTTAAATTAATAATTTAAGCGCTTTGTTAAGAATGATAAAGATAAACAGATACATCTATACAATAAAATAAAAGCAGCATAAAAGCCTAATCAGTTTGTTCACAAGCCGTTAATAATAACATCTGTATAACAACATCCCAGAATTCTCCCTGTCGTGACGCCGTTTTTTACTTAACGGATTATTTTAACTTCCTGACAAATTCAGAATTTAATTCTGATAAAAACAATCAGGAACGAACCTGAGTTATTTTTATATAATTTAAATCAAAGGGTTACCTATAAAATTGGGTTTATCCTGGTGCGTAAAGATTTTGCTGTCTGTAGGTCAATAAACAACAATAAGGAGGATAAATACTGCTGTAAATCCTTGCTGACCGTCACGATTGTCCGGGCGTCAGCCTGTTGTCCAGCCAGTGTGTCGGGCGCGGAACCGGTATGACAGGTTCCCTCCCCCTACATCCATTTAAAATCGTATTAATTATTAATAACTTATATTCTTTTTAAAGCGGGTATTGCTTTGCAAAGACTTCGGCGAACCAGTCTATAAATACCCGGACTTTAGGTGAAAGGTAACGCCGATCGGGGTACAGAATGGATACGGGTTTAGTGACGGTGGCGTAATCGGTCAGGACTTCCGTCAATCTGCCGGCCTGGATATGCGGCTCTCATGGCGGCTTTCTCCTCCTTTATCAGACAAACCGGTAGCGCTTTGTTTCTTAGCAGATAAACATTAATGAGCACCGCTCATATTGTCGTTTTTCGATAAGCCATTATCAGTCGCGGTTATTTCAGTAAGATAGGAAGACCTTTCCTTCAGATAATCATTTATGACTCCTTCTCAGGCTGGCGCGCTGATGGCGACTCGCAAAACCTCCGGCTTTCTTTTTGTCGCTATTCTTAGCGCATTAATGGCCTTTACCTCGTTATCCACCGATATCTATCTGCCCGCCATGCCCATAATGGCAAAAGAATTACAGGGCAATGTGGAATTAACCATTACCGGTTTTTTGATTGGCTTTTGCCTGGCCCAGCTGATTTGGGGGCCGTTGAGCGACCATTTTGGCCGTCGGCTACCGCTGTTTATCGGCATGGCGCTGTTTATTATCGGCTCGGCGGGCTGCGCGCTTTCCACGACCCTGACGCAGATTGTTTTCTGGCGCGTATTTCAGGCTTTGGGTGCCTGTACCGGCCCGATGCTGGCGCGCGCGATGATCCGCGATCTGTACAGCCGTACCCGCGCAGCACAGATGCTCTCTACGCTGATGGTTATTATGGCGATTGCGCCGATTATCGGCCCGCTGCTGGGCGGACAAATGATTAAGGTCGCCTCCTGGCATGCTATTTTCTGGCTGCTGGCCGTGATTGGCGTGCTAATGCTGATACTGTTAGCCTGGCTGCCGGAAACGCTGCCCGCAGAGAAACGCGTCAGGGCGTCTTTAGCCAGCGCCTTTCATAACTATGCTCTGCTGCTGAAAAACAGCCAGTTTATGCGCTATACGCTCTGCGTAACCTTCTATTACGTGGCCGCCTACGCGTTTATTACCGGCTCGCCTTTTGTCTACATTACTTATTTCGGCATCGACCCGCAGTATTACGGCTGGCTGTTTGCGCTGAATATTGTTGGCGTGATGAGCGTCAGCCTGGTTAACCGGCGCCTGGTGCATCGCTATCCGCTTGAAACCCTGCTGAAATTCGCCGTGGTCGTTGCGGCCGTCGCCACCCTGGTGCTGGCGCTGGCTGCAAAACTGGCTATCGGCGGTGCCGTACTGATTGCGCTGCCGATTTTTATTTTTTTCGCCATGAACGGCATTGTCGCCGCCACGTCGACGGCCGCCGCGCTGGATAGCGTGCCGCATATGGCCGGTTCCGCCTCGGCATTGGTTGGTTCGCTACAGTACGGCAGCGGCATCGTCTCTTCCCTGTTGCTGGCAGGGTTCAGTGACGGCACGCCCTGGACCATGGCCTGGATTATCGCGCTCTTTACGGTCGCCAGCGCGATGATAGCGCTGACCACGCGGCCGGGGAATTAGCCGGTCAGCTGCCGACAGGATAGGTCAGCACTCGCTACAAGCCTGCCGCCGCTGGCTTCAGTTATGAGCATGGCTAATAAGCTCTTGCGCATTATCCCCTCTAATCGAATAAATCTTTCTGCCGTATGCTTTTTGGACTCGTAAACAAAAGGCAACGTCATGCAAACAGTCACGCTAAACAACGGAATTGCCATGCCCCTGCTGGGCTTTGGCGTTTTTCAGATGACGGATGCGGCAGAATGCGAACGCGCGGTTATCGATGCTCTGGCAACCGGCTACCGCTTAATAGACACCGCCGCGTCTTATCAGAATGAAACCCAGGTCGGTAACGCGCTGAAGCAGAGCGGCATTGCGCGCGACGAGCTGTTTATCACCACTAAATTATGGTTACAGGACGTCAGCTACGAGGGGGCAAAATCGCAGTTCGAGCGCTCGCTGAACCGCCTACAGCTGGACTATGTCGATCTCTACCTGATCCACCAGCCCTATGGCGACGTACACGGCGCGTGGCGCGCGATGCAAGAGCTGCATCAGGCAGGCAAAATCCGCGCGATTGGCGTCAGTAATTTCCAGCCGGATCGGCTGGCCGATCTGGTGGCTTTCAACACTGTGCCGCCTGCCGTGAATCAGGTGGAGGTGAATCCGTTTAACCAACAGCTGCATGCGGCACCGTGGATGCAGAGCCGTGGCATCCAGCCGGAAGCCTGGGCGCCTTTTGCCGAAGGCAGGAACGGCCTGTTCCAGCATCCGGTTCTGAGCGCTATCGGTGAAAAACAGGGCAAAAGCGTGGGCCAGGTGGTTTTACGCTGGCTTTTCCAACGCGGCATCGTGTCGCTGGCGAAATCCGTCCGTAAAGAGCGGATGGCAGAAAACATCAATATTCTCGACTTTACGCTGACCGACGCGGAAATGACGCAGATCGCCGCGCTGGATACGGCCACCAGCGCCTTCTTCTCGCATCGCGATCCGGCCATGGTGGAGTGGCTCACTAAACGCAAACTCGACGTCTGATGCCGTTCGCTAATCAGGCTCTCTGTTCAATC
This sequence comes from Erwinia sp. PsM31, assembly GCF_030433775.1. Classification (NCBI taxonomy): domain Bacteria; kingdom Pseudomonadati; phylum Pseudomonadota; class Gammaproteobacteria; order Enterobacterales; family Erwiniaceae; genus Erwinia; species Erwinia sp. PsM31. Next base: position 65,993 of record NZ_JARUWZ010000006.1, read on the forward strand.
GCAAGAGGTTCAACAATGCAAAAACGTATTCTTGGTCAATCCGGGCTGGAAGTGTCGGCGCTGGGGCTGGGCTGTATGGGGTTAAGCTTCGGTTATGGCCCGGCAACCGGGACGAAACAGGCCGTGGAATTAATCCGCGCCGCCGTCGAGCGCGGCGTGACTTTTTTTGATACGGCCGAAGTCTACGGGCCTTATTTAAATGAAGAAGTGGTGGGAGAAGCGCTGAAGCCTTTCCGCGATCGCGTGGTCATTGCCACTAAGTTCGGTTTTACCTTTGGTGAAGACAATAAGCAGCAGATCTTAAACAGCCGCCCGGAGCATATTCGCGAGGCGGTTGAAGGATCGCTGCGCCGCCTGAAAACCGACGTGATCGATCTGCTTTATCAGCACCGCGTCGATCCTGAGGTGCCGATTGAAGATGTGGCGGGAACGGTGAAAGACCTGATTGCCGAAGGCAAAGTAAAACACTTTGGCCTGTCTGAAGCGGGCGCAAAAACCGTTCGTCGTGCACATGCGATCCAGCCGGTAGCCGCGCTGCAAAGTGAATATTCGATGTGGTGGCGCGAGCCGGAGCAGGAAATTCTACCGGTGCTGGAAGAGCTGGGCATCGGCTTTGTGCCCTTCAGCCCGTTAGGCAAAGGGTTCCTTACGGGCGCGATCAAAACGGGCACCGCTTTCGGCGAAGATGACTTCCGCAGCAAGGTGCCGCGTTTTGCCGCCGAGGCGCTGGAAGCCAATGAAAAGCTGGTTACTTTACTGGCGCAGCTGGCCGCAGAGAAAAATGCCACTTCCGCGCAAATCGCGCTGGCCTGGCTCCTGGCGCAAAAACCGTGGATAGCACCGATTCCCGGCACCACTAAGCTACATCGTCTGGAGGAAAACCTGGCCTCGGTCGCGATCCAGCTCGATCAAAGCGATCTGCATAAAATCAATCAGGCGCTGGAGACGATAAAAATCGTCGGCGAACGTTATCCGGCTGCGCTACAGGCGCGCGTCGGGCGCTAACGGTCAAGGCTTGCGGGGCACCGTAAGCCTTTTTTTTCGGCGATTTTCCTGCCCTGCGGGCTTCCCGCCGTTAAGGAGCAGGCTAAGCCATTCTCCGTTGATTAACGCAATCTTTCGCTCGCCAGTTTATAGGCCTGGCTGCGTTCTCGTTTACCTACTGCTACCACGGCAATAATGAGTACATTAGCCAGCACCTGGTAAACAAGGCGAAAACCGGAGGCCCTGAGTTGAATTTTATAGCAGTCTGGCATTCCGGATAATTTTGCTGAAGGTATGTGTGGGTTTTCGCGCAGCATTTTGAGCTTGTTTTTAAATTGCTCACGCACGCTGCTGTCCAGCCCATTCCATTCCTTCAGCGCCTCTTCCCTGATTTTTACCGTATAGCTCATGGCGGTCAGTCCAAATCCAGATCGAGTAAAGGCTGGCTTTCCCTTGCCTTAACCAGGGCGGCCAGTTCCCGATCGTCAATAATTTCAAGCATCTGTTCGTAAAGCTGCGCCGGAATACAATAGAACGCCGGCTGATTACGGTTAAGAATGGCTACCGGAAGGCCGGCACCGGCTTCTACCGTAGCCATAGGGTTCTTTTTCAGTTCGCTGACGCTTGCGCTTGTATCACTGAGAATAATGCTAGCCATATTACCTTCCTGAAAGACCTGTTAAGCAGTCTTATTGTAGAGCGGCTCAAGACCTGTTAACAAGTCTTTTTATCATCATGTTGCGCTGGCAGGAGGCAGTCTCAGGCAAACTTTTTTCGTTTTGCGTTGAGCCGACATACTGTTGTCCTTCCCACACGCGATCCTGTCCGTTTATGGTCTTCTGCGCGGCGTCATTCCTCGTCATTATTGACGTCTCAGCCCTACTCAACGGAGTCCCAAAATGACCGCTACCGTACTGTTAGTGATTGACGCGCAGGAATCTTTCTATCATCGTGGCTACCGCGAAACGTCAGAAACGCCCGCTTTTGAGCAAAAGCTCAGCGAGCTGATTGCCGGCTGCCAGGCCAGGGAAATCCCGGTGGTGGATGTGTTCCACGTCGAGGCGGACGGCCCGTTTTCGCTGGCGTCCGGCCTGGTGAAGCGCCTGCCTTTTTTGCAGCATCACGCCGTCGCTACCGTGCAGAAAACAGTGCATAACGCGCTGACCGATTCCGGGCTGGCAGACTGGCTGCGTCAACATCAGGTTAAACATTTAATTATCAGCGGCCTGCGTACCGAGCAGTGCTGCGAAACCACTGCCCGCGTCGCATCCGATTTGGGCTATAAAGTTACCTTCGTTACCGAGGCGACCCTGACTTTCCCGATTACGCATCAGGGCATTACGCTCAGCATCGCGGATCTGCGGCACCGCACCGAAAGCGTGCTGATCAACCGTTTTGCCGCTGTCGCTACCGTGGAAGAATGTTTGCTGGCGCTGGCGTAACGCGTCAGCTGCACTGGAGAAAAAGTATGGCGGTCCCGGTCTGGTTTTTAACGCTGCCCGGCGTGATGACGCTGGATATCACCGGCCCGGCGGAGACGCTGCAGCTGGCCGGCGATGCCTTTAGCCTGCGCTATATCGGCCCGCAGGAGAGCGTGCCGACCTCGACCGGCATGACCATAGGCCAGCTGGCACCGCTGCCGGAAAACCTGCCTGACGGCAGCCTGCTGGTGGTGCCGGGCGTGGCGGATTCCAGCGTCGCTTTCGATACGCCGCAGGCTATTGCCGCGCAGCACTGGCTGATGCGCCTGCAACCAGCCATTTATGCCAGGCAAATTACGCTGGTTTGTATCTGTTCCGGCGCCATTCTGGCGGCGCGCAGCGGCCTGTTGCGCGGCATACATTGCACGACCCATCACGAAGTCATCCATCGGCTGAAAAGCGCTGAACCTACCGCTATCATCAAAGAAAACCGCATTTTTGTGGAAGATCGCGGCATTTGCACCAGCGCAGGCATCACCGCAGGTATCGATCTGGCGCTGCATCTTATCCATCGCCTGTGCGGCCCGCAGACGGCGCTGGCGGTGGCGCGGGAAATGGTGATTTGGTTCCGCCGTTCGGGTGACGATCCGCAGCTTTCACCCTGGCTGCGCTATCGCAACCATCTCAATCCGGCCATTCATCGTACGCAGGATTTGCTGATTGCCCGGCCGGAGCGGGACTGGTCGCTGGAGGAGATCGCCGGGCGCGTGCACGTCAGCGCCCGTCATCTGACGCGCCTGTTCAGGCAGCATTTGGGGATTAGCGTACGGGATTATCATGAACAGCTGAGGCTGGCGCTGGCCCGACAGCGATTACAGCAGGGCGAAGGCACGGAAAAAGCGGCGCTGGCGGCAGGATTTTCTTCTTCACGGCAGCTCAGGCGGGCGCTTCAGCGCTGGCAGGAATAAAAAAGAGCGTCGGCGATAATCCTGTGCCGACGCGCTGTTTTTAATGCTTTACGCTGTCGATAAAGGTCTGGCGGGCCGTTGTGGAACCCAGCCGTTCGGCCTCGTTCAACAGTTTCAACGCTTTATCCACGTCTCCGGCCTTCACGGCCTTTTTAATCGCCTCGTTAAAGTAGCGATCCGACTCGGCCAGCATCGGTTCCGCCGGTTTCGCTGCCGGAGCAGGCTCCGCCCGTGCAGAATGACCGATAACCGCCGGCGCGGCAGGCGCAGGCTCGGAAGATGGGAACAGCTGGCCGATCATAACGTTACCGGCTTTCTGCTCGGCGGTGACCTTCAGGCTGATCTTGCCCGTTGGCGTGTGCGTGGCGATGGGATCGGGGATATCCGGCACCGCATTGCCCACGCCCGCCGCATAGGCTTTGGCAGGATTGACCATTTGCGTGGTCGACTGAAGGTTTTGTTGCGTGGTGTAAACCAGCAGGTAAATCTGCTTCTGGCCCAGCGCCGGGGTCAGCTTCAGCGTGCCCTCCAGCCTGTCGCTGGAGACCAGGCCCGGCTTTTGATAAGGAAAATAGCTGGCAGGATAAAACGCTGCTGGCCGCATCTGTTCGTCAAGCACCAGCACGTTTGGCGCATATACCGTTTTGCCCGTCACCAGGCTGGTCAAAACGATCTCCAGCGAGCCGCGATCGGCAGGCAGTGAGAAGGCCGCAGCGGCGCCCTGAATTTCGCCCTGATTAATCTTCGTTGCGGTGCTGCCGAGCGTCACATCCTGCGTGACGGGCGGCACCAGCGGCGTCCAGGCGAGGCTACGCAAGGTTTGGGCAGAAATTTTCGGGGCGGCGGAGGCATCCTGCTGAGCCGCCTGCGCGCCAGCGATCAGGCTGAGCGACAGACAAAGAGAGAGCAGCGTCTTTTTCATCAGAGTTTCCTTGTTTGCATTACCACCAGACTTCCATCTGCGCACCGAAAGTCACTTCGTCGTCGTTGCCACGGCTGAAGGTGCGCGCGGTGGTGTCGTTCATCGCCAGGCCGTTATCGACGCCGCTGTCGGTGTCGTAGCCCCATTTTTCATCCCAGTTGGCGTAGGTGGCAAAGACGCGGATGGCCGGACGTGACCAGATGCTGTCGCCAGCCTGCCACTGCTGCGCCAGCGTTACTTTGTACTGGCCGTTGCGGTCGCCGGTACGCTGGGATTTCACGTTGTCATAGCCCGCTTCCAGCAGCGTGCTCATGATCGGCGTCCATTTATACATTGGCCGCACGCCCACGGTATACCAGGTCGTGCCGTTATTGTTATCGCGATCGGTATCCTGATACATCGCTACGTACATCAGACCCCATTTGTCGTTGAAATCCAGCGCGCCGTGGTCGAGTACGCGCACCATGCTGCCGTTATTGTTGATGGCGGCGCCGGTTGAATGGCCGTTAGCCGTGCCGGTACTTTCCGCCGTCATGGCGTCGGCGGCGTATTGCAGCACCAGCTTGTTGTAGCCGTTATAGATGCTCTGCGTATGTTCCGCTGTCAGCAGCCAGCCGTCTTTGGTGGCGTCATCGGCCAGCGAATAGCCGTCGCGCGCGTTGGCGCGGCCGTAATCCACGCCCAGCTCTAACACGCCGCCGGGGTTGGTTTGCAGCCCGGCCAGGCGCACGTCGAAGACGTCATTCGAGGTAGGCAGCTCGTCGCGTTGATCGGCGATATAGCCAAAGGAGCCGCCGCTTTCGGTGTTGCGCGTGGCGGCAAAAGAGAGCTTGCCGAAGCCGACGTCGATATCTTCCAGACCGGCACCCGGCCCGGAGATATCCCAGTAGTAGAAGTCGATCATATGCACGTCGTGGCGCTGGTAGAAGCGCTTACCGGCCCACATCGTGGCGCCAGGCAGCCATTCAATCAGGTTTTTGCCCTTAACGTTGGCTTCGCGGAAGGCCGGATCGGTCGATTCCCAGTCGTTCTGCTGCGATACGGAATAGGCGACGTTAGTATCAAAATAGAAACTTTTATCCCCTTCTTTCCACACTTCCTGACCCAGTTTCAGCTCCGCATAAGTTTCGCATTCGTTGCCGAGGCGATATTTGCTTTCCGCGCCGGTGGCCTTAAAACACTGCTGCTCGCCGCCGCTGCCGGACCAGCCAATGCCGGAACGGGCATAGCCGGTAAAATCTACCGCCATCGCCTGGGTGGAAAGCGCGCCGGCCACGGCCAGCGCCAGAGAGGAATTACGTATTGTTATCATCATCTTCTCCTGTAGGGGACTGTTGCTTAAACGCCAGGCTCGGGATGTAACCGACGGCAGGCCGTCCCGTCTTCACGGAACAGATGACAGCGGTGCGGCGGCAAACCAATGGCGAAAGTGGTACCTTCTTCTACCAGCACTACGTCATTCTGGCGGGAGACCAGGTTCTGACGGATGGCCGGGATCTGAATATGGATCTGCGTTTCATTGCCCAGCTGCTCGACGACCTGCACTTCGCCCGTGAGCTTTACCTCTGCGTTCTCACCCGGCAGAAGATGCTCGGGCCGGATGCCAAGCGACAGGTTGCTGCCCGGCACGACGCCGTTGCCTTCGACTTCCAGCCAGACCGCCTGCCCGTTGGGCAGTTCGACCTGCACGCGTTCCGGCTCGGCGGCAAGGATTTTCACCGGCAGAAAGTTCATCCTGGGCGAGCCGATAAAACCGGCGACGAAACGGTTGGCGGGATAGTGATAGAGCGCCAGCGGACGGCCGACCTGCACAATGCGTCCGGCGTTCAGCACCACGATTTTGTCGGCCAGCGTCATCGCTTCAACCTGATCGTGAGTGACGTAAATCATCGTGCGCTTCAGCCGCTTGTGCAGGCGGGAGATTTCAATGCGCATCTGCACGCGCAGCGCGGCGTCCAGATTGGAAAGCGGTTCATCCAGCAGGAACACCGTGGGTTCCGCCACCAGCGTGCGGCCAATCGCGACGCGCTGCCGCTGCCCGCCGGAGAGCGCTTTGGGACGACGATCCAGCAACGGCGCGAGCTGGAGGATTTCCGACACCTGATTAACCCGCCGCTCGGTTTCCTCTTTTTTCGTCCGCGCCAGCTTCAGGCCAAACGACATATTTTCGGCCACCGTCAGATGCGGATAGAGGGCGTAGGACTGAAACACCATGCCGATGCCGCGCTCGGCGGGCGGCACCTCGTTCATCCGCTTCCCGCCGATTTTTAGCTCGCCGGACGTAATTTCCTCCAGTCCGGCAATCATGCGCAGCAGAGTCGATTTCCCGCAGCCGGATGGCCCGACGAACACCACAAACTCGCCCTGTTCAATCTCCAGATTGATATCGCTGGAAATTGCGGTTTCGCCAAAGACTTTATATACGCCGCTAAGGGAAACGTTCGCCATCCTCTCTTCCTCTTCATCCGTCAGTAAACCGATTACGCCGCAGCATGACGCGCCGCCTGCCAGGAGTAATCAGCCGTCGCGCGGTTTTTGCTGGCGGAGAGGCCAGGAGGATAAAAAGCGAAGACCCACGCTCAGCGCCGGTGGCGAAAGGGGAAATACGTGATCTGCATTGCAAAAAACAACCTCTGATGGGCTGCATAAGGCCTCATTAACGACAGCCGTGCAGGCGGAGTCACAGTTTGGGCGGTGGGGGCGTAGAGCGGGGGAGGATGAAGCCGCTACCGCTTGATTGCACACTGACCGGTACGCTCTTCGCTGTCTGCAACGTGAAGAAACCTGGGGCTTACCGCTATAAGGACTCGATCATGCTCAGTATCAAGAACATTGTTAAGCACACCGCCGCCCTGTCAGCGCTGGCTACGCTGGCGCTCTCTTCCGCCGCCTTCGCCAAAATCGAAGAGGGAAAGCTGGTGATCTGGATCAACGGCGACAAGGGCTACAACGGCCTGGCGGAAGTGGGGAAAAAGTTTGAACAGGATACGGGCATCAAGGTGACGGTTGAGCATCCTGACAAGCTGGAAGAGAAGTATCCGCAGGTGGCCGCGACGGGCGACGGCCCCGACATTATTTTTTGGGCGCACGACCGTTTCGGCGGCTACGCGCAGTCCGGTCTGGTGGCGGAAGTCAGCCCGGACCAGGCTTTTAAGGATAAGCTGTTTCCGTTTACCTGGGATGCCGTGACCTTTAACGGCAAGCAGATCGGCTACCCTATCGCGGTAGAGTCGCTATCGCTGATTTATAACAAAGATTTGGTGAAGGAAGCGCCCAAAACCTGGGAAGAGATCCCGGCGCTGGATAAGACCCTGCGCGCCAAAGGCAAAAGCGCCATTATGTGGAACCTTCAGGAACCCTATTTCACCTGGCCGGTTATCGCGGCCGACGGCGGCTACGCCTATAAATATGTCGACGGCAAATACGACATCAAAAACACCGGCGTGAACAATACCGGCTCGCAGGCCGGCCTGCAGTTCATCGTCGATTTAGTCAAAAACAAGCATATCAGCCCGGATACCGACTATTCGATTGCCGAAGCGGCCTTTAACAAGGGCCAGACGGCGCTGACCATCGACGGCCCCTGGGCCTGGGCCAACCTGGATAAAAGCAAAATCAACTACGGCGTCGCCCCGCTACCGACCTTCCACGGCAAGCCTTCCCGACCGTTTGTCGGCGTGCTGACCGCCGGCATCAACGCCGCCAGCCCGAACAAAGAGCTGGCGAAAGAGTTTCTGGAAAACTACCTGATCACCGATGACGGCCTGGCGATGGTCAACAAAGATAAGCCGCTGGGCGCCGTCGCGCTGAAATCCTACCAGGCGAAGCTGGAGCAGGATCCGCGTATCGCCGCCACCATGGCTAACGCGAAAAACGGCGAAATCATGCCGAACATCCCGCAAATGAGCGGCTTCTGGTACGCCGAACGCAGCGCGATTATTAACGCCGTCAACGGCCGTCAGACCGTGCCGCAGGCGCTGAAAGACGTTGAAACCCGCATCACCCGATAGCCACTGCTGAACAAGGGGCGGCCGCTGGCGGCCCCGCGTCGAAAAGGATAGCTCCATGTCTCTGGCTCACATTCGCCGCTCTGACAGAAGATCGCCGCTAAGCCGCGTGCCCGGCTGGTTTACCCTTATCTTCTTTGCCCTGCTGGCAGGCTATTTGATCGTGCTGATGTACGCACGGGGAGAATACCTTTTTGCCATGCTGACGCTGGTGCTTTCCGGCCTGGGGCTGTTTATCTACGGCAACCGCCGCGCTTACAGCTGGCGTTATATTTATCCCGGCCTGGCCGGAATGGCGCTGTTCGTGCTGTTCCCACTGGCATGCACCATTACCATCGCTTTTACCAACTACAGCAGCCTGCATCAGCTTACCTTTGAGCGCGCGCAGGGCGTGCTGCTGCAACAGCAGTTCCGCGCCGATAAAGCCTGGGATTTCGCTCTCTGGCCGGTGGACGACAAATGGCGGCTGACGCTGACCTCGCCCGATAACGGCGACGTGCTGGTTTCTGCGCCCTTTGCCTTTACGCCTTCCGCGCCGCAAACGCTGACGATGACCCCGCAGGCCGCACCGACCGGCAACAAAGCCGGGCTGCGGGTCATTACGCAAAATCGTCAGGCGCTGGGCCAGCTGGCCGCCAGACTGCCCGACGGCACGCTGCTGCGGATGAGTTCGCTACGGCAGTTTTCCGGCACCCGGCCGCTTTATCAGCTGGGAGAGGACGGCAAACAGCTGACCAATATCCAGAACGGGAAAGTTTACTCTCCTGATATGAGCACGGGCTTTTACCAGTCGGCGGATGCGGACGTCCTCAGTCCGGGCTTTACCGTCGGCATCGGCTGGAAAAACTTCCTGCGCGTGTTTCAGGAGGCCGGTATCCAGAAGCCCTTTTTGTCGATCTTTCTCTGGACGGTGCTGTTCTCGCTGCTGACGGTGCTGCTGACCACGGCGGTCGGCATGGTGCTGGCGTGCGTGGTGCAGTGGGATCAGCTGAAAGGCAAGGCGGTTTATCGCATGCTGCTGATCCTGCCTTACGCGGTACCCGCTTTTATTTCTATTTTGATTTTCAAAGGGTTATTCAACCAGAGCTTTGGCGAAATCAACCTGCTGCTGGGCAATCTGTTCGGCATCAAGCCCGCGTGGTTCAGCGATCCGCTGACCGCCAAAACCATGCTGATTATCGTTAATACCTGGCTCGGCTATCCCTACATGATGATTTTGTGCATGGGGCTGCTGAAGGCCATTCCTGACGATCTTTACGAGGCCTCGGCAATGGATGGCGCTTCGCCGATCCAGAACTTTTTTCTGATTACGCTGCCCCTGCTGATCAAGCCGCTGACGCCACTGATGATCGCCAGCTTTGCCTTTAATTTTAATAACTTTGTGCTGGTTCAGCTGCTGACCAACGGCGGCCCCGACCGGATTGGCACCACCACGCCGGCCGGGCACACCGATTTGCTGGTCAGCTACACCTGGCGTATCGCCTTTGAGGGCGGCGGCGGACAGGATTTTGGCCTGGCCGCCGCCATCGCCACGCTGATTTTCCTGCTGGTGGGCGTGCTGGCGGTGATCAACCTGAAAGCCTCCCGCATGAAATTTGATTAAGGAAGCATTATGGCGATGGTAAAACCGAAGTCGCAGCGCCTCAGGCTGCTGGCGACGCACCTTTTCCTGCTGGGCTTTATCGCCCTGATCCTGTTCCCGCTGCTGATGGTGTTCGCCATTTCGCTGCGGCCCGGCAATTTTGCGACCGGCAGCCTGATCCCCGACACCATTTCGTGGGACCACTGGAAGCTGGCGCTGGGGATAGCGGTCACCAACGAGAACGGCACGGTGACGCCGCCGCCGTTTCCGGTGATGCTGTGGCTGTGGAACTCTGTGAAAATCGCCCTGATTACCGCCGTCGGCATCGTGGCGCTCTCCACAACCTGCGCCTACGCCTTTGCCCGCATGAAGTTTCGCGGCAAAAGCCCGCTGCTGAAAGGGATGCTGATTTTCCAGATGTTTCCGGCCGTGCTGTCGCTGGTGGCGCTCTACGCCCTGTTCGATCGTCTGGGCCTCTATATTCCTTTTCTGGGGCTGAATACGCACGGCGGGGTGATCTTCGCCTATATGGGCGGCATCGCGCTGCATGTCTGGACGATCAAAGGCTATTTCGAGTCTATCGATAACTCTCTGGAAGAGGCGGCGGCGCTGGATGGCGCCACGCCGTGGCAGGCGTTCCGGCTGGTGCTGCTGCCGCTTTCGGTGCCGATCCTGGCGGTGGTGTTTATCCTGTCGTTTATTGCCGCTATTACCGAGGTGCCGGTGGCTTCCCTGCTGCTGCGTGACGTCAACAGCTATACGCTGGCGGTGGGAATGCAGCAATATCTGAACCCGCAAAACTATCTGTGGGGCGATTTTGCGGCGGCGGCCATTCTTTCCGCTATCCCTATCACCGCCGTGTTCCTGATTGCTCAGCGCTGGCTGGTGGGCGGCCTGACCGCTGGCGGGGTGAAAGGATAAGGCAGTTCCGGGTAGCGCCAGGCTGCCCGGAAGTTATGCGTTATTGCACGCTGCTACAGGATTAGCACTGAAAATAGCGGTACCTGTACCGTTATTGCTCAATATACCTTTCCTCATTTTTGCCGATGTTTATTACCGCTGCGCCTTCTGCCGTTGTGTAAGGACCTGCTTTATCCACCACAACCTTGTGATGTTTCCATATTGGAAACATCACAAGGTTGCGCTATCATGTTTCCACGTTGGAACGTGGCTGAGGGAAGCATGCACGTTATTTCAAGGGAGCCGTTCAGGGAAGCGGCAGAAAAATTCCCAAACGATGCAGCCGCATTGGATGCGACCTGGCTGGTTTTAAAAAGCGGTGTTTTTGCCAATCCGGATGCGTTAAAGGCACAGTTTCCCAGCCTCGACCGAATGAAATACAGGAACAAATGGTGGGTGATTGATGTCGGCGGCAATAACCTGAGGATGCTGTTTTTTGCAGACTTTGAGCGGGGCAAGATTTTTATCAAGCATATCGTTACCCATGCTGACTACGACAAGCTGGTTAAGAAGTATCGGGAGAGTAAAGAATGATTACCGAAGCCATTCAGGCAACCAATGACCTGGTTAAAATTGTCCCTTTTTTAGGCGGCAGCACCAGCAAAAAAGATTACGAGCAGGCGCTTGAACTGGTGGAGTATCTTATCGAACACGATCCTGATAGCCCATTAGTGGATATGCTGGCTGATAAAGTCGCCCGCTATGAAGATAACGCGCCTGAATTCGCTGAGTTCAATGCACGCATTGCAAGGCTGCCTCGCGGCGTTGCCTTACTGCGGGTGTTGATGGATCAGCACAAGCTGACGCAATCCTCCTTTGTGGAAGAAATTGGCCAACGCTCTTACGTGAGTCGTATTCTGCGCGGTGAGCGCGCGCTCACCGATAAGCACAAGGCGCGTCTGGCGGCGCGGTTTAAATTACCGTTTGAAGCTTTTAATGAATAAATCCGACAGTAAAACAGTTTCTGCGGCCATGATGACACGGCAAAGCGGCCCTCAGGCCGCTTTTTTAATCCACCGATACCTTACGCCGCCGCCGATCGACATCCCTGATTAACGCATTCACCTCCGGGTCGGCAAACATCGCCTCCAGCGTATGGCTGAGCTTGCGCCGCCAGTTGGGATATTCGCTGCTGGTGCCGGGAATATTGACCGGCGTCGCCATATCCAGCCAGTCTTCCGGCTGCAGACCCAGCAGCGCGCTGGCGCTGTCGGCCACATAGCGTTGCAGGCCCCGGCGGATGGCAGGCGTCAGCGTGGCGCCCGCGCTGACGCTTCCCTGCGGAAGACAGCCATAATGCTCCAGGCTGGCGAGCAGGCTCTGGCGCGCCCTTTGCCGATCGGCACAAAGCCCCTGTAGCACCATTTTATCCGGGTAGAGGCCCAGCTTTTCGCCCAGCGTCAGATCGTCGCTTTGCCAGTAGCCGCGCAGCGTCGGTAAATCGTGCGTCGTCAGGGTAGCCATCGCCTGGAGCGGCCAGGACTGCGGCGCGCGAAAGCCGTTCTGCGCATCCCGCTCAAACCACAGCACCTTGTAGGAATAAACGCCTCTTTCCCGCAGCTTAGTGACGATTTCTACCGGCACCGTTCCCAAATCCTCGCCGATCACCATGCAGCGATGCCGCTGGCTTTCCAGCGCCAGCACCGCCAGCAAATCGTCAACCGGATAGTGGACATAGGCGCCTTTATCCGCCGTTTCGCCTGCCGGGATCCACCACAGGCGCAGCAGCGCCATGACATGATCGATCCGCAAAGCGCCGCAGTGGATCATGTTCGATCGCAGCAGGTCGATAAAAGGCTGGTAGGCACGGTCGATCATCGTGCGGGGATCCATCGGTCGTAAATCCCAGTTCTGTCCTTTTGGCCCCAGAATATCCGGCGGCGCGCCTACGGAAGCCTTCAGGCAGTAGAGATCGCCATCGCTCCAGGTTTCCGCGCCGTCGGCCACCACGCCGACTGCCAGATCGCGATATAACCCCGTCGGCATTTTCCGGCTGGTTTGATAGCACTGCGCCAGCTGCGTTTCGGCCAGCCATTGCAGCCAGAGGTAAAACGCCACCTCCTGCGCATGCTGTTGGCAAAAGGCTCTGACCTCTGGCCCCCGCGCGTTGCGGTACGCTTCCGGCCAGCGATCCCAGCCCCGCGCCTCGCCGCTTTCCGCCTGAAAGTGTTGATATAACGCATCAAAGGCGGCCTGAAACCAGAGGCTTTCTCCGCCCTGTTCGGTAAAGCGGGTAAAGGCCTGCCGTTCAGCTTCCTGCGGGTCACGGCCGAGAAAATGCTGCCAGGCCAGCCGCAGTCCCGCCAGCTTCAGCGCCATAACCTGCGCGTAATCCACCCACTCCGCAGCCCGCGCCGCCTGTAACGCCTGCTGCGTAGCCGCAGAATGCCACCAGCGCTGTGCGGCTTCGCTCAGGCGAAAGTCAGCCACCGCGCTGACGTCGATATAGATAACGTTCAGCCAGCGGCGGGACGAAGGGCTGTAAGGGCTGGCCGCTTCCGGGTTGCCGGGAAAAAGCGCGTGGATAGGGTTCAGACCCACAAAGGCGCCGCCCCGCGCAGCAATGTTGTCGATCATTACGGTCAGATCGCCAAAATCGCCGATGCCCCAGTTGCGCTCAGAACGCAAGGTGTAAAGCTGCACGCAGGCGCCCCACAGCTTTTTACCGGCCAGCAGCGCCTCCGGCTCGTGGCAGCGCCTGGGCGCCACGATGATCCGGCATTCCCAGCGCTGGCCGGGACGGCTCAGCGTCAGCAGGTGATAGCCCGTGGCAAGGTTTTCCGGCAGGGCCAGCGTCATGCTGCCGTGGACTCTGCCCGTCAGGCTCGCGCCCTCTTCCGGGCAAAAGTGCCAGTGGTATTCGCCTTCGCCCTCTACGGAAAGCGCAAAGCGTTCGCCGCTGGTAAAAACCTTTACCGTTGGCACCGGTCTTAGCGGCAGCTGCCGTCCCGCGCGCCAGCCCATCGCCTGCAGCAGCTCGCGCCGGGTTGCTGCCGAGATGGTCTGGGTTTTCCCGTGGGCGTTAATAAAACCGGAAGCGATACCCGCCTCCGTCGCCGCCTGCTCCAGCATCTTCTTTTCCATCTGCGCTCCTTAGCGTTTCGCCTGCCAAATGCGCTGCTGATAGTCACGGATGGCGCGATCCGAACTGAACATGCCGACTCTGGCGGTGTTCAGGATGGTGCTGCGCGTCCACTGCTGCGTATCGCGGTACAGCGCTTCAACCTGCCGCTGTGCGGCGCAGTATTCCGCGAAATCCGCCAGCACTAAATAAGGATCGCCGCCTGCAAGCAGGCTATCCAGCATTGGCCTGAACGCCTCTTTGTCACCGTCGCTGAAGAAGCCGTTTTCCAGTTCGGTCAGCAGCTTATTAAGATGCTTATCCTTTTTACGCACGCTCAGCGGGTTATAGCCTTTGCGCAGCAGCGCTTTTACCTCATCGACGGTATGACCGAAAATAAAGATATGCTCGCTGCCGACCTGTTCAGCAATTTCCACATTGGCACCATCAAGCGTGCCGACGGTGATAGCGCCGTTCAGCGCCAGCTTCATATTGCCGGTGCCGGAGGCCTCTTTGCCGGCGGTGGAGATTTGCTCTGACACATCGGCCGCCGGGATCATCAGCTCCGCCACCGACACTTTATAGTCAGGAATAAACACGACTTTCAGGCGATCGCCGACCAGCGGATCGTTGTTGATTTTTTCCGCTACCTTGTTGATGGCGTAGATAATATTTTTGGCCAGATAGTAGCCCGGCGCGGCCTTGGCACCGAACAGGAACACGCGCGGCACCATGTCCAGCTGCGGATTATCACGCAGCTGGCGGTAAAGCGAGAGGATATGCAGCAAATTCAGGTGCTGGCGCTTGTACTCGTGCAGGCGCTTGATCTGCACATCGAAGATCGCCGCCGGGTTGAGCGTAATCCCCATCGTATGCTGCACCCAGGCCGCCAGCCTGTGTTTGTTTTCCTGCTTGATTTGCCGATAGCGCTGGTGGAAGTTTTGGTCGTCGGCAAAAGCCTCCAGCCCTTTTAACGCATCCAGATCCGTCACCCATTCGGCGTTCAGCTTGCTGTCGATCAGCGCGGAGAGCGCAGGATTACACTGCCTGAGCCAGCGACGCGGCGTGATGCCGTTGGTGACGTTATGAAATTTCTCCGGCCACAGCTGGTGATAATGCGGAAACAGATCTTTGACCACCAGCTCGGAATGCAGCGCGGCGACGCCGTTGACCGCAAAGCCGCTGACCACGCAAAGATTCGCCATCCGCACCTGGCGGTTATGGTGGATAGCCACCCGCTCCCAAACGTCGGCATCGTCCGGCCAGCGCTGCTGCACCAGCACTTTAAAGCGCGCATTGATCTGCTTAATCAGCGAAAAATGACGCGGCAGCAGGCTGCGCACCAGCCTTTCATCCCAGCATTCCAGCGCTTCCGGCATCAGCGTGTGGTTGGTATAGGCAAAGGTACGGCTGACGATGGACCAGGCCGCATCCCAGTCGAGCTGGTGCTCATCCAGCAAAATGCGCAGCAGCTCCGGGATGGCGATGGTCGGATGGGTATCGTTCAGCTGGATCACCTCGTACTGCGGCAGATCTGCGATTTTTCGACCCGCCGCGTGATGACGACGCAGGATATCCGCTACCGAACAGGCGCACTGAAAATATTGCTGCATCAGGCGCAGCCGCTTGCCCGCCTGGTGATTATCGTTCGGGTAGAGGACTTTCGTCAGCTTTTCCGCCTCTACGCCCTGCCGCTCCGCCTCCAGATATTTGCCGTCGTTAAACAGGCCCAGATCGAAAGGCTGCATCGCGACGGCCTGCCACAGGCGCAGCGGCTGGGTGATGCCGTTTTGATAGCCGACCACCGGCAGATCGCTCGCCTCGCCCATCAACGAAAAAGCGGGCTGCCACTGCTCCCGGCCCTGTGCGTCTTTGCTGAGCTTGCCGCCGAAGCCGACGCTCACGGCAAGCGAGCCGTTGCGCCGAAACCAGGGGTAGGTTTCGCGATGCCAGCTGTCCGGCGCTTCCTGCTGTGCGCCGTCGTAAAAGGACTGCCGAAACAGCCCGTACTGATAATTAAGACCATAACCCACCGCAGGCTGGCCCACGGTTGCCATCGAGTCCAGAAAGCAGGCCGCCAGGCGCCCCAGTCCGCCGTTGCCCAGCGCCGGATCGACTTCCTGCTCCAGCACGTCGGTCAGGTTAACGCCCTGTTTTTTCAGCACTTCGCTGACATCATCCAGCCAGCCAAGATTGATCAGATTATTGGCGGTCAGGCGGCCGATCAAAAATTCCATCGAAATATAGTTAACGTGCCGCTGCTGCCCTGACGGCGGCGTTGGCGGGCTGGCGAGCAGCTGTTCGGCCAGTGCGGCGCTGACCGCCTGCCACCACTGGTGCTGCGTCATCGCCTGCGGCTGATACGGCGCGCACTGGCGCGTCAGCGCCGCCATAAACGTGGTTTTACTGAATATTGCCTGCATGACCTGTCCTCATAATCCCTGAATTTCCCTCATGCTGCCGATTTGCAGCGTGCGGATCATCCTCCCAACGGCGATTAGAAAGGGAGGAGCAGCAGGGCGTAGGGGAAGGCGCGACTAAGGCGAATAGCACAGCGAAAAGCGTGATTAAAAAAATGTGACGAAGTACGACTAAATGCAACATAAAAGCTTATCCTGCTTGCAATCAACGGATTGGAGGCGGACTTTAGAAAAAATGATTAATTACGGGCTTTGAAATAATTAGCCGCCCCGCTGACGCTTCCTATAAGAATCCAAAATTATGCTTATCCCTTCAAAACTGAGCCGCCCGATGCGGCTGCAAGATACGGTGGTACGCGAACGTTTACTGGCCCGGCTGGCGGTCGTCCCGGACTATCGTCTGACGCTGGTTACCAGCCCGGCCGGCTACGGCAAAACAACGCTGATGGCGCACTGGGCGGCAGGAAAAAACGCGCTGGGCTGGTATTCGCTGGATGAAAGCGACAATAAGCCGGAACGTTTTGCCAGTTATTTGATTGCGGCGGTGCAGCAGGCCACCGGCGGCCACTGCGTGAAGAGCGAAGCCTTAAGTCAAAAGCACCAGTACGCCAGCCTGAACGCGCTGTTCGCCCAGCTGTTCGTCGAGCTTGCCGACTGGCAGCAGCCGGTGATGCTGGTAATCGATGACTATCATCTGATTACCAATGCGGATATTCATGAAGGGATGCGCTTTTTTCTGCGCCATCAGCCCGATAATTTCTCACTGGTGATCCTGTCGCGCACCTTGCCGCCGCTGGGCATCGCCAATTTACGCGTGCGCGGCCAGCTGCTGGAGCTTATCGTCTCCGAACTGGCCTTTACCCACAGCGAAACCCAGCAGTTTTTTGACTGCCGCCTGAAAGAGCCCATTGAACAGGCGGACAGCAATCGCTTTTGCGACAACGTTGCCGGTTGGGCCACGGCGCTACAGCTGATTGCGCTGTCGGCCAGCCAGTCCTCTACGCCGGCTTTACAGTCTACCCAGCATTCCGCGCGCAAGCTGACCGGCCTGAACGCCAGCCATTTATCGCAATATCTGGTCGAGGAAGTGCTGGATCGGGTCGATACGCCCACCCGCGATTTTCTGCTGCGCTGCTCTTTGTTGCGCTCGATGAACGACGCGCTGATCGTCCGTCTGACCGGCAGCGATAACGGGCAGCAGCGGCTGGAAAATCTGGAAAGCCAGGGTCTGTTTCTTCACCGCATGGACGGCACCGGCGAGTGGTTTAACTTCCATCCGCTGTTCGCCTCTTTTTTGCGGCAGCGCTGCCAGTGGGAGCTGGCCGCAGAGCTGCCGGAAATCCATCGCGCCGCTGCACAAGGCTGGCTGGCGCAGGGTTTTCCGGCCGAAGCTATCCATCACGCGCTGAGCGCGGAAGATACCGGGCTGCTGCGCGATATCCTGCTACAGCACGCGTGGGCGCTGTTTAACCAAAGCGAGCTGGCCCTGCTGGAAGAGTGCCTGAACGCCCTGCGCTATGACCAGCTGATCGTCAATCCTAAGCTGGTGCTGCTCCAGGCCTGGCTGATCCAAAGCCAGCACCGCTATGTTGAAGTCGACGCGCTGCTTTCCCGCGCGGAAAGCGAGATGCAGCGCAGGAATATCTCCATGACGCAGGAGCTTGCCGCTGAATTTAACGCCCTGCGCGCTCAGGTGGCGATCAACGATGGTCGTGAGGAAGAAGCCGCCCGGCTGGCGACGGAAGCGCTGCGCTTTTTGCCGCATAACAGCTATTACAGCCGCATAGTGGCGACCTCGGTCACCGGCGAAATCCAGCACTGCAAAGGCGATCTGGCGCGCGCGCTGCCGCTGATGCAGCAGACCGAACAGATAGCCAGACGCTTTCAGGTGTACCACTACGCGCTTTGGGCCTTGCTCCAGCAAAGTGAAATTTTAATTGCGCAGGGATTTTTACAGGCCGCCTTCGAGATGCAGGATCGCGCCTTTGAGCTGGTGCATGAACAGCACCTTGAACAGCTGCCGATGCACGAATTCCTGCTGCGCCTGCGCTCTCAGGTGCTGTGGTCATGGTCAAGGCTGGACGACGCCGAACAGGCTGCTCGCCAGGGGCTGGAAGTATTAAGCAATTTCCAGCCGCAGCAGCAGCTTCAGTGTCTGGCGATGCTGGCGAAATGCGCGCTGGCTCGTGGTCAGCTTGATAACGCGCAGCACTATTTGCAGCGCTGCGAGAACCTGATCAAAACCGGCCAGTATCATAGCGACTGGGTGACCAATACCGATAAAAGCCGGGTGATTTACTGGCAGCTGACCGGCAATAAAACCGCCGCGCAGCGCTGGCTCCAGCAGGCCGGTAAACCGGGCGGCGCGGATAATCATTTTCAGCAGGGCCAGTGGCGCTCGATTGCGCGCGTACAGATCCTGCTGGAGCAGTTCAGCGAGGCGGAGGTGGTGCTGGACGAGCTGAACAGCAACGCGCGCCAGCTGCGCCTCACCAGCGATTTAAACCGTAACCTACTGTTAAGCAACCTCTTATACTGGCGAACGGGCAGGAAAAGCGACGCGCAGCGCGTGCTGATCGAAGCGCTGAGCCTGGCAAACCGCACCGGTTTTATCAGCCATTTCGTGATTGAAGGCGAAATGATGGCGCAGCAGCTCCGGCAGCTGCTGCAGCTGAACCTGCTGCCGGAGCTGGAACAACGCAGGGCGCAGCAGATCCTGCGTGAACTTAATCAGCACCATCGGCATAAGTTTGCCCATTTTGACGAAAGCTTTGTCAGTAAACTGCTGAGCCATCCGCAGGTGCCGGAGCTGATCCGCACCAGCCCGTTAACCCAGCGGGAATGGCAGGTGCTGGGGCTGATCTATTCGGGCTACAGCAACGAGCAGATCGCGGGAGAGCTGGACGTCGCGGCGACGACTATCAAAACCCATATCCGTAATCTTTATCAGAAGATGGGCATTGCGCACCGTCAGGATGCGGTACAGCACGCCCGACAGCTGCTGGAAGTGATGGGCTACGGCACCCCGGATACGGCGGTGACCTGTCAGCCTTAACTGACAAAATGCCGCTTATCCAGTTTTCTCAGCGCCAGCGCCAACAGCAAACTGCCCAGCAGCGTCAGCGTAAACACCAGCGGGATATCCAGCAGCGGCCGATCGGTATGATCAAGATGATGCGTCCGCATAAAGTGGATAAACAGCGCGTGGAAACCATAAATTGGCAGGGAATTACGGGAAATAACGCCTAAGATCGGTAAAATTCGCGCGTTCAGCACGTTTTTAAACAGCACCAGCAGGCTGACCGCCGCGATAAAGACCGCCGGGCCGCAGTAGAGATACCAGGTATCGGCAAAGGCGCCGTTAATCGCCATCTGCTTTTTAGTGCCCAGCGCGATAGCCGCCACGCAGGCGATAAAAACCGTGCCGGCCAGCCAGCTGACGGCGCGTCCGCCGGTATTCATCGTGCCGATAGCGCGGCCAAACAGCGCGTAGAGCACGTAGTAGAAGCTGTCGCCGTTGATATAAAGATTAAGCGGCAGCCAGTGAAAATGCCCGACCGACTGATCCACCGTGTTGGGATTCGCCAGCACCGCCAGCACCAGCGTCACCGCCGCCAGATAGCCCGCCCGCACGTTTTTGACCTGAATAAGGGGCGAAAGCAGGTAGATAGCGATAATCGCGAAGAAAAACCACAGGTGATAGAACACCGGCTTCTGCAAAAGCAGCCGGATGGAAATCCCCTGGCTGATAGGCGTCAGCCACGTGATATAGGCCAGCGCCACCGCGCTGTAAAACGCCAGGCAGAGCACGATGCGCAGAAAATGACGGCTCTGCGCGCTGCGCTCGCCAAAGAACAGAAAGCCGGAAATCATAAAAAAGAGCGGCACGCAGACTCTGGAAGCGGAGTTCAGCAGATTGGAGAGATCCCACGTATGTTCGCCTACTTTTGGCGCGTTGGTCACGTACCAGGTGGTGGTGTGGATCATAATCACCATCAGGCAGGCCACCGCCCGCAGGTTATCTATCCAGGCTATCTTGTCCTTCATGTTTTCCTCTGCTGGCACCAATGCGTATCAGAGGGTAGCCAGGCGGCAAGTTTTCAACAACCTGCGCCAGGGGAATATCAGACAGGAGCAGGCCTGCATCTTTCCACGCCATGATGTTTTTTTAATTGGTTAGCTTTTTTAACACCAGCCCGTCGTCCTGCAACCTTTACCTCTCTTGAAATTATAATGAATTCATTATAAATTTGATTATAACTTAAACGTTATAATTACAGATCAGGGACGATCATGTGGAAAATCATAACAACAAAACGGTTTGATGCCTGGTTTTTTGCGCAACCCGAAGATTTGCAGGACGAAATCTTAGCGGCGTTTCTCGTGTTGAGAAAAGAAGGCCCCCATACTGGACGGCCATTGGTCGATACCCTGAATGACTCAATCTATCCGAATATGAAGGAGCTACGTCTGTCATTCAAAGCCAGGCCGATAAGGGCGTTATTTGCTTTTGATCCTGTTCGTCAGGCTATTTTCCTTTGTGCTGGCGACAAAACAGGCGACCGTAGGTTCTATAAAAAATATATCACTCTCGCTGAGGCTGAGTACAAAGCTCATCTGGCGAAACTGGAGGCCCGGTAATGGCAACGTTAGACGAACTGATGAACGAAGTAAGCCCCGCACGCCGCGCTAAAATCGAGGAGCGGGCCGAAGAAATGGTGCGCGAAATCACGCTGGCGCAGATGCGTGAAGAGCTGCAAATTTCACAAACTGAACTCGCCGCAACGCTTGGCGTTAAACAACCCGCCGTCGCCCGTATGGAGCGTGTTGATAACGATCCGCGCCTGTCCACGCTTAAACGCTACGTGGCCGCGCTGGGCGGAGAACTTTCTATTGATGTCAAACTCCCGTCGGGTAAGCGAGTTGCTTACCCGCTATAAGTGTTTTCAGGCAGGCACGCAGACGGAACAGAGAACAGCCAAAGAGGCTTTGCGGCGGCATCCGCGCCTCTTCGGCCAACATCGGGCTGACTAACCGACGGTCAAAGGGTATACTGACGCCCACTTTTAAAACCGTCTCGCGTGCGAAAACAACATGCAAAAGTTTGATACCAAGACATTTCAGGGTCTGATCCTGACCTTACAGGATTACTGGGCACGCCAGGGCTGCACCATCGTGCAGCCGCTGGATATGGAAGTCGGCGCGGGCACCTCTCACCCGATGACCTGTCTGCGCGCGCTGGGGCCGGAGCCGATTGCCGCGGCCTACGTGCAGCCTTCCCGCCGTCCTACCGACGGCCGCTACGGCGAAAACCCGAACCGCTTACAGCACTATTATCAGTTCCAGGTGATCATCAAGCCGTCACCGGACAATATTCAGGAACTCTACCTCGGCTCGCTGAAAGAGCTGGGTATGGATCCGACTGTCCACGATATCCGCTTCGTGGAAGATAACTGGGAAAACCCAACGCTGGGCGCGTGGGGCCTGGGCTGGGAAGTCTGGCTGAACGGCATGGAAGTGACGCAGTTCACCTACTTCCAGCAGGTCGGCGGCCTGGAGTGCAAGCCGGTGACCGGCGAAATCACCTATGGCCTGGAGCGTCTGGCGATGTATATCCAGGGCGTGGACAGCGTTTACGATCTGGTCTGGAGCGACGGCCCGCTGGGGAAAACCACCTACGGCGACGTGTTCCATCAGAACGAGGTGGAGCAGTCTACCTATAACTTTGAGTATGCCGACGTCGACTTCCTCTTTACCTGCTTCGAGCAGTACGAAAAAGAAGCAAAAAGCCTGCTGGAGCTGGAAAAACCGCTGCCGCTGCCGGCCTACGAACGCATCCTGAAGGCAGGTCATACCTTTAACCTGCTGGACGCGCGTAAAGCTATCTCCGTGACCGAGCGCCAGCGCTATATTCTGCGCATCCGCACCCTGACCAAAGCCGTGGCTGAAGCTTACTATGCGTCTCGCGAGGCGCTGGGCTTCCCGATGTGCAATAAAAAATAAGAGGCAGCCATGACTGAAAAAACATTTCTGGTGGAGATCGGCACCGAAGAGCTGCCACCGAAGGCGCTGCGCAATCTTGCCGAAGCCTTTGCCGCGAATTTTACCGCCGAACTGGATGCCGCCGGCCTGACGCACGGCGAAGTAAACTGGTATGCCGCGCCTCGTCGTCTGGCGCTGAAGGTCGCAGACTTAAGCGCTGCGCAGCCCGATCGCGAAGTGGAAAAGCGCGGCCCGGCCATCGCCGCGGCTTTTGATGCCAACGGCGTCGCCACCAAAGCGGCGGAAGGCTGGGCGCGCGGCTGCGGTATCACCGTCGATCAGGCCGAGCGTCTGAGCACCGACAAAGGCGAATGGCTGCTGTATCGCGCCCATATGAAAGGCGAAAGCGCGCAGTCGCTGCTGCCTGCGATGGTTGCCACCTCGCTGGCGAAGCTGCCTATTCCTAAACTGATGCGCTGGGGCGATTCCGACGTGCAGTTTGTGCGTCCGGTACACACCGTGACGCTGCTGCTGGGCGAAGAGAGCATTCCGGCCACCATTCTGGGTATCGACTCCGCCCGCACTATTCGCGGCCACCGCTTTATGGGCGAGCCGGAATTCACTCTCGATAATGCCGATCAATACCCGCAGATCCTGCTGGAGCGCGGCAAGGTGCAGGCCGACTTCGAGGCGCGTAAAGCGCAGATCAAAGCCGATGCCGAAGCCGCAGCGAAAGAGATTGGCGGCCATGCCGATCTGAGCGACAGCCTGCTGGAAGAGGTCGCCTCGCTGGTAGAGTGGCCGGTAGTGCTGACGGCAAAATTCGAAGAGAAGTTCCTCGCGGTGCCGGCCGAAGCGCTGGTTTACACCATGAAAGGCGACCAGAAGTATTTCCCGGTTTACGACGATGCGGGCAAGCTGCTGCCGCACTTTATCTTTGTGACCAACATCGAGTCGAAAGATCCGTCGCAGATTATCGCCGGTAATGAAAAAGTGGTGCGTCCTCGTCTGGCCGATGCGGAATTCTTCTTTAATACCGATCGCAAACAGCGTCTGGAAGACAATCTGCCGCGTCTGGAAACCGTTCTGTTCCAGAAAGAGCTGGGCACGCTGCGCGATAAAACCGACCGCATTCAGGCGCTGGCTGGCTGGATTGCCGCACAGACTGGCGCTGACGTCAATCATGCGACCCGCGCCGGTCTGCTGTCCAAATGCGACCTGATGACCAATATGGTGTTCGAGTTCACCGACACGCAGGGCGTGATGGGCATGCACTACGCCCGTCATGATGGCGAAGCGGAAGACGTTGCCGTGGCGCTGAACGAGCAGTATCAGCCGCGCTTTGCCGGTGATGAACTGCCGTCCAACCCGGTCGCCTGCGCGCTGGCGATTGCCGACAAGATGGACACGCTGGCGGGTATTTTCGGCATCGGCCAGCATCCAAAAGGCGATAAAGATCCGTTCGCGCTGCGTCGTGCCGCGCTGGGCGTGCTGCGTATTATCGTCGAGAAGAATCTGCCGCTGGATCTGCAAACGCTGACCGAAGAAGCGGTGCGCCTGTATGGCAGCAAGCTGAGCAACGCGAAAGTGGTCGATGACGTGATCGACTTTATGCTGGGTCGCTTCCGCACCTGGTATCAGGAAGAAGGCCACAGCATCGACACCATCCAGGCCGTGCTGGCTCGTCGCCCTACTCGTCCGGCGGATTTCAACGCGCGTATGAAAGCCGTGTCCCACTTCCGCACCCTGGAAGAGGCGGCTGCGCTGGCGGCGGCTAACAAGCGTGTCTCCAACATTCTGGCGAAATCCAGCGAAACGCTGAACGACAGCGTGCAGGCCTCGCTGTTGAAAGAGAACGAAGAGATCCAGCTGGCGACCTACGTGTCTGCCTTAAGCAGCAAGCTGGCGCCTTACTTCGCGGAAGGCCGCTATCAGGATGCGCTGATCGAGCTGGCGCAGCTGCGCGCCGCCGTGGATAACTTCTTTGAGAAAGTCATGGTGAACGCGGAAGATCGTGAAGTGCGCATCAACCGTTTAACCCTGCTGACCAAACTCCGCCAGCTGTTCCTGGAAGTTGCGGATATTTCTCTGCTGCAGTAAATCCTCCTCCCACCTGAGGGAAGGGGTTTAAAGCTGACGGTAACAAACCCGCCATAACGGCGGGTTTTTTTTAGCCTTTCGCTTTCATATCAATCACAAAGCGGTACTTCACGTCGCCTTTCAGCATCCGCTCAAACGCCATTTCTACGTCTTCCAGACGGATAACTTCCACGTCTGACACAATGTTGTGCTCGCCGCAGAAATCCAGCATCTGCTGCGTTTCCGCAATGCTGCCGATAGAGGTGCCGGAAATGCTCAGACGCTTAAAGACGACCGGCGTCACGTTTGGCGACTTGTGCGGCGCATCCGGGATGCCGACCAGCACCAGATGACCGTTGGTTTTCAGCGCGTTGAGATAAGGATCGAGATCGTGCGGTGCGGCCACGCAGTCCAGAATAAAGTCGAGGCTGTTGGCCTGCGCCGCCATCTGCTCTGCATCTTTAGACACCACCACGCTGCTGGCACCCAGGCGCAGCGCATCTTCGCCTTTGGCCGGCGAAGTGGTAAACAGCACCACTTCCGCGCCCAGCGCGCTGGCCAGCTTGACGGCCATATGCCCTAAACCGCCCAGGCCAATAACGCCCACGCGCTGGCCGGGCTGAATATTCCAGTGTTTAAGCGGCGACCAGGTGGTTACGCCCGCGCACAGCAGCGGCGCGACCGCGCTCAGCGTCAGGTTTTCCGGCACGTTAACCACGAACTTGCTGTCTACGACGATGCTGTCGGAATAGCCGCCGAAGGTTTTACCACCGATCGTTTTCTCTTCGCCGTTATAGGTAGCGGTAAAGCCCGCTTCGCAATATTGCTCTTCGCCCTGACTGCACTGCGAGCAGTGGCCGCAGGAGTCGACCATCACGCCGACACCGACCAGGTCGCCCGCTTTGAAGGTGCTAACGTCGCTGCCGGTAGCAATCACGCGGCCTACAATTTCATGGCCGGGCACCAGCGGAAACGTGCTGACGCCCCATTCGTTGCGCGCCATATGCAGATCGGAGTGGCAAACGCCGCAGTAGTGGATATCAATATGCACATCGCCGGCTTGCAGTTCGCGGCGTTGAAATTCGAATGGTTCAAGAGAAGTAGTGGCAGATTTTGCTGCCAGGCCTTTAACCTGCATGTGGCTGTCCCCTGTTGGGCAAAGCCGCGTAGAGTAGAGAAATGCGCGGGCCGGGGCAAGCCGGAATTGTAAATGAGAGTGGAAAGGCTTTAGTTAATTAATATACAATCAACGCTTTAGGTACAATGGTATGAAACCCGCTTTTCGTTACCTTTTGTGTTGCACTGCACTCTTCGCTTTTCCGCTGCTTATCGCTAACAACTATTATATTGACGATATTGGCCGCTCGACCCTGGGCTATACCAACTGGGGGGCAGATGGACGTCCTCTTGCTGATATAGTGATGAAGCTGCTTTTTCTCAGCTCGCATATGACCGATATATTTCCCCTGCCTTTGCTGCTGAGCATTTTTATGCTGGCATTCAGTCTGCATCAAGTCACGAAAAAAGCGCTTACAGGCTGGCAGTTACCGGGCCTTGTATTAATCCCGCTGACTTTTTTTGCCAACCCCTATCTGGCAGAAGTCTTTTCCTACCGATTTGATGTTCTTACGCTTACGGCAGCCATCAGTCTCAGCCTGCTTTACTTTTGCCTTCCTTCACACAATCGCTGGCTAAGGTTTGTGACAGGCACGATGATGTTGATTGCTATTTATTGTCTGTACCAGACGGCGATCAATATTGCGGTTCTGCTGGTAATGGCAGGGCTTTATCAGCAAATGGCCAGACAGGATACGGCGAAGGCAATCCTCACCACGCTCTTGCATCGCGTCGTTGAAGTGCTGCTTGCCACGGTAATCTATCTGAAGCTTATTCTGACGGTCACTTTCTCCGGAAAAAACGAGGCCAATCACCCGGCGCTGGCGGTTGGCAACCTGTGGAAAACATGGACAGAGAATAGTGAAGCCTACAGCCAGTTTATTGCCGATACGCTGGTTAAAAATCATGGCGGAATGCACTACCTGCTTGGCATAACGATCGCTATGTGGCTATCGGCTCTGGCGTTAAGCCTGCTTTTTTTACGCCGTCAGCGCGACGTCATGGCCGCTGCCGTTGCCGTTATCGCATTGATTACGCCTTTTATTGCCCTGTTAATGATCCCTGGCAGCCTGCTGCTGTTGCAAAATCCATTGCTCTCCGCTCGCTCGTTGATCGCTGTCAGTGGCTTCATGCTTCTTGCCGCTTTAGTCATTAATTATGCCCTGACGCCCCGCCTACAACAGGCTAACTGGCTGCTGCTGATCCCTGTTGTATACGGCATGACGGCTTATTACGCTTACGGCAACGCGCTGCGCCAGCAGGATAAATTTAATCAGAGCCTGGTTCAGGAAATAAAATGGGATATGCGGGAGCTACCGTCTGAAAGTTTTTATTTGTTCTTTAACGGACAGGCGCCGCGATCGCCTGTTTATACTAACTCATTGAAAAACTATCCGATGCTTTCAGTAATGGTTCCTGATTATTTCGCTAACTGGTACTGGCCTTTCCCTTATATGAAAAATAATGGGTTTTCAGCGCTGTGGCCTGCGCCAGACAGTGGCGTCACGACGGATACCGCCCAATACCTTTGTCACGGAAAACCTGTTGCGCAGAATCAGGATTATATGATGTACAGAAAAGATAAGGTGATATTGATTGATTTCACTCATGCCAGCTGCGGCAGCTAAGACAAAATCTTAAAACACAAAACCCGCCAGCGGGCGGGTTTTTCAATTACTGGCACAGCAAAAGACCGTTTTTTACTATCCCAGCAGCTCACGGCTGAGACAAGGATTTGATTGGATCAACAGCATTAATTTTTGAGCACTGCGCGAAGGTTTACTGCGCTTCGCTTCCCAGCTCTTAACCGAGGAAACACTAACGCCCATTGCCAGGGCAAACTCATCAACTTCCATGCCGGTAATTTCCCGTATGCGTTTTGGTTCGGGCATTAACACTTCACCCTTTAATGCGGGAGCGGCCTGGATAACTTCACGCGTAAGCACAATGTGCTCAAGGCTGGACAACAACTCACCCATTGGGTCTTTAACTTCCATAGAGCACTCCTCATAAAAATCACGAATGTGAACAACCAGAGGGAGGATCTGAGGCCCAGATCCCGAATGCTGGCGAACAACAGCCTGAGGAGCTCATCGAGACAGCGCAGGTTAACGCCAGGATTTTTAGTATGGGCGCAAACTCAAACTTTTGCGCTCAAATTTTTGACTATTTTTTAAACCTGAACGCCAAAAATCTTTACATCCCGACAGACGGCTTCAGGCTACGCCATACGGGGCCTGAGGTGGTAACGATTACAGGAAACTGGACAGAGAGTAAGCAGAACGGTAGTTATCAGAAAATTCCTAACACATGGATAACTTTGCTGCTGACAGAAAAAATAAAGCGGCGCATTAGGGCAGATTAAGCGTAGCCGTCAGCGTGGCGGTTTTGCTCTTTGCCGCTGGCGTAGAACAGAGCGTTCCTGCGCCACATTCGGCCCGGTTAAGCGTTTGATTATTCACAATCTGGCAGGGTGAGTATTCCGCGCCGCTAAAAATTCTATTAATAACAATCCGACAGATGGATTATTCGGCGGCGCTAAAAATCCTGTTAATAACAATCTGGCCGATTAATTATTAAAAATGCCATTACTAACAATCCGGCAGATTGATTATTTGGCGCCTCTCCTTTACTGCTACGGAAAAAGCTATCTGGTCAATTTGCTATGCCCCGCCATTAATCTGCACGCCGGTGGCGCTTTATGTCTGCCCACATCTGCACCAAAAAGCGGCATCTTACTGCCTGCCGTTTCCCACCCGGCTGAACAGGTAAAATTTATAATATTTAAATTCAAACGCTTACGTAAATAACCGCGCCGCTCTGCCGTACCAATTCAATATTGGTTCGCTTTTTGCCTCTGTTATCTCCGTGGCTGGCCGTTCGATTACCGCTGCCGTCGCACTATTTCAGGGGCTGAAGAAGCGAACCAATCATGACTGATACAACAAATTCCACCAGTTCCCATTCCGCGCTGGAAAAGCTGCGCCAGCTGATCCAGCAGCAGGAAGCCCAACCGGCTAACCCGCTGCCTACTGAACGGGAGCTGGCCGAACGGTTTTGCGTGGGCCGTCGTGAGATCCGCCGGGCGCTGGACGTGCTGGAAGAAGAAGGCCGCATCTGGCGCAAGCAGGGTAAAGGCACGTTTGTCGGCCCGGCCGCGCCGGTTCAGCCGCTGGCGCTGCACGATTTGCCGCAGCGCTCAAATCTGCTGGAAGTGATGGAGGCCCGTATTCAGCTGGAGCCGGGGCTGGCTCGTCTGGCCGCCCTGCGGGCCAGCGGCGAGCAGGTTGCGCTGATGCAGCGGCTGATGGAGAGGATGCAGAGCATCGCCCCGGACGACAGCGATCGGCACGAACTGTGGGACAGCGCGTTTCACCGGGCTATCGCCGAAGCTGCAGGCAACCGTCTGATGCTGGGGTTGTTCGACGCGGTCGACGCGGTTCGCCGGGATCCGGGCTGGCAGCACCTGCGCGTGCTGGCGCGAACGACGGATCGGCTGCACAGCTACGACGACCATCACCAGCGGCTGGTGCAACATATCGCGGAGCGGCAGCCGCAGGAGGCCGCCGCGGCCATGCGTGAACATTTACTGGCGCTGCAACAGGCGCTCATCGAAGCGCTCAGCGGTGATAAAGAGGAGCTGCCATGAAGGCCACAACGCCGGTGCTGGCTCTGCGCCAGCTCAACGTTCGTTTTAAAGGCAGTCCCGTCAGCGTGCTGGACGATATTTCGCTTCAGGTCGAAGCTGGCGAAACGCTGGCGCTGGTCGGCGAATCCGGCTGCGGTAAAAGCATCACCTCGCTGGCGCTGATGGGCCTGCTGCCCGACAGCGCGGAGATCGTTCAGGGCGAAATCACTTTTCTCAATCGGCCGCTACAAACCCTGAACGCACGCGACTATGCCGATCTGCGCGGCAACGAGCTGGCGATGATTTTTCAGGAGCCGATGACCTCGCTCAATCCCGCTTTCACGCTGGGCGATCAGCTGAGCGAAGCCGTGATGCGTCATCATGCGGTAAACCGCCGTGAAGCGATGGCCGTAGCGCTGGCAATATTAGAAAAGGTGCAGATCCCGGCGGCGGAAATGCGGCTGAAAGCCTATCCACACCAGCTTTCCGGCGGGATGCGCCAGCGCGTGATGATCGCGATGGCGCTCATCAACCGGCCAAAGCTGTTGATTGCCGACGAGCCTACCACCGCGCTGGACGTTACCATCCAGGCGCAGATCCTGGCGCTGCTTAACAGCTTGCAGAAGGAAACCGGCACGGCGGTGCTGATGATTACGCATGACCTGGGCGTGGTTGCCGAAGTGGCGCAGCGCGTGGCGGTGATGTATGCCGGACAGGTGGTCGAAACCGGCGACGTCGCGGAAATTTTCCGCGATCCGCAGCATCCCTACACGATTGGCCTGATGGGTTCCATTCCCGGCGCCGCTACCCGCACCACTACGCTGGCCACCATTCCTGGCGCCGTGCCGCTGCCGGAACAGATGCCCCAGGGCTGCCGCTTCGCCACCCGCTGTCCGTTTGCCGAAAAACGCTGCCACCAGCATAAACCCGCCCTGCAAGCTATCGGCGTCCGCCATCAGGTCGCCTGTTTTCGCGCCCCGCTGGAAGAGCACGTGACGTCTGGAGAATGCGCATGACCTTACCCATCCTTGAATGTAGCGATTTAACAAAAACCTTTCCTGGCCCGACGCGGCTATTTAAGCGCAACCCTCACGTCACGGCTGTCGATCGCATTTCGTTGCAGGTGATGCCGGGCGAAACGCTGGCTATTGTCGGGGAATCCGGCAGTGGCAAATCGACGCTGGGTCGGCTGCTGCTGCGGCTGCTCGCCCCTTCTCAGGGGCAGGTTTTTTATCAGGGCGAAGAGATCACCAAAGCCAGCGGCGCACGTCTGAATCAGCTGCGTCGTGAACTACAGATTATTTTTCAGGATCCCTTCGCCTCGCTTAACCCGCGCATGACCGTGGAGCATATCGTCGGCGAACCCTTATGGCTGCACGAGTCGCTATCCGGCAGCCAACGGCAGGAAAAAGTCGCCGAACTGCTGCAAACGGTTGGCCTTCCCGCCGTCTGGGCACGGCGCTATCCGCATGAGTTTTCCGGCGGCCAGCGCCAGCGTATCGGTATTGCCCGCGCGCTGGCTTCCGGCCCGAAGCTGCTGCTGGGCGATGAGCCGGTTTCCGCGCTGGACGTGTCGGTACAGGCACAGGTAGTGAATCTGCTGGAAAGCCTGAAGCAACAGTTTGGCCTGACCATGATCGTGGTGGCGCACGGGCTGGGCGTGATCCGCCATATGAGCGATCGCGTCGCGGTGATGTATCTGGGACAGATTGTAGAGCTGGCGACGGTAGAGGAAATTTTCGATGCGCCGCTGCATCCCTATACCCAGGCGCTGATCGCTTCGGCTCCCCGGTTGCAGCCGGGCGCCGCTCGCCAAATTCCCGTTTTGCAGGGCGACTTGCCCAATCCCGCCGCGCCGCCAAAGGGCTGTCGTTTTCATACCCGCTGCCCTTACGTCAGCGACGAATGCCGCGTGCTGGAACCTATTCAACAGGTGATTGCCGGTGGCCGCCAGGTGGCCTGCCACCGCTGGCAGGAGATCAACCGTGACCGCAGCGTGATCACCGTTACGCCGCCTTCAGACGCTTTTCTGCGCCGTCGCGCGCTATTCGATCGGGCGGTAAAACACCGCGCTTTAACCTCTTTGGGAGAGATAACGCCATGAATCTACGCCATACTTCACTCGCCGCCCTTAGTGGCCTGCTGCTGCTGGGCAGCTTACCGGCGCAGGCGGAAAGCACGCTGCGGATCGGCCTGGGCGCCGATCCGGATATGCTCGACCCGCACCTTGCCCGCACCTACTATGGCCGCTTTGTCTTTGCCGCGCTCTGCGATCGTCTGGTGGATATTGATGAAAAGCTACAGGTGGTACCGGGCCTCGCGACCGACTGGAAATGGAGCGAGGACGGCAAAACGTTAACCATGAACCTGCGCCAGGGCGTGACTTTTCAGGACGGCGAAAAGTTTGATGCTGCTGCGGTAAAATTCAATCTCGATCGTGCCATGACGCTGCCCGGCTCGCTGCGTAAAAGCGAGCTTTCTTCCGTTGAGTCGGTGGAGGTGGCTTCGCCTTCTCAGGTTATTCTGCATCTGAAAAATGCCGACGCGGCGCTGCTCAGCCAGCTGACCGATCGCGCTGGCACAATGCTGGCGCCGAAAGCCGCCGTAAAGCCTGATTTTGCCATGCATCCGGTCTGTTCCGGCCCTTATCAGTTTGCCAGCCGGGTGCAGCAGGATCGCATCGTCCTGAAACGCTTTGACCACTACTGGAATAAGTCGGCCTATCATTTTGATAAGGTGGTTTTTTTGCCCATTCCCGATGCCTCGGTGCGCCTGGCTAATCTGCGTTCCGGCGATCTCGATCTGACCGAAGGCATTGCCGCCAGCGATGTCAAAACCGTTACCGCCGACAGCCGCCTGAGCCTGGTCAAAGTCACCGGACTGGGCTATCAGGGCATCACCTTTAATATCGCTAACGGCAAAACCGCGCCGGACAGCCCGTTTGCAAAAGATGCCCGCGTGCGTGAGGCTTTTTCGCTGGCTATCGATCGCGACGCGCTGAATCAGGTGGCGTTTGAAGGCCAGTACACGCCGGCTAATCAGGCTTTCTCCCCCGTCAGCCCTTACCACGTTAAGCTGCCCGTTCCCGCGCGCGACGTGGAAAAAGCCAAAGCGCTGCTTGCCGCCGCCGGCGTGAAAACGCCGCTCAACGTAACGCTGCTGGTCACCAACAATCCCACCTCGCAGCAGGTAGGCCAGGTGATCCAGGCGATGGTCAGCGAGGCGGGCTTTAACGTGAACCTGCAAATGAGCGAGTTTGCTACCTTGCTGGATCGCCAGCAGCGCGGCGACTTTCAGCTCAGCCTTTCCGGCTGGTCAGGCCGTCCCGATCCTGACGGCAGCATCTTCGCGTTTATCAACAGCAAAGGCACCCTGAACGATGGCCGCTACGGCAATCCACAGGTGGATAGCTGGCTGACCGAAGCCCGCCAGACCAACGATATAGCCGCCCGTCAGGCGTTGTATAACAAGGTGGTGCAGCAGCTACAAAGCGATATGCCGATCGCTTACCTCTATTTTGAACCGCGTATTTTTGGCATGACCAAAAAACTCCAGGGCTTTAAGGCCTGGCCGGACGGGCTGGTGCGCCTGGCTGGCGTAACGATGACGCCGTAAGGCGCAGGAGCGACCATGCTGGAACTGATCTGTAAACGCGTGCTGCTGGCGATCCCGACGCTGTTTCTGGTGAGCATAATGGTCTTTTCGCTGCAAAAGCTGCTGCCGGGCGATCCGATCCTCGCGATGGCGGGCGAAGAGCGTGACCCGGCGGTAATTGCGCAGCTAAGAGAGCATTATCACCTGAACGATCCACTGCCTTCGCAGTACTTTTACTGGCTGGGCAACGCGCTGAAGGGCGATCTCGGCACTTCTATTCGTACTCAGGAACCGGTGACCGCGCTGATTAGCAGCAAGCTGCCGGTGACGCTGGAACTGTCGCTGCTGGCGATGCTAGTGGCGCTGCTGGTTGGCATCAGCATGGGCATCGTCGCGGCGGTGCGGAAAAACAGCTGGGTCGATCACGCCACCAATTTCGTGGCGCTTTCCGGTATCTCCGTGCCGCATTTCTGGCTGGGCATTCTGCTGATCCTGCTCTTTTCCGTGCATCTTCAGTGGCTGCCCGCTTCCGGCTACGTCAGCCTGAGCGAGAGCGTGTCGCAAAATGTGAAAACGCTGCTGCTGCCCGCGCTGGTGCTGGGAACGGGCCTGGCCGCGTCGCTGATGCGCCATACGCGCGCTTCGATGATTGCCGTGCTGAAGGCGGATTATATCCGCACCGCCAGAGCCAAAGGGCTGCTGCCGAAAAAGGTGATCCTGAAGCACGCTTTCCGCAACGCGCTGGTGCCGGTGATCACGCTGACAACGCTATTGTTTGGCGAACTGCTGGGCGGCGCGGTGCTGACCGAACAGGTTTTTACCCTGCCCGGCTTTGGCAAGATGATCGTCGATGCGGTGTTTAACCGCGATTACGCCGTGGTGCAGGGCGTGGTGCTGGTGGTGGCTATTGGCTTTCTGCTGCTGAACCTGCTGGCCGATGTACTTTACGTGCTGATTAACCCGAAAATGCGAGGCTGACCATGAGTGAAGTTCTGACGGCTGGCGGCGCGGTGGCCCTGCGCAAGCCCACTAATCGGGTGCTGAAAAAATTTCTCGGCAATAAAAGCGCGATGATCGGCGCGGTGATTGTGGCGCTGTTTGTGGCGATGGCGCTTCTCGCGCCCTGGCTGGCCCCTTTCGATCCGATCAAAGCCGATTTCCTGGCCGTGCGCAAAGCGCCTTCCGCTATGCACTGGCTCGGCACCGATGAACTGGGGCGCGATATTCTGTCGCGGATGATTTGGGGAGCGCGCACTTCGCTGCTGGCAGGCTGTATTTCCGTGGCGATCGCCATTCTGATTGGCGTCCCGCTGGGGCTGATTGCCGGTTACCGACAGGGCCTGTGGGACGGCGTGATTTCACGCTTTATCGAAGCGCTGCTGGCCTGTCCTTTCCTGATCCTGGCGATTGCGCTGGGCGCTTTTCTTGGCCCCAGCCTGGGTAATGCGATGATCGCTATCGGCCTGTCGGCCATGCCCATCTTCGCCCGCCTGACGCGTGGCCAGGTGATTGCTATCCGTAACGAAGAGTATATCGACGGCGCGCGCGCTATCGGCCTGCCCGATCGCTGGATCGTGCTGCGCTATGTGCTGCCCAACGTGCTGTCGCCGATCCTGGTGCAGGCCACGCTGGCCGTCGCTTCCGCCATTATTACCGAGGCGAGCCTGTCGTTTCTGGGCCTGGGCCAGCAGCCGCCCAATCCTTCCTGGGGCGCGATGCTCAACACCGCCAAAGGCTTTCTTGAACAGGCACCGTGGATGTCCATTTTTCCCGGCCTTGCCATTTTTTTGATTGTGCAGGGCTTTAATCTGCTGGGCGACGGACTGCGCGACGCGCTCGATCCGCGCAACGATTAACTTTAAGGAACCGCTATGAGTGGAATCAGTGATTTTAACGTGGGCTATCCGTCTTATCGCGTGCCGATGATGGGCCGCAACGCCGTCGCCGCCTCGCAGCCGCTGGCGGCACAGGCCGGGATCAAAATGCTCCAGCTTGGCGGTAATGCGGTGGACGCGGCGATTGCGACAGCTATCGCCCTGACCGTGGTGGAGCCGACCGGCAACGGCATTGGCAGCGATGCCTTCGCTATCGTCTGGGACGGCAACGAACTTCATGCGCTGAATGCTTCAGGCCGCGCACCCGCCGCCTGGTCACGCGAAACCTTCGCCCATTTGCAGGCGATGCCGGAGATTGGCTGGGATTCGGTAACCGTGCCGGGCGCGGTGTCCGCCTGGGTTGAGCTGGCGGAGCGTTTCGGTACGCTGCCGTTAACCACGCTGGCCCAGCCGGCCATCGACTATGCGCGTAACGGCTTTCCGGTGTCGCCGCTGATAGGGCACCTGTGGGAACGCGGCTACCAGAAGCTGCGCGATCAGCCAGGCTTTAGCGCCTGCTTTGCGCCCGAAGGCCGTCCGCCGCGCGTCGGCGAGCTGTTCCGCAATCCTCGCCAGGCGGAAACCCTGGAGAAAATCGCCGCCACCAACGGCGAAGCTTTCTACCGCGGCGAGCTGGCGGAAAAAATCGCCGCTTTCGCCAAAGAGCACGGCGCGGCGCTGACGCTGGAAGATTTGCACAACCACCGCGCCGACTGGGTGACGATGCTTTCCCGCCCTTTTGCCGGCGGTTCGGTGCAGGAGCTGCCGCCGAACGGTCAGGGCATCGCCACGCTGATGGCGTTGGGCATTCTGGAACAGTGGGATATTGAGCGTTACGAGCCGGATTCGGCGCAGTGGCTGCATCTCTCTATTGAAGCGATGAAGCTGGCGCTGGTGGATCTGGAACGTTATATCGCCGACGAAGAGCACATGGAGTTTCCTGCTGAACTGCTGCTGAGCGACGACTATCTGCGGGAACGCGCCGCGCTGATCGATCCTCATCAGGCCGGCGATTTTACCTTTGGCGCGCCGAAGCAGAGCGGAACGGTTTACCTTTCTACCGCCGATGCTAACGGCATGATGGTGTCGTTTATTCAGTCAAATTATATGGGCTTCGGCTCTGGCGTCGTGGTGCCCGATACCGGCATCAGCCTGCAAAATCGCGGCGCAGGCTTTGTGCTGGAGGAAACGCATCCCAACGTGGTGGCGGCCGGCAAGCGCGCTTTCCATACCATTATCCCCGCTTTCGCACTCGACGGCGACGGCCAGCCGCTGATGTCGTTTGGCGTAATGGGCGGCCCGATGCAGGCGCAGGGGCATTTACAAATGGCGCTGCGCATTATGCTGCATAAGCAGAATCCTCAGGCGGCCATTGACGCGCCGCGCTGGCGCGTGGTGGCGGGCCGGGAAGTGATTGTCGAACCGGCGTTAGATCGCAACGTCATTGCCGCCTTACGAGCGATGGGCCATCACATCGTGGTGGAAGATCCGCTGCAGACCTACAGCTTCGGCGGCGCGCAGGCGATAGTTCGCGATCCGCAGGGATTCTGGATAGCCGCCACCGAAAGCCGCAAGGACGGCCAGGCACTGGTATTTTGAGGCTTATGCTCTGCCTTTGAGCAGCCACAGTTTCGGATTGCCCGTACTGCAACGGGCATGGCCGGCAGATGGGCAAGCGGCGGATCGGCGTACAGGCGGGCTATATCAGTGCCAGAAATGATCCAGTCATCCTGGTGCCGGAACTGGCCGCCCTTTTTCGAAAAGCTGGTAGCTAAATGCGAAAAAGCAAAGGCCATGTAGATCACCTTTTTCAGAAAGCGGCCCGTTCATAATTCTGCTTTTCTCTTAAAACCTTTCGGGTGGCTATAATATGCCTCCCGAAGGTTTTCCAGCCCACAAAATACTATATTGCATAATAGATTCGGGTTAAAATTGCTCATAATGGATTTGCAAATAAAGGAAAGGTGCGATGGATAATGTGGATTTAAGCAAACTTAGCGAAAAGGAAAGGATTTACGTTGAACGTATGTCAGAAGGTGAGGGCTGGACAATACATGAAACCTTAAGGCGCCTGCTCAGAGTTTTTAAAGTTGTCTTACTCATGGTCTTTATTATTACAGCTATTGGTGTTGTTGAGTTTATCAGGTCTGATAATGGTAGCTTTTACTCTTACCTTTTTGTTTACTTTATTGTCCTTGTGGTTTTTTATTTTATGGCCCCCGTAAAATTGGGAGCCAAGATAATTTATTATAAGTTAATATAATTCTTAGCGTTGGTCGTAAATGCTTTTAAGAGTAATGCTATCTCCCAGCGCCTCCAAAGCTAATGAAGGCGCTCCAACAACTTTTACATTTCTGATAAAATCTGATGGCAGATAACGGTAAAGTCGCCAGGAATCTGGTTTAAGAATCATTCTTGCTAAACCATATCCTGAAAGAGATATGTCAGCCACACTATA
This sequence comes from Erwinia sp. PsM31, assembly GCF_030433775.1. Lineage (NCBI taxonomy): Bacteria > Pseudomonadati > Pseudomonadota > Gammaproteobacteria > Enterobacterales > Erwiniaceae > Erwinia > Erwinia sp. PsM31. Next base: position 103,049 of record NZ_JARUWZ010000006.1, read on the forward strand.
TGCTACACGGCCTGTAGTCGCGCTGAAACCGAGGAATTTGGCAGTTTTCACATAACCACTACGCAAGAATCCTTGTGTATCATTCTGATTAATTTTTATATTTTGAAAACTTTCGTATACATTATTTGCTCCATGCAAAACTATAGTTGCTCCTGCAATAACACCTATTACATTACCGGTGAGTATAGAAGTCACCACTATACCTGCTCCGGCCACTATTTGTCCGGTCCCTATAATCACACCCACACCGTTAATAAAATACCCCCATGTTCCGAGAGTATTGGTCAGCTCTGCTGACACCACAACCCTGGCCTTTTTAATATTAAGAGAAAGGCTCTGCTCACTAATAAACGCTTTTTCCTGATGCAGATTATCCAGGAAGAACTTGCATTCTCGTTCACTACTGGCTCTGTTAATCGATTTCAGCTGTTCTTCTATAAAACTGCCCATTTCACGATTAAAATTTTCGCGTAATATCAGGCTTTTGATATGCCGTATTCCAGCCTGTCTGGCCATGTCTCTGAGCGCATCCGCCTTACCCATTGCCTGTATGCGGTAAACTTTTTTAAAGCGATTCTTATCCAGATAGTTATCCATAACGATTCCTTGTTATCAGTGCCAGAAATGTATACCACAGCGGTAATGTCAGGCACAAAGCTACGGCGCTTAACCAGAAGCTGAAAATTTGCTTCTGCATAAAACGGGTCTATTCCCGCTGGCAGGTAGGATTTCTGTGCCTATGCCGTTTACAAATTAGCGATTACAGGAAAGATCAACAAACCGGTATAGGAGGAATAACGCTGCTGGGAGCGTTATATTTGGCATATGAAAGGCTATACAGGATCACAGGATTATTTTTTCGGGGCCCAGAAACGCCCGGCAGCTCGAGCAGAGAAAAGAGAGATACACAGGCTATGGATTTATTCGGATGCCGTAATCCAGGCCCAACATTGCTGGCGCGAACCCCACAAAATTTGTGAAAAAGGCAGCCCGTCCTCTTCATGAAGTCAGGCAAAATCAGGCTGGCCTTCCCGCATGTAAGAAGACATAAGCGACAAGGCTACACAACCTGTGGAAAAGCGACCGCACAGGCAGAAATCTGAGTGCTTTCCAACCGAAAATTAAATTTTCTTCACGTATAAGCAACCGATTTCCGTATCCTCGTCAGTCGAGTTGAACTATTCTTCAGAGGCGACACAGGTCGCCTTTTGCTTGTAGCATTTCTATTACAGGAGTTACTTCCGATGACGACAGGAACCATTCGCGGCTGGACGCGTCTGCTGGCGCCTTTTATGGCGCTGATGCTGGTGTTTCAGCTAACGGGTTGTGGCGATAAAGAAGCGGATCAGCGCAAAGCCTTTATCGATTTTCTGCAAAATACGGCGATGCGCAGCGGCGAACATCTGCCCGCCCTTAGTGAAGATCAGAAACAGCGTGTCGGTAATTACGCCAGCGACTACGCTATTGTTTATGGCTTCTCCCAGCAGGTTAACCGCGCGGTGGATAACGGTCTGAAGCCGGTAGTGGATGAATTGTCTGCTATCCGTGCGCCGCAGGACTACCTGACCCGTCGCGATTCTCTGCGTCAGGCCAGCGGTTCGCTGGAGGTGCTGGCACAACAGATCCAGACGGCGAAAACGCAGGCCGACAGCAGCAAAGCCGGGCTGAAACAGCCAGCGGAGCTGAAAACGGTGTATGACAACCTTTATAACAAGGTCGTCACGCAGCCAGCCGATACGCTGCTGCCGCTGCTGCCTGCATTACAGAAGCTAAGCCAGGACGCGGTGCAGACGGGCGATTTCCTGCAGCAGCAGGGTTCGCAGGTGACCTTTAACGGTCAGACCATACAGTTCCCGACCCAGCAACAGGCGACCCAGTACAACACGCTGATGAGCAATATTTCTGCCAATGCGCATGCGCTTGGTCAGGCGCAAATCGCGCTGCAGGGCCAGTAACATTTTGCTGCGGGCCGCTCGCTTTAAACGGCCCGCCTCTTCTTCCGCTCAACAGCCCTTATCAGTCACAGACAATTTCCGCTCAACAGCCCTTCTCAGCCACAGACCATTTCGGCTCATCAAACCTTCTCAGCCACAGACAATATTAGCGGTTGCCCAGCCGCTGTAAATAAATTGTGAACCACATCACGTATCAGGCATAAAGTCCCGAAAACAAAGTGTGATATCAATCACATAACACTCCCAGGCAAGCCCATTTAATAAACAGCATCAGCCTGTTTTTTGTCCTTTATGTGATCGGCTTCACGTAAAAACCCCCTGTTCACCGCGCTATGTGGTGATAGAGATCACACTTTACCCGGTGGCTACGCAGCGCTGCGGACGCGTGCTAGAGTCCGCCTGCACAGGGCAACGTTTTAAACAAAAATCAGCGCGCTCTCTTGTCGGCGCGTACCAATAAGGGGTGTGCTTGTATGTCCTCATCAGATATCAAGATTAAAGTGCAGAACTTTGGTCGCTTTCTGAGCAATATGGTAATGCCAAACATCGGCGCCTTTATCGCCTGGGGTATTATCACGGCGCTGTTTATTCCAACCGGCTGGCTGCCAAACGAAACTATGGCCAAGCTGGTTGGCCCAATGATCACTTATCTGCTGCCGCTGCTGATTGGCTACACGGGCGGACGCCTGGTCGGCGGCGATCGCGGCGGCGTAGTAGGTGCCATCACCACCATGGGCGTGATCGTCGGCGCGGATATGCCGATGTTCCTCGGCTCCATGATTGCCGGGCCGCTGGGCGGCTGGGCGATCAAGAAGTTCGACCGCATCGTTGACGGCAAAATCAAAAGCGGCTTCGAGATGCTGGTCAACAACTTCTCTGCCGGTATTATCGGGATGCTGCTGGCGATCCTGGCCTTCCTGGCTATCGGCCCGCTGGTGCAAGGCCTGTCGCATATTCTCGCCGCTGGCGTGAATCTGATGGTGCAGAATAACCTGCTGCCGCTGACTTCCATCTTTGTTGAACCAGCGAAAATCCTGTTCCTGAACAATGCTATCAACCACGGCATCTTCTCGCCGCTGGGCATTCAGCAGGCCAGCGAAGCCGGCAAATCTATCTTCTTCCTGATTGAAGCTAACCCAGGCCCCGGCATGGGCGTGCTGATGGCCTATATGTTCTTCGGTCGCGGCAATGCTAAACAGTCCGCTGGCGGCGCGGCTATCATCCACTTCCTGGGCGGTATCCACGAAATCTACTTCCCTTATGTGCTGATGAACCCGCGCCTGATTATCGCCGTAATCCTGGGCGGCATGACCGGCGTCTTTACGCTGACGCTGCTGAACGGCGGCCTGGTTTCTCCGGCCTCTCCGGGTTCTATCCTGGCGGTGCTGGCGATGACGCCAAAAGGCGCGTACTTTGCGAACATTGCTGCGATCGTAGCGGCTTTTGCCGTCTCTTTCGTGGTTTCCGCTATCCTGCTGAAAACCAGCAAGGTGAAGGAAGAGGATGATATTGAAGCGGCAGCGCGTCGCGTCACTGAAATGAAGGCGCAGTCCAAAGGCCAGACCGTGTCCACCGCCACGGCCACCGATGCCATGAACGGCGACCTGAGCCACGTGCGTAAAATCATTGTTGCCTGCGATGCCGGTATGGGCTCCAGCGCCATGGGCGCAGGCGTGCTGCGTAAAAAGGTTAACGATGCCGGACTGAGCAATATTTCCGTGACCAATACCGCTATCAACAACCTGCCGGGCGATGTGGATCTGGTGATTACCCACCGCGATCTGACCGAGCGCGCGATACGTCAGGCACCGCACGCGCAGCATATCTCGCTGACCAACTTCCTGGACAGCGGCCTGTATACCGACCTGACTTCGCGTCTGGTGCAGGCAAACCGCAGCGAGGGCCACCGTGAAAAAGTGACCGCCGCGCTGAGCGACAGCTACGACGACGGCGAGCAGCATCTTTTCAAATTGGGCGCAGGCAACATCTTCCTCGGCAATCACGCTACCGATAAAGAGCAGGCGATCCGCTTTGCGGGCGAGCAGCTGGTGAAGGGCGGCTACGTGGAGCCGGAATATGTCGATGCGATGCTGGATCGCGAGAAGCTTACGCCAACCTATCTGGGCGAATCCATCGCCGTGCCGCACGGCACCATCGAAGCGAAAGATCGCGTGCTGAAAACGGGCATCGTGTTCTGCCAGTATCCGCAGGGCGTGCGCTTCGGCGAGGATGAAGAGGATATCGCTAAGCTGGTTATCGGCATCGCGGCCCGTAATAATGAGCATATTCAGGTGATTACCAGCCTGACCAACGCGCTGGATGACGACAGCGTCATCGCCCGCCTGGCGACGACCAATGACGTGCAGGAAGTGCTGGATCTGCTGTCAGGCAAGCCGTCAGCGTAAGCGCACCGGATATTACCCCAGGGCCGGGCATGCCCGGCTCTTTTTCGGGTCGGGCCTGTCCGGCCTTTCATTAATATGGGAAAAATTATGAAAGCTCTTCATTTTGGCGCCGGTAATATCGGTCGTGGTTTTATCGGCAAGCTGCTGGCAGACGCGGGCGTACAGCTCACTTTTGCCGACGTTAACCAGGTGGTGCTGGATGCGCTGAACGCCCGTCACGAATACCCGGTGCACGTGGTAGGCGAGCAGGCGCAGGTAGAAATCGTTAAGGGCGTCAACGCGGTCAACAGCGCCAGCGACGAGATTATTCCGCTGATTGCGGAAGTGGATCTGCTGACCACGGCGGTCGGCCCGCAAATTCTGGAACGTATCGCGGGCGGCATCGCCAAAGGGCTGGTGCAGCGTCATGAAAGCGGCAACGCGCGCCCGCTGAATATTATCGCCTGTGAAAATATGGTGCGCGGCACCAGCCAGCTGAAAGACCACGTGCTGAAAGCGCTGCCGGAACAGCATCACGCCTGGGTGGAAGCGAACGTCGGCTTTGTCGACTCGGCCGTGGATCGTATCGTCCCACCGTCCGCCGCCGGCACCACCGATCCGCTGGAAGTCACGGTAGAAACCTTCAGCGAATGGATCGTCGATAAAACCCAGTTTAAAGGCGAACCGCCTGCCATTGCAGGCATGGAGCTGACCGATAACCTGATGGCATTTGTCGAGCGTAAGCTTTTCACGCTGAATACCGGCCATGCGATTACCGCCTATCTGGGCCAGCTGGCAGGCCACGCAACCATTCGCGATGCCATTCTGGACAAGAAGGTGCGCGCCATCGTTCAGGGCGCGATGGAAGAGAGCGGCGCGGTACTGATTAAGCGCTACGGCTTTGAAGCGGCGAAGCATGCCGCCTATATCCAGAAAATTTTAGGCCGTTTCGAGAACCCTTATTTGCAGGATGATGTGGAGCGAGTGGGACGTCAGCCGCTGCGCAAGCTGAGCGCGGGCGATCGCCTGATCAAGCCGACGCTGGGCACGCTGGAGTATCAGCTGCCGCACGACAATCTGGTGAAAGGGATCGCTGCCGCCCTGCACTACCGCAGCGATCAGGATCCGCAGGCGCAGGAGCTGGCCGAGCTGATTAACCGTCAGGGCGTGCAGGCCACGCTGGCGCAGGTTTCCGGCCTGGAGGCCGAAAGCGAAGTGGTGAAGGCGGCGGTCGCGGCCTGGAACGAGATGGCGTAACGGCAGGCCGGGCCAGTAGGCGGCCCGGCTTTTCCCGCCACGTTGAGTACGGTTTTACGGATAAAATGATGCAGGCTCTGATGGAAAAACCCCAGGCTTTTGAAAATCGGGTGCTGGAACGCCTGAACGCCGGCCGCACGGTCAAAAGCTTTTTCGCGGCGGCCGTCGAGCTGCTGGGCGAAGCGATCGATCTGTTGGTGGTACAGGTGTTCCGCAAGGATGACTATGCCGTAAAGTACGCGGTAGAGCCGCTGCTGTTGGGCAACGGCCCGCTGGGCGAGCTGTCGGTTCGGCTGAAGCTGGTGTATGGTCTGGGCGTGATCGGCCGACATGAGTACGAAGATGCCGAGCTGCTGCTGGCGCTGCGTGAGGCGCTGAACGACGACGGCACCGACTACCGCTTTACCGACGACGAGCTGCTTGGCCCGGTTGGCGAGCTGCACTGCGTTGACGCGCTGCCGCCCCGCCCCGATTTCAGCAGCGCCGATGCCGAACTGCGCGCCATGCTGCAACAGCGCTACCAGCAGATGGTACGATCGACGCTGGTGCTGTCGCTGACGGCGCTGATTTCCCCTATCGGCACCCGTCAGGCTTTCAAAAAGTAACCCGCGCTTCCTGCTCTTCCCTGCGCTTTCGTGTATCCTTGCCCCATGATCCACTCTACGGTTAATGATAATGAAAGAACAAATCCAGGCAGAAATTAAAATGCTCAGCGACAAGTTGGATGCCCTGACGCGTAAGGAGCCGCTGCTGCTGGAATCCGGCGATGCGGAAAAACTCGGCGAGCTGCTGAAAGAAAAAGAGAAGCTGGTTATCGAGCTGGAACGCCTGCGCGGCGCACGCGAAGAGAAGCTGAGCAAAGAGGCGCAGAAGCTGAAACAGCTGCCTTTTAACCGTGCCATCACCAAAAAAGAGCAGGCCAATATGGGCGCGCTGAAGAAAAGCGTACGCGGCCTGATCGTGGTGCACCCGATGACCGCGCTGGGCCGCGAAATGGGACTGACCGAGGTAACCGGCTTCGCGAAAGCCGCTTTTTAATCCTCAGGCGGGCGCCAGCCGCGCCCGCTTTCTTAAAACCGCCAGTTAACGCCAGCCGTCGCGCTCCACGGCGATTCAATATGACGTCCCTGCATATAACCTGCGCTAACGTGCAGCGAAAGCGTTGATGACAGCGCCGCTCTGACCCCTGCCTGATAAACGCCCCGGCTGCCGCTCAACTCGTTTTTGAAAGACTCGCCGTTTATCCTGACGCGATTTTTAGTCACCGTTTCCCTTTCCAGGCCGATGCTGGCCCAGGGATGCAGCAGCGTTTCCCTGACCTGTATCGCATACTCCGTTCTGACGCCGACAGCGCCCGTCAGCGATCGCTGCGGCCCGATGCGCGCCTTCATGCCGTTATTCAACGACAGCGTGCTGCTGTTGCTCGTAAAACCGGTTACGCCGATCCACGGCGTGACTTTCGCCGCCCCGACCAGAAAGTGTTTGCCCGCCCTGATGCCGGTGCCGATGCCCGTGGTATTAAAGCTGCCGTTGGCCGCGCCGCCGCTGGTCATGCGCGCGCGCACCTCGTGCGTAAAGCGGTTGAGCTTGAGAACGCCATCCAGCCAGTAACCGGTATCATGCTGCCAGCTGCCGTAAAACCCGCCGGACCAGCTGTCGATATCCGCCTTGCCAATCCCTTTGCCGCGAAAACGCATATCGCTGTGACCATAGCTGAAGAATACGCCCTGCCACGCCGCGCTTTCCGCTCCCTGCTGCGCCCGATCGATGCCGATAGTCAACGAGTTGAGGCTGAGCCGATAATCCGCGCCCGCCTCGTTGCTGACGTTCAGTCGACCGTTGCGCACCGTGCCCCAGACATTATGGTCATGTTCAGGCGAGTCGCTATTGGCAAGGCGCTCGCTGAGCGTTTCCAGCTCCTGACGGAATATCAGCGGATCGACGGTCGCTACCGACAGCACCGCCGCTGCGGCAGGCGTAATGACATAGTCAGCGGGCGGCGACGGCTCTACGGCCGCCTCCTCTCCGGACGTCCCGTCCTGCTCGTCTGGCGTCACATCCGGCTGGTTATCAGGTAAAACGTCTGCCTGATTATCCGGCGCGTCTTCATCCTCTGTCGGCGCGTCCGTTTGCGCGTCGTCAGCCGGGGAAGGTTTTTCCGCCTCCTCATCCGAATCTGGATCTGGATCGTCTTCGTCCTCCGCTTTATGCGGCGTCAGTGACCAGCCGCCCTGGCCGTCAGCAACCAGATAATATTGATAAGTGCCCAGATCCACGACCTCACCGCTGTTCGCCAGCGCAAACGTCGCGTCGCCATCGCCAATCTGGATAACCTGAAGGCTGTCGCTATGGGTTGGGCTGACGCCGTTGTCGATCACATAAAGCGCGAAATCACCGGTCGCGCGGCCCGTCACCGTCAAAAAATCGCCCTGCAAGGCGGAAATTTTCGTATCCATCAGAAACGTGCCGCTGCCGGATAGCGTTTTCAGGGTTAGCGTGGAATAGCCTTTGGGATCGTAAATAACCGTGCCGCCTGCCAGGGCGACATCGCCCAGGGCAAAATAATACTCGCCGCTAAAGGAAGCGTTGCTGGAAAGATAGACCGAGCCGGACACGTGATAGCTCGCCTTATCCGTATCGGCGCCGGTAACGATAATAAGGCGCCCTGCGTCATTTACCGTAATATTCCCCTGTAATGAGGACAAAACTTCAGGATTGATATTATTAGGCGTAACAATCAGCGAGCCATTTATGGTGGCATTATTAATAGTCCCGGAGTTCAGATTTCCATATCCATTGCTGTTTATGGTTAAATTTTCCGAGTAGGCCTGCCGGGTGCCGCCCAGAAAGTACGTCCCGCCATTGATAACGGTATCGATATCGCTGCCTTCAACATTGACGAAATAGCCGCTGTTTAGCGTTGTATTTAGCGTTTTCCCGGTCTCCATCCAGAAACGTCCGGCATTAACAGTGGTGTTTTTCATTACCGAACTGGAACCTTCCATATAAATATGGTCCAGCTTACCGGCATTAATCGTCCAGCCCTCTGTCTGCACATAATTATTAATAACAACAAGCGCAGCGCTTTCAATCAGCGCGTTATTCGACAGGGCGTAGCTGTTCGCCTGGCCTGCCAGCAAAAAGGCGCTGCCCGATTTTACCGTCGTCGCGCTATCCTTGCCGCCGTTGTTTTGTAACTTCCCACCGTTGTTCACCACGGTACTGTCAGCGACGCCGCCAGCGTTGATTATCTGCACGCCTCCGGCATCGATAGTGGTATGCATAGTGGTCCCGTATACCTGCTGCGTGCTTTCCCCATCGGCACTGCCGATGATTTCGCCCTCCACCAGCACGCCAGCGGCGACGTTTTCCGTAAACGCCACGGATACCTCAGGAAGCAGCAAAAGGATGAACGAAGCCGCGACACCTGATAATATCGATTTTGTCGTTTTCATGATTGCTCATTTTCCATCAGAAAATAAAATGAATGAAACGACGCGCGGTATGTGTTGACGCACATACCGCTTCCCGCCCGCTTGCTACCGGCCAGAATGTTTCATTCGATTGTTTTAACGCTACAAATTAAGCGTAAATACTATTCATAAACCCCCACTCTTATCCTTATATAAAAGAAAGATAATTTCCTGATATGCGCGATATAATCACCCTGAAACAAAACAAATTAAAGACATCCGCCTATCACAGAGGAAACTTTATTTTAACAGAGTATCTTTATACCAAAACAGGGCGGAAAGAAAAGCGCGCTTTTACGGCGTTTATTTTCGGAGAAAAAAGATAAGATAAGAAAAAGAAAGGAGATTAACGTCATTACCAGGAAAACTCCTGGCAATTTTTATCATAAAAAAACCCGCATGGACGGGCTTTTATCGTCTTTATTTTTTCGTCTGCTGTGCCGCCAGCGTGGTAAACCACGGTGCGACGAAATCGGTTGATTCGCCCCAGCCAGGAATAAGCTTATTCAGCGTGGCGACATTCACCGCCTGTCCGGCCAGCTGCTCCTGCGTGATAGCCGATGCCTTGAACTGATAAGTCGCGGGCGTTGCTTCGCCTGCCAGCTTGTTCGCTATCAGCCGCATATTGACCGCGCCAATCAGTTTGCTGTCCACCGCGACCGTCTGCTTCCAGGGGCTGTTTTTCTCTCGCATCAGCTGGAGATCCTGGTTAGAGGCATCGATGCTGTAGAGTTTGATCTCGGTCCGGCCGTTTTCCTGGAGCGCTTTATAAGCGCCCTGGGCAAAAGCGTCCCAGGCCCCCCAAATCGCGTCAATTTTGCCTTTAGGGTATTTAGCCAGGATCGCGCCCACCTTGTTCGCGGTATCGCCCTGCACGTCAGAAGAGACCGCGCCGATAGATTCCAGCTGATGGATGCCCGGATTGGCCTGCAGCACTTTTTCATAGACCACCTGACGGCGCTCCATGGCCGGAAAGCCCGCGACCCACAGCTTGACGATATTGGCTTTACCGCCGCTGTCTTTCACCAGGCGATCGAGCGAAAGCTGCGCCAGCGACGCGTCATCCTGCGCGGTCACGGTTACGCCCGCTATCGGCTGATTAACCGGCGTGTCGAACACCGACACTTTAATGCCCGCATCGGCAATACGCTTTACCAGCGCCGTTGCGTAGGGATCTTTGCCGTGCGACAGAATGATGCCGTCATACTTCTGGCTGATGGCCTGCTCCACAAAATCCTGAAAGCGGGCGTCGTCGCCGTTGCTCAGAAAGGCGCTGACCTTAAAGCCCAGCTGGCGGCCCTGCTGGATAGCGCCCGCGACAAACTGGGTGGTGTTGTCGTCAGATCCCAGATTGCGGATCACCGCCACGCGAACGGGGCCGTCATGGCTGGCGATAGCGGCAGGCACCGCAACCGTATCGGCAAAGGCGGTAGTGCTGGTCAGCAGGCTGACGGCCAGCAGTGAAAGCGTTAATTTTTTCATCGTTATCCCTACGCCTGGCGGCGCTGAATGTAAGTGATTGCCAGCGCAGCGGCCAGCACCAGACCTTTGATAATATCCATGGCGTAATAAGGCACGGAAAGCATGACCAGACCGTTTTGCAGCACGCCGAGGATCACCGCGCCCAGCAGCGTGCCCAGCGCATTCGGCTTGCCGGAGCCGGCCAGCGACAGGCCGATCCACGCCGCCGCAACGGCATCCATCAGATAGCCGCCGCCGGCATTCACCTGCGACGAACCAATGCGCGAAGCCAGCAGAATGCCGCCCAGTCCCGCCAGCAGCGAGGCGAGCACGTAAGCCAGTACGCGATAGCGATTCGTGCGAATGCCGGAAAGCCGCGCCGCTTCCGGGTTGCCGCCGATGGCATACATGCGGCGGCCATGCTTTGTCAGCGACAGGCCAAGCTGCGCCACCACGGTAACCACCAGCATAATGATAACGATGGTTGGCACCTGGCCCAGTAGCGAAAAGTCCGGCGGCACGATCCCTTCGGCCATCTCGCCGCTCGGCATCACCATATTCTCCGTGACAGAGCCGCCGAAGCTCCAGGTCATCGCCACGCCCTGCACGATAAACAGGCTTGCCAGCGTGGCCAGCATATCGGGAATTTTCAGCACTACGATCAGAAAGGCGTTAAACAGCCCGACCAGCGTGCAGAGCAGCAGCGTCAGCGTTATCGCGGCTGTCGGGCCAAAGCCGTACCAGACAAACAGCGAGATCACCAGCGAGTTTGCCAACGATGCAGTAGATCCCACGGAGAGATCGAAGCCGCCGATGGTCAACGAGATCGAGACGCCTACGGCAATCACCGTCACAATGGCGATGGCGCGCAGAATATTGATGATATTGGCTGGCTCCAGAAAGCTGTCCGAGGCCAGGCCGAAGGCGGCGATCAGCGCCACCACCGTTAACAACATTCCCCATTTATAAAGGAATTCAAACAGCTGGTGACGCAGCCCAGGCGTCGCCTTCAGGGAAAGTTCTTTGCTGCTCACGCAGGGGTTCCTCCGGTGGAATAAAGTAAAAGCGTTTCTTCATCAGCCTGACGCGCATCCATCTCCGCCACGATTTTACCGTCCCACAGCACGCAGATGCGGTCGCATAGCCCTACCAGTTCGGCAAACTCGCCCGAGGCGTAAATAACCCCTTTTCCCTGGCGGGCCAGCGCGTCGATTAGCGTGAAGAGATCGGTTTTGGCCTTGATATCAACGCCCTTGGTTGGCTCATCAAAAATCAGGACGTCAGCGTCGTTGCGCAGCCATTTGCCGATGGCCACTTTCTGCTGATTACCGCCGGAAAGACGGCGCAGGGATTGTTCCGGGCCGAGAGTGCGCACGCCCAGCTGGTGAATAATCTCTTCGGCCCAGCGCCAGGCCTGCCGGTGACCGAAAAGCCCCCAGCGGGAAAAGCTGGTGTCCGCGCTGATGCTAAGGTTCATTGCCACCGACTCGTCGATAAAAATGCCCTCTTTGCGGCGCTCCTCCGGGATCAGCGCCATGCCGTTCGCTACCGCAGCGGAAGGCGAAGTGGGCCGCCACGGTTTGCCATGCAGCTCGCCCCGGCCGATGCGGCTTTTGCTGGCGCCGAACAGCGCTTTGCACAGCTCCGTTTTTCCCGCGCCCGCCAGGCCGGCGATACCCAGGATCTCTCCCTTGCGCAGCGTTAAAGAGATATTGTGCAGCAGCGCGTCGTCGTGCAGCGCCTCGACATGCAGCAGCGTTGCGCCGTTGCTGGCCGGACGACGCGGCGGATAGATATCCGCCAGCTGGTGACCCAGCATCTTTTCCACGATTTGTTCGCCGCTCAGCGCGCTCATCGGCACGGTTTCAATCAGGCGGCCGTCGCGCAGCACCGTAAGCCGATCGCAAATCGCGCGCAGTTCGTGGATACGGTGGGAGATAAACACTACGCCGATACCGCTTTTTTGCAGGCGGCGAACCACCGCAAACAGGCGTTCGCTTTCATGCCGATCCAGCGGCGCAGTGGGTTCATCCAGGATCAAAAAGCGGCAGTGATGGGAGAGCGCACGGGCCAGCAGGATTTGCTGTTTCTCCGCCAGCGTGCAGCGATCGACGCGGCGATTGACGTCAATATCCACCTCCAGCTGTGCCAGCAGCGCGCGAGCCTGGCGACGGATAGCACGCCAGCGATAAATTTGTCCGCCTTCTGCCAGGCGATCCAGCATGATGTTTTCCGCCACGCTGAGCGTGGAAACCAGCGCCACATCAACTTCCTGCTGCACCAGATGAATGCCCAGCTTCTTTGCATCACGCGGAGAACGAATCGATACCGGCTCGCCATCCAGCAGGATATCGCCGCTGTAATGCTCATGGGCACCCGACAGCACGGCCATCAGCGTTGATTTTCCTGCGCCGTTAGCGCCGGTCAGCGCATGAACACTGTGGCCGTCAAGGCGAAAGTCGACGTCGGTCAGCGCGGCAAAACCGCCAAAAGCGATGGCGATCTGCCGCATTTCAAGATGGTTCACTGCGGTCATAGCGAGCGCTCTCTGAAGGGTAAGCTGCCTTATTTTTTAATGGATTATCACGACAGGCAACGAACGAAAGGAGATAAGCTAACACGAAATGTTATTAGCCATCCAGACGCCCAGCCATTTAAGCGGTTAAAACCAGCGGCATCCCGTTACGCAGCATGAACAGAGGTAATCAGAAGATTAAGCAGGGTTTCGCTCGGTCAGGACGGCGAGGAAAAGTACAGAAAAGAAAAAGGTGAAAACAAAAGACCGCCAGCATCCAACAGGATCGGGGAAACAGACGCAGGTCACCCCATCAGCCGTCGCTGGCGTACATTCGCCAGTCATTGCGGCAACCGCAGTATGGACGCACCGTTAACAGTAAAAGAATTTTAATGATGGTTTTCATATAGCCGCGCGTTCGTTTTTCAGAAAACGGCGAGTAATTTCGGGCAAATAGCAGCCAGGCTATATCCACTGGTTACTTAACAAGGCGTATTAATTCCGCCTTGAATATGGCCGCAGTTATCCAGGATTATTTACATAACTTTGGATAACCGCGGCCTCTCTATAGCTTCAGGACTTGTGGTGTCTTAAGTTATCAGGGGCGAGATCCGGAATCGCCAGGATAAACGCAACCATATCCGGGGACATAAATACCATCAGTACCACACTGACCAGCTTTATATTGCGTTTGAGATGAAGACACCGTGGCATATGACAAGGTTGATACCCCAAAAGACAGACATGCACCGAGTAACAATAATTTTACTAATTTCATATTTCCTCCAGAGTTTAAAGTACCTAAAATCAATAAAATTATTAGCATAATAAGTATGAACAGTGTCTAAACACTTACCTGATACCAACATGAGGCGAAGGGCTTTATGCTCGGTTGATAAAATTCAGTTCACCTTTATTCTTATTGAATAACAGTGACTTACTTTTGTTATTATTATTTTATATCTGTCAAAAGAGCACCGAACAATGTTCTTATAAAGTGGCAGACTTACTGTAAAAAATGAAAAATCGAGATGGTGCAGGAAGCTATTGTTTGTAGCAGTTGAATGGTACGCTCCGTATAGGCTAATTTCTGTGTTAACAGATTAAATTTCTTAACAACCATTTATTTTAACAGGCGTTAATCTTACGTACCATCTGGTAAATGCATAGCTTTTATGCCGATAAAAATTATGATATTGCAACGCATCAGCCATTTTCATACAGCCGTCCTTTTTTAACGAGATAAGGGACGAATGCCAATTACAAAAGCTTAATTTTTAATATCGTCTTAACAACAGCAGAATAAAACCTCCTTAAAAAAAGTTCCTGTCACAAAAAAAGGACAATTAATAATGGCGCTTCAGGATGATATTAACGCCGCTCTTAATAAAAAATTAGAAAACAGTCAGGCAAGAAAGGCTGGCGGGGTATTTTTACGGCAAAAAAATACCCTGCTAACTTAGCGCCAGCAGGGTATTTATCAGACGCTTAGCCTACAAACGCCTGTCGTTTTCGTCCGGAACGGGCTTATTTAGCCGCAGCGAAATTCTCTGCCGCCACGTCCCAGTTAACCACTTCCCAAAACGCTTTGATGTAGTCAGGACGTTTGTTCTGATATTTCAGGTAGTAAGCGTGTTCCCACACGTCCAGGCCCACGATTGGGGTACCGAAAGCGCCAGCGATCGCTTCGCCCATCAGCGGGTTGTCCTGGTTAGCGGTAGAGACTACAGCCAGCTTGCCGTCTTTCTTAACCAGCCACGCCCAGCCGGAGCCGAAACGGGTAGCGGCCGCTTTTTCAAACGCTTCTTTGAAGGCATCAACGCTGCCGAAATCTTTTTCGATAGCCGCTTTCAGCTCGCCGCCCAGCGTGGTGCCGGTTTTCAGACCTTTCCAGAAAAAGCTGTGGTTAGCGTGGCCGCCCGCGTTGTTACGCAGTACGGTTTTCTTATCGGCAGGCACCTGATCCAGTTTGGTGATCAGCTCTTCTACCGGCAGGTCAGCGAACTCGGTGCCTTCCAGCGCGGCGTTCGCGTTGTTCACGTAAGTCTGGTGATGTTTAGTATGATGGATCTCCATCGTCTGCTTGTCGAAATGCGGTTCCAGTGCGTCGTATGCGTAAGGCAGGGATGGCAGTGAATAACTCATGTTCATCATCTCCATTGGTTTTTTTGGCAGCACGTCCCGATGGAGTGCCGCGTAAGCAGTCGGATCATTATAGTTAAATTAATGATCTGGAAAAGGGTTATCAATGCCCCGGTCTTTATAAGGTTATTATAGACAGCACGCCGGTGAAGGGCATCAGAACCTTATTGATGACCTACAGAGCAAAATGGTCTAAGCCGTTTACGCCTGACAAAACAGAGCCGACCGCTGCGGCTATCGTCTGTGGCATTGATAAGACAGGATAACTTTCCACATAACTTTTTTCAGGACAGGGAGTTTTGCAAAAGTGAAGATCGGTGAGGTATCAAAATGGCATCCCTTCGTTGATTCTGAAGGAACAGTGTGGGATCTCTCTTTTCTCAACAAACCTTTACCCCACCCCTGAAATAACAAAACCCACCTTAAGGTGGGTTTCGCCAGAATTTCTTCTGGTATTCAGAATCGCCTTTACCGGACCTGGCCTGACCCTGTTAAAAATGGTTCGGAACCATCCTTATTGGGGTAGCGGGATGTCTGGGCTAACCAGTCTGCTGCATCCTTTGCAGTACCAAAGTACTACGCATAAAGATTAACCAGATTTGATGCGTTGGTCAAATTTGGTTAAGAGAAAACAGGCACGCCGCAGGCGCCGCAATACTCTTTGGGATAAGCGTTGTCGCTTTCCAGTTTGCGTTACTGATGTCAGGCGGGCTGCTGCTGGCGCTGTTAATCTTCAGCCTCGCCCACGGCATTTTTACCTGATTTTGGGCAGGCAAAATGTTCGTTTCGCTTTTCCACCGCACCACAAGCCGGGCTTTATATTTTCTCCGTACTGGCACGAAGCTGTAGCGTTACCGGCAGCTCGTTCCAGACCGGCGGATCTTCTCCCTGTAGCGCAGCCAGCAGGCGTTTACCGGCCAACTTGCCCATTTCGCCGTAGGGCAGCGTCACCGTGGTTAGCGGTGGCGAGCAGACGGCGGAAAGCTGTCCGCCGCCGATACTGGCTATCGCCAGCTGGCTGGGCACCGCAATCCCCGCCGCGTGGCAGGCCATCATCGCACCACAGGCTACCTCTTCCGCCGTGCAGATCAGCACGTCGATTTCGGGCCAGGTAAGCTGAATATCCGCCAGCAGCGCGTGGCCAGCGGCAAAGCCGGGCGGCAAAGGCGACGTTACGACGCGATGCGGCGACAAATTATGCGCCAGCATCCCGCTGTGCCAGCCGTTCAGCAGCTGGCTGAACAGCGTGTTGCTGGTTTGCGTGCAGAGCAGACCGGGATGACGAAACCCTTTCTCCACCAGCGCCTGTACCAGCAGCCGTACCGCTTTGGCATAGTCGACGCCCACGCTGATGCCCGCCGAATCATGATGCACGCCGCCTATGTCGATAACCGGCAGGCCGGAGTTGCTCAGCAACCGATGCGCCGCCTCCACGTTATCAAAGTTAAAATGCACCATCGCCGCAGGATTGTAAGAGAGCAACATTTCTATCAGCTCGTTCTCGCCCGCCGCAGAATGGTTGGCCTCTGCCAGCATGACGTTGTATCCCTCAGGCCGCAGTATCGCCTGTAACGCTTCCGACACCGCCGCGCAGCCTGGCGTAACGAAAGAAGGCACCACCATCGTGATTAGCTTTGAGGAAGCCGACGCCAGATTGCGCGCCTGCACGTTAGGTACGTAGCCCAGTTCGGCTATCGCCGCCTCGATCCTTTCACGAATATCGGAAGAGACTTTTTCCGGCATCCGCAGCGCGCGTGATGCGGTCATCGTACTGACGCCAACCAGACGGGCGACATCGGCCAGCGTACTTTTCCCGGTACTGCGCCGCCGTTTTTCTGCCATGCATTCTCCTGCAGCCAGCTGTTTCAACTGGACGCAGCTTAAAACCAAAAGCCCGGTCGCGCCACGTTAAAAGCGATCCTTCACCTTGTTATGCGAGGCGGCGCAGAAAGGTTGCAGGCGGCGCTCATCCTTGTTTCCCTCCGGGCCAGGCGGCATAAAGCGCCATTGATCATGCTTCGTGTGCAGCAGAAATGTTAGCGATAACACATATTTTAACATTGCTGATGTTAGCGCTAACTTTTGCGACAACAATCACGGAAAAGCGTACAGAAAACCGCCTAAAGTGCAGGCAGACCCTTACCGGAGAGCGAACATGCTGTCGAACTGGCTTCAACCTGAAAATATTCAGCTGACCGAAAGCGTCGGCCACTGGCAGGAAGCAATCCGCCAGGCTGCCGCGCCGCTGCTGGCGCAGCAGGCTATTACACCGGACTACCTGGAGGCGATTTTCCGCTCTCATGCTCAGCTTGGCCCTTACTACGTGCTGGCGCCCGGCCTCGCCATGCCTCATGCGCGCCCCGAAGAAGGTGCGCTGAAAAACGGGCTTTCTCTGCTGCGTATTAATCAGGGAGTCAGCTTCGACAGTGCTGAAAACGATCCCGTATACGTGGTGATCCTGCTGAGCGCCGTCTCCGGCGAAGAGCACATCAGAATGATCGGCGAACTGGCCGGTTTGTTCAGCGACGACTTCCGTCTACAGCAGCTGCTGTCGGCGACCACGCTGTCGGCCCTTGCGGCCGCCGTTAGCGATCCCTCTCTGGAGAAAACCTCATGAAAAAAGTGCTGATTGTGTGTGGCAATGGTTTGGGCAGCAGCTTTATTGTCGAAATGAACGTGAAAAAAATCCTGGCGGAACTGGGAAAGACGGCGGAGGTCAGCCATACGGATTTAACGACCGCGCGCTCGGAACCGGCAGATTTAATTTTAAGCGCCCAGGATATCGCCGATCGGCTTGCCGATCACGAGGCGCAGGTATTTGGCCTGAGCAACCTGCTCGATAACGCCAGAATTAAAGAGATCCTGGCCGAGCACTTATAAAAACGCGGCAACTCAAACGCACGGAGTCGTTTATGCTTCAGTTTATTATTAATGACGTTCTCGGAACGCCAGCGATTTTGGTCGGCCTTTTTTCCCTGATCGGCTTATTGCTGCAAAAGAAAGCTTTTTCAGAAGTCATTTCCGGCACGCTGAAAACTATCATGGGCTTTTTAATCCTGATTGCCGGCGCTAACCTGATTGCGACAACGCTGACGATATTCAGCCAGCTGTTTGAGCACTCTTTTAATATTCAGGGCGTGGTGCCCAATACCGATGCAATGGCCGCGCTGGCGCAGAAAAGCTACGGCACGGCTACGGCGATGATTATGGTGTTTGGGATGCTGATTAATATTCTGCTGGCACGCATTACGCCGCTGAAATATATCTTTTTAACCGGCCACCATACGCTTTATATGTCTGCGATGCTGGCGGTGATCCTGTCGGTCGGCGGCTTCAGCGGTTTCTGGCTGGTGGCGACCGGCTCGCTGATTTTGGGCGCGATGATGGTGATCAGTCCGGCAATCCTGCAACCCTTTACCCGCAAGATTACGCGTTCTGATGATTTGGCGCTGGGTCACTTTGGCTCGACCGGCTACCTGCTGGCGGCGCTGGTCGGCAAGGTGGTGGGCAAAGGCAGTCCTTCCACAGAAGAGCTGAAGGTGCCGAAAACGCTGAATTTCCTGCGCGACTCATCGGTGGCGATTTCGCTTACCATGATGATCCTGTTTGTGGCGCTGGTGCTGGTGGCCGGCAAAACCTTTACCGAAAGCCAGGTCAGCGGCGGTCAGAACTTCCTGGTTTTTGCCGTTATCCAGTCCATTACTTTTGCCGCAGGCGTTTATATCATCCTGGCGGGCGTGCGGATGGTCATAGCGGAAATCGTGCCGGCTTTTAAAGGCATCGCCGACAAACTGGTGAAGGACGCTAAACCGGCGCTGGACTGTCCGACGGTGTTCCCCTTCGCGCCCAATGCGGTAATTATCGGTTTTCTGTGCAGTTTTGCCGCCGGTTTGATCAGCATGTTCCTCTGCCCGCTGTTCGGCCTGAGCGTGATCGTACCGGGCCTGGTGCCGCATTTCTTCTGCGGCGCAACGGCCGGCGTCTATGGCAACATTACCGGCGGCCGCCGTGGCGCGATGATTGGCGCTTTCGTGCAGGGCCTGCTGATCTCTTTCCTGCCGGCCATCCTGCTGCCGCTGATGGGCGAGCTTGGCTTCGCTTCCACCACCTTTGGCGATGCGGATTTCGGCGTAATCGGCATTATCCTCGGCAAGCTTATCGCTCTGTTCCATTAAGGCCGCATAACAGGACAACTTCCATGAACGCGAAATTTTCACCTTCTTTAATGTGTATGGATTTAACCCGGTTCCGTGAGCAAATAGAGGCAATGAATGATAAAGCCGCTTTTTATCATGTCGATATTATGGACGGCAGTTACGTAAAAAATATTACGCTGTCGCCGTTCTTTATCGAGAACCTGCGCAAAATAACCGATGTGCCGATTGATGTGCATCTGATGGTTAATCATCCGGAAGATATTATTCCAATGTGCCTGGAGGCGGGCGCGGACATTATCAGTTTTCATCCCGAAACGGCGAATAACAAAATATTCCGCCTGCTGATGCAGATTAAAGAAGCAGGTAAACGCTGCGGCGTGGTGCTTAATCCGGCCACGCCCGCGGCAGCCATTATGGAATATGCGCATCTGCTGGATAAAGTTACGGTAATGTCAGTGGATCCGGGCTTTGCCGGGCAGCAATTTATTCCGCAAACGCTGGATAAAATTCGTCAGCTGATCCGGCTGCGCGAACAGCATGGCTGGCGCTACCTCACGGAAATCGACGGCTCCTGCAATGCGGCCACCTTCGGGCAGATTGCAGCTTCCGGCGTCGAGGTGTTTATCGTCGGCACCTCCGGACTGTTCAGCCTGGCGGACGATATGCACGACGCCTGGGCGCGGATGGAAGCTAACTTTTCTCAGCAGATCGCCGCTGCCTGAGCAAGCTTTCCGGCTGCCTGAAGGAGCTTGACTGCCGCCTGAGTGAGCTGTTCAGTCCATGAGTAAGCTTTCTGGCCAGCAGACGGCGCGCGGGCCGCCGCTGTGGTTAGCGCAGT
This sequence comes from Erwinia sp. PsM31, assembly GCF_030433775.1. Lineage (NCBI taxonomy): Bacteria > Pseudomonadati > Pseudomonadota > Gammaproteobacteria > Enterobacterales > Erwiniaceae > Erwinia > Erwinia sp. PsM31. The sequence goes on from NZ_JARUWZ010000006.1 coordinate 123,231, forward strand.
ACGGCCCGCAGGGAGTTATCCAGCGCGCCGACCAGCCAGTCGATATCGCTTTCCTGAAAAGCCAAAGGCGGACGCAGCTTCAACACGTTGCCGTAAGGCCCGGCCACCGAGGTCAGCACGCGGTTTTCACGCAGCTTTTCGGTGACATCCAGCGCCAGCTGTTTGTCCGGCGTTTTGCTGCTCTTGTCTTTGACCAGCTCAAAGCCGATAAACAGCCCCGCGCCGCGCACGTCACCTACGCATTCGTACTTCTCTTTCAGCGTCAGCAGCTCTTTCAGCAGTTTTTCGCCCACGACGCGGCTGTGTTCCTGCAGCTGTTCTTCTTTAATCACCTGTAACACCGCCTGCGCCGCCGCCATCGCCACCGGATTGCCGCCAAACGTATTGAAATAGGGGATATCGTCGCTGAAAGCGGCCAATACGTCGCTTTTCGCCAGCAGTCCGGATACCGGAATGCCGTTGCCCATCGGCTTGCCGGTGGTAACGATATCCGGCACGACGCCGTGCCGCGCAAAGCCCCAGAATGCCTCACCGGTACGGGCAAAGCCGGGCTGCACTTCGTCGGCGATAAAGATGCCGCCGTTGTTGTGCACCACGTCAATCGCCTTTTGCAAAAAGCCTTTCGGGCCGGGCAGCACGCCATCGGAGGAGAAAATCGAGTCGGCAAGGAAGCCGGCGAATTTAATACCGTGCGCGGCCATATCGTCGATCTGCCGCTGGATTTCGTTGGCGAACCAGTCGCCCAAATCCGGCGCGGTGACGCGATAGCGATCGGGCGGCGAAACCAGGCGGGTGGTGGTGGCCAGCGGCTGGCCGGAGCCTAAAGCAGGCGAAACGCCGGAGGTCAGATCGCTGGTGCCGTGATAGGCCTCCTGGCTGACGATAATGCCCGTGCCGCCGCTGAAGGCCCGCGCCACGCGGATAGCCAGGTCGTTCGCCTCCGAACCGGTGCACATATACATCGCCCGATCGATTTCGCCGGGCAGCGTCGACAGCAGCGCTTCCGAATAGTCGAGAATGCGCTCATGCAGATAGCGAGTATGGGTATTAAGCTGCTGCATCTGCTGATATACCGCATCAATGACCGCAGGATGGCAGTGGCCGATGCTCGCCACGTTGTTATAGGCATCCAGATATTTTTCTCCGGCGGCATCCCATAGATATTGCCCTTCGCCCCGCACCAGATGCACCGGCTTGCGGTAAAACAGCCGGTAGGATTCGCCCAGCACCCGGCTGCGTTTATCGGTAAGTTTCCGCACGTCGGCGTCCAGACCGGCAGCGTGCTCTGCGCGAAAACTGTTGGTATCCATGATGGTCGAACGTGTAGCCATGATAACTCCCGTTGCGAAAGGATGAAGGCGTGCAGCCGTCTTTTTATAATGACTCTTTTTTGTCTTAATGCAACAAAATACACATATGCAATAAAATACACATGCACGGCGATCGTTTGTCGGTTAGGCTGGTGCCCTTGTCCGGTTAAGGAACGCAATCATGCTTCAGGAATCGCGTCTGCATCGCATTCGCGCGCTGCTGGCTACGCTGGGTCATGTCAGCACCGAGCGCATTATCAAAGAGTTAGGCGTTTCACGCGAAACTGCCAGAAGAGACATTATCGAGCTGGAGGCGCTGGGCGCGGCCCGTCGCGTACACGGCGGGCTGATGTCGCTGACGGCGGAGCCGGAACCGCCGCTGACGGTGCGCAGCGAAGTCCGCGCCAGAGAAAAACGCGCTATTGCGCGTGCCGCCGCGCGGCTGTTAACGCCGGGCCAGACGCTGTTTATCGACGCTGGCAGCACCACCACCATGCTGGCGGAAGAGCTGCGCACCATGTCCGGTCTGACCATCATCACCAACAGCCTGCAGGCGGCGCTAAAACTTTCCGCTGCCGAAGAGGGCGAGCAGCTGAACAACAGCATTATTCTGCTGGGTGGTGCGATGCTGGCCGGTGCGCAGGAAACGCGCGGCGAGCTGACGGTGGCGGAAATTTATCGCTACCGCGCCGACGTGGCGATGCTGTCGCCGACCGGCGTCGACAGCAAAAACGGTGCCAGCAGCTTTCATCCTTACGAAGCGGCCATCGCGCGCGCGATGGTGCATCAGGCGGCGCGATCGATCCTGCTGGCCGATCACAGCAAGCTGGGCGTGAGCAGCCGGATGCAGTATGCCCGGCCTGAACAGATCGCGTTGCTGGTCACCGACAGCGGCGCGGCGGGCGTTCAGGCTTTCGCCTCGCTGGAAACGGTACTGCCGCAGGTGGTGGTGGCGTAACGGCCACCTGCGCCGAGAGATCAGGCGGTCAAATCAGCCGCTGCGGATGGGTATAAACCGTGGCGCGGCCCGGCTTGCTGAAGCCGACCAGCGTCAGATTGCTGCGCTGCGCCACCTCAACCGCCAGTTTGGTCGCGGCGGAAACCGCAAAGAGAATTTCCACGCCGCACATGGCGGATTTCTGCACCATCTCGTAGCTTGCGCGGCTGGAAACCAGCACCGCGCCCTGCTGCCAGCTTGCCTGCTGACTGCGCAGGCCGAGCAGCTTATCCAGCGCCACGTGGCGACCTACGTCTTCACAGCCGCCCGCCAGATTGCCGTCTGGCGCTATCCAGGCCGCCGCGTGCGTGCAGCCGGTCAGCTGCCCGACGGGCTGGTAGCTTTTCAGCTGCGACAGCGCGCCGTCCAGCCGATCCAGCGAAAAGGTTTGGCTGAAAGGCAGCGGCTGCACGGGCTTGCCGATTTCCGCCAGCTGCTCCACGCCGCAGACGCCGCAGCCCGTGCGGCCCGCCATTGCCCGGCGCTGCGCTTTCAGCCCCATAAAACGGCGGCTGGACAGCTCTATCTGCACCTCAAGCCCGCCGCAGGAAGGCTGAATATCAATGCCGTAAATATCGCCGGGCGAGCTGATAATCCCTTCGGAGAGGGAAAAACCGATGGCGAATGCCTCGAGATCTTTCGGCGTTGCCATCATCACCACATGCGAAATGCCGTTATACACCAGCGCCACCGGCACCTCATCGGCCAGCCAGTCCTCCTGTGCCGTCTCCAGCGTACCGCGCTGCCAGACCTCAATCTGACTGACGCCGGCCATGCTCTGTTCACCCGCCTTGCTCATTTCACTCACCTGTCTTTCCCGTCACTCAAGCCGCGCCGCTAATTTTTTCGCCTGTAATTTTGAACCCGCAAGAGAACGACCGCAAAACAATAATCCGCGCAACGGTGTTTTCCGGCGGCAAAAAGCACAAAAAGAAACGGATAACCAACCGCTGCCAGGGCCTCGGGTTGCAACCGGCCTGGTGGACAGCGACGGTCGCAGACCGGAACTCGGACATGCCGTAGAGGCTTTTTCGCTGTGTGCAGCAAACCGTCGTGGTTAAAAAATATCCCTTAAATTACGCTTAACAAGGAAGTTGACGAGAGCGGACGCTATAATTTTAGCCATAAGCGCATTTTTCAGGCCGCCGCAGGCGCGCAATACGCGATGCGGCGGCCCTGCTTTACCGGTAAGTTGAGCGTGACAGGAGATTGACCACCGCGCGCCATGCGGGTTTACGCCGCTTTAGAGGCGAAACAGACAATTTGAAGACCGGGTGCCCGACTACCGGGCAAAAAGTGCGGCTAATGCGCGTTCCGCCGACGATATTAGCGCGCCAGATAACAGGAATTCCTGATGACTATTCGCATAATCCCGCAGGAGCCGCTGGAGAAAAGCGAAACAAAAATGGCGGAGACGATCCCGCCGTTACTTTTCCCCAGGCTGAAAAATTTGTATGCCCGCCGCGCCGCGAGACTGCGTCAGCTGGCAGAGAAAAATCCGTTGGGCGACTATTTGCGCTTTGCGGCCGTTATCGCCAGCGCGCAGGAGATAGTGCTTTACGATCATCCGCTGCGGCTGGATTTGCAGGCGCGCCTGGCGGAAGCCGCACGCATCGGCAAACCGCCGCTGGATATCAACACGCTGCCCCGCGATCCGCACTGGCAGCGTCTGCTCCATTCGCTGATCGCTGAAATGAAGCCGGAAATGTCCGGTCAGGCGCTGGCGGTACTGGAGAATCTGGAAAAAGCCTCTGCGCCGGAGCTGGAAGCCATGGCTAACGCGCTGTTCGCCAATGACTTTTCACAAATAGCCAGCGACAAATCGCCTTTTGTCTGGGCGGCGCTCTCGCTGTACTGGGCGCAGATGGCGGCGCTGATCCCCGGCCGCGCGCGCGCCGAATATGGCGAACAGCGGCAGTTTTGTCCGGTGTGCGGCAGCGTGCCGGTCTCCGGCGTGGTGCATATGGACCAGCAGGAGGACGGCCTGCGCTATCTGCACTGCAATCTGTGCGAAAGCGAATGGCACGTGGCGCGCGCGCGATGCAGCAACTGTGAGCAAACGCAGGACCTGCACGCCTGGTCGCTGGAAGGCAATCTCGCGTCCATTAAGGCCGAAAGCTGCGGCGACTGCGGCACCTATATGAAACTGCTCTATCAGGCAAAAGATCCGGCCGTAGAAGCGGTTGCCGACGATCTCGCCTCGCTGGTGCTGGATGCGCGAATGGAACAGGAGGGCTTTTCACGCAGCAGCCTGAATCCATTCCTGTTTCCGGGAGAATAACATGATAAACAGGCCATTCGGTTTTGAAGGGGAATTCGCGTAATGAAATTAATCGGCAGCTATACCAGTCCTTTTGTACGGAAAATTTCGGTCATTCTGTTGGAAAAAGGCATCACCTTTGAATTTATCAACGAATCGCCCTGGACCGACGAGAGCCACGTTCCGCACTACAATCCGCTGGGTAAAGTCCCGGCGCTGGTGGCTGGGGAAGATACCTGGTACGACTCGCCTATCATCGCCGCTTACCTGGAGCAGCTGGATATCGCCCCGGCGCTGATGCCGCATGATCGGCTGGCGGCGCTGAAGGTACAGCAGCTGGAGGCGCTGGCGGACGGGATCGGCGATGCGGCAGTGATCCTGCTGCGCGAACAGATGAGGCCGCCGGAGCTACAGATGGAGAGCCAGCTGCTGCGCCAGCGCGAAAAAATCGCGCGCGGTCTCGACGCGCTGGAACAAGAGGCGGCCAAAGGCACCACGATCAACGGCGAGGCCATCAACGTGGCGGATATAGCCGTCGCCTGCCTGATAGGCTTCCTGAATTTTCGCCGCGTGATCCCTAACTGGTGCGTGGAACGGCCTGCGCTGGTCAAACTGGCGGAAAAAATGTTCCAGCGGGAAAGCTTCGCCCGCACGGTGCCGCCATCGGCCTGATGGTGAACCCGTTTACCGCCGCCCGGATAACGGCGCCTCCGCCGCGGCGCCTTAGCGCCGGGGCAAGCTGATGGTCATCGTCAGCGCAGGTCATGCCGCACACGGTAAAACTACGCTGCTGCAGGCGCTGACCGGCGCGGCGCTCGATCGGCTGCCGGGTGAAAAGCCTCAGGACAGCACGGTCGATCTCAACTACGCCTGGTGGCCGAGGCCGGATGGACGGATCTTCAGTTTTATCGACGTGCCGGGCCATCAAAAGCACCTCGCTAATATGCTCAGCGGCGTCACCGGCCCGGATCACGCGCTGCTCGCCGTGGCGGCCGATGACGGCATCATGCCGCAAACCCGCGAACATCTGGCGATCCTGCAACTGAGCGGGCAGCCGCCGCTGACCATCGCAATTACCAAAGCCGACCTGGCCAACGCCGCACGCATCAGCGACACCGAGCGGGAAATCCGTACGCTGGCCGCGCTGATGGGCTGGCCGGACGTCACGCTGTTTGTCACCAGCGCGCTGAACGCCACCGGCATCAGCGCCCTTGCCGACCATATCAGCCAGCTGCCACCGCGCGCGATCGCGCCCTGTAAACGCTTTCGCCTGGCTATCGATCGCGCCTTCAGCGTGCCGGGTACGGGCACTGTGGTCACGGGCACCGCGCTGGGCGGCGAGGTTCGCGTCGGTGACAGGCTCTGGCTGACCGGCATGAATAAAAGCGTCCGCGTGCAGGGTCTGCGGGCGCAAAACCAGCCTGCCAGCGTCGCCTGCGGCGGCCAGCGGCTGGCGCTTAACCTTGTTGGCGGCGTCGAAAAAAGCGAGCTGTCCCGCGGCGACTGGCTGCTGCAAGAGCCGCCCGCCGTGCTTTCCAGCCGGGTGGTGGTGGCGCTCCAGCCGCTTCAGCCGTTAAAACAGGCGCAGCGGCTGCATATTCATCATGCCGCCAGCCATATCACCGGCAGCGTGACGCCGATGCAGGATAACCTGGCCGAGCTGACGCTGGATAAACCGCTGTGGCTGGCAGATAACGATCGGCTGATCCTGCGCGATATCACGGCCCGGCAAACGCTGGCGGGCGCTCGCGTGGTGCTGTTGATGCAGAAAAAAGGCTGTATGCCACAGCCCGACGCGACGCGCTGGCTACAGCAGCTGGCCAATGCGCAGGACGATGAGGCAACGCTGCGGCTTTTGCTTCAGGCCCGTCCCTGGCGCAAAACGCAGCTGGCCTGGGCACGCCAGCTGACTGCCGAAGGCTTTTCCGCTGCGCTCAGCGCCATTGCGCCGGTTGAAGCGGGCGACTATCTGCTGCTGGCAGAGGTTACCGCAGGATGGCGGCGGCAGGTGCTGGATACGCTGGCGGGCTACCATCGCAAGCACGAAGACAGGCCGGGGCTGGGGCGAAGCCGCCTCAGAAGGATGGCGCTGCCCGGCCTGCCGGAAGCAATCGGGCTGGCGGTTATCGACTTATTGCTGGCCGACGGCGCGCTGGCGTTTCGCTATGGCTGGCTGCGTCTGCCTGCTTTCTCCGTCAGCTTTACGCCAGAAGAGCAGGCGCTGTGGCAGCAGGCCAAACCGCTGCTGACGCAGGATAGCGGGTGGGTGCGCGATATGGCAACCTGCCTGAACGCCGACGAGGCGCTGATGCGTCTGACGCTGCAAAAAGCCGCCAGCAGCGGCGAAATTGCGGCGATTGTTCACGATCGCTACTACTCCCGCGCGCTGATTGAACGGTTTGCCGACACCATTCGCCAGCGGCATCAGCAGGGGCTTGCCACCCGCGCGGCGGACTTTCGCCGCCTTTTCGCTATGGGCCGCAAGCTGGCGGTGCAGATCCTGGAATTTTTCGACCACAGCGGCTTTACCCATCGTCAGGGCAGCGATCATCTGCTGCGCGACGACAGCATGTTCCCCTAATCCTCCTTTTTCCCTAACGCTTCCCTTATTGATGCGACACAAATTTAGCCCGCTGATTTTGTGGGATAAATAAGCCTGTTTTTTAAACAAAGGGATTTGAGCTTATATGAAAATTTTCAGTAAGCGCCGCTGGCCGTTTATCGCGCTGATTGCTATCGCCACGCTGCTGGTCGTCGCCGGCAGCGCGGTAGTGCTGCACAAAACCAGCGACACCGCTTTTTGCGTTTCCTGCCACAGCATGTCGAGGCCGCTGGCGGAATATCAGGGCAGCATTCACTTCCAGAACCATGCCGGCATCCGCGCGGAATGCGCCGACTGCCACGTTCCCAACGAGCCGCTGGCCTGGATGGCGACCAAGCTGGGCGCGAGCAAGGATCTGCTGGGCGAACTGACCGGCAAGCTGGACAGCGAAGAGCAGTACAATGCCCACAAGCTGGCGATGGCGGAGTCGGTATGGCAAAAGATGAAGGCCAGCGATTCTGCGACCTGCCGCAGCTGCCACAGTTTTGCCGCGATGGATATGCTGGGCCAGCGGCCGGAAGCCAGGAAAGCGCACCCTGTTGCGCTGAAAAGCGGCGAAACCTGCATCGACTGCCATCGTGGCGTGGCGCACATCCTGCCCGATATGCGCGCCAGCAACGCTTCCGGCGCCGCTCAGCTAACCGCGCTGGCCGCCGCAGCCAAAGCCGATAACCGTCCTCTGTATCCCATCAGCACGCAGCCTTTCACCCTGGCATCCCATGACGGGCCTGCCGCAGGCACGCTGTTTCCGGCGGCGGAGCTGCTGCCGTACCGGCATAAAAATGGCCGTACTGAAGCACAGCTGAAAGGCTGGCAGCAGGATGGCTCGACCGGCGCGATCTACGCGGCCAAAGGCAAACGCATTATCAGCGCCATCGTCGCGCCGGAAGCCGCGCCGCAGATAAAAATCCTCGCCACGGAGGAAGACAGCCAGACGGAAACAAGCTGGCACCGCGTTTCGCTCGATATAGCGGTCGCCAGCGACGCGCTGATCGCCGATCGGGACAAGCTCTGGCAGCAGGCCGCCAGCCTGATGACCGCCAACTGCACGGGCTGCCACGGACTCACCGCGCCCGACCACTACACGGCGAACCAGTGGACGGGGGTGATAAAAGGCATGGCCTCGCGCACTTCGCTGGATACGGAGCAGCTGCGCCTGCTGACGCGCTACGCACAGCAGTACGCCAGCGACATGAAGTCGACCGCACAGGGAGAGAACCCCATGAAAAATAATCGTTTCGGCCTCAGCCGCCGCCACTTTCTCGCCGCAGGCGGCACGCTGCTGGCCGCCGGCTCGCTGGATCTGCTATACGCCCGCTCCGCGCTGGCTCAGGCCATCAGCCAGGCAATGCCGCTGTTTACCGCGCTCAGGCCCGCCAGAAAAGGCATCCTGACCGCCGCTCACTGGGGCGCTTTTGAAGCGCTGGTAGAGAACGGAAAAATGGTCGGCGTACAGCCCGTGGAGGACGATCCCGCGCCCAACGAGCTGATCACTATGGCGCCTTATCAGGTTCACGCAGCCAACCGCATCACCGCGCCGATGGTGCGGCAAAGCTGGCTGGAGCACGGGCCGGGCAGCAATACGGCGCTGCGCGGCCGCGATAAGTGGGTCAGCGTCAGCTGGGAAAAGGCCACCGAGCTGGTCGCCAACGACATCCGCAGGCTACAGCGCGAGCACGGCCCGTCCGCTATTTACGCCGGATCCTACGGCTGGAAAAGCACCGGGATGCTGCACAACTCCCGCGCGCTGCTGCACCGCCTGATGAACCTGGCGGGCGGCTTTCTGGGCTACAGCGGCGATTACTCTACCGGCGCGGCGCAGGTGATTATGTCGCACGTGGTCGGTTCAATGGAGGTTTACGAGCAGCAAACCAGCTGGCCGGTGGTGGTGGAAAGCAGCGAACTGGTGGTGCTGTGGGGCTGCAATCCGCTGGTGACGCTGAAAAACAGCTGGAACGTGCCGGATCACGTCGGGCTGGAAGGATTTGCGGCGCTGGCCGCCAAAGGCACGCCGATTATCTGCATCGATCCCGTATTTAGCGACAGCGCCAAAGCGCTGAATGCGGAATGGATCGCGCCGAAAGCCTATACCGACGCCGCGATGATTTTGGGCCTGGCGCATACGCTGCTGGCAGAAAAGCACCATGACGAGGCTTTTCTTGCCCGCTATACCACGGGTTTTGAAAAGTTTCGCGCCTACCTGCTGGGCGAAAGCGACGGCCTTGTCAAAAGCGCGGAATGGGCCAGCGAGATCTGCGGCATCGCGCCGGAGCAGCTGCGCCAGCTGGCAAGAAGGATGGCAGGTCAGCGCACCATGATCATGGCCGGCTGGGGCATTCAGCGCCAGCACCGCGGCGAGCAGCCGCACTGGCTGCTGGTAACGCTGGCCGCCATGCTCGGGCAAATCGGCCTGCCGGGCGGCGGTTTCGGCTTCAGCTACCACTACTCTTCCGGCGGCAGCCCAACGGCGCGAGGCGGGATCCTGTCGGGCATCAGCGCGGGCGTCGCGCCTGCCGGTTCGCCGCCGCCGATCCCGGTAGCGCGCATTGCCGACTGCCTTGCCAATCCCGGCAAAACTATCGTTTTTAATGGCAAAGAGGTGACTTATCCCGACGTCAAAATGGTCTACGTCGCGGGGGGCAATCCTTTCCACCACCATCAGGACACCAACAATTTGCTGCTGGCCTGGCAACGCCCGGAAACCATTGTGGTGCAGGATCCTTACTGGACGGCCACCGCCAGACACGCCGATATCGTGCTGCCCTGCACCACCAGCTATGAGCGCAACGATATGGATATGGGCGGCGACTATTCGCAGCGCTATCTGTTCCCGATGCGCCAGTGCGTGCCGCCGCAGCACCAGGCGCGCAGCGATTTCGCCATTTTTCAGGCCATTGCGACCAGGCTCGGCGTCGAACAGGCTTTTACCGAAGGCCGCGATGAAATGCTGTGGCTGAAAAAGCTGTATGACGATATGAAGCAGCAGGCCAGAAACGCCGGCGTCCCGCTGCCGCCGTTCGATCTGTTCTGGCAGTCCAATAACTACATTCGCTTTCCGGTACCGGAAGAGAATAAAAAGTGGGTGCGCTTTGCTGACTATCGCGCCGATCCGCTGTTGAATCCGCTCGGCACGCCCAGCGGGAAAATTGAAATCTTCTCTAAAACTATCGCGGCGATGCACTACGACGACTGCGCGGGCCTGCCGGGCTGGCAGCCGCCGCAGGAGTGGCACGGCAGCCCGCAGGCGCAGCGCTATCCCCTGTCGCTGAATACCGCGCATCCGAGCCATCGACTGCATTCCCAACTGGATAACACGCCGCTGCGGCAAAAATATGCCGTCAGCGATCGCGAAGCGATCCTGATCCATCCGCAGGATGCCGTCACCCGAGGGATCCAGTCCGGCGATCTGGTCAGGGCGTTTAACGATCGGGGTCAGATCCTGGTCGGCGCGCTGGTAACGGAAGCGATCCGTCCCGGCGTAGTGCGCATCAGCGAAGGCGCCTGGTACGATCCCGCCGAGCCTGCCGAACCGAAAACGCTGTGCAGGAACGGCAACGTAAACTGCCTGACCTTCGATATCGGCACCTCACGGCTGGCGCAGGGCAACTGCGGGCAGATGGCGCAGCTGGAGGTGGAGAAATTTACGGGCGCGCCGCCGCCCAATACCGCTCATGCCGTGCCGGAAAGCGCACGCCAGCCGATCAGAAACGCGCGCTGACGCCCAGGTTATAGATAAACTGCTCGCCGGTGCTGAGGCCGCCGGTTTGCGACACCGAGGCGAAGGCCGCCGCGCTGTCGCCCAGCGGCAAGTTTGCGCCGACGGTCACGTCCGCCCAGTTGCTGTCCTGGCGGGCGGTATCGCGCGTGAAGCGGGTCTGCGTTGACTTCAGCCCGCCGCCGGCGCGCCAGACGTTATCGCCAAACTGGTGGTTATAGCTGACCGCCGCCCAGGGATTGATCCCGCCCAGCGTGGCATCCAGCCGCCAGCCCAGCGCGCCAATCTGCGAATGGTAGTTCTGATCGGCGAAGCGCATGGCGGTGCTGCTCTCGCCCCGCTCGCTGTAGCCCTCTACCGAACTGTAATCCAGCGCGTACTGTGCCGTCGGGCCGGTGGTAAGCGAAGCGCCCAACGGAAAATCCCAGCCGGTGGTAATACGCGCGCCGAGCTGTTTACCGTCGGTATCGCCCTTTTCCGTCCGCGTCGCCGGGCCGATGGCAAAATGCCGCTGGATATCGTCATAGCGGGCAAAAGCGTAGTACACATCCGTATTTATCCAGCCGTTGTCCAGAAAAGCGAGCTCGCTCCAGGCCGAAAATAGCCAGCCGCGCAGCTTGTAATCGAAGCGAGATGAAGGATGCTGCGTGTCGTCCGAGCCGGAAACCAGCGCGCCCACCAGCAGTGAATCGGTCAGCTTATAGTCCACGCCCAGCGTCAGGTTATGGGTGGTGGCGTTGCCGTCGCCCGCCGCCAGATTGGCGGCATAGTCGTAATGTTGACCGGCGTAGCCGCCGAACACGTTAAGCGATCCCTGCGGATTGTCGCTGTGGCGCTGCTGCTGCAAGCGACTGTCGAGCGTGGCGCGCGCATCGCGAGAGAGCGCCAGCATCGCCTGATCCAGCGCCACCACCTGCGCGGGCGCGTTCAGCACGGCCTCAATATAATCGGCGATCAGCTGGTGCGTAGCGGGGCCGGGATGCAGACGATCGGCAAACAGCAAAGCCTGCTCGTCGGAAAAACCGGGCGTAGCCGAAGTGCAGACCGCCGCTGAAACGCCGGGCGGGCAGGCCATGCCGGCCGTATTGCTTAAGCCATAGCGCGCCGGGTCACTGAGGATCTCGCTGAAAAGACCGTTGATATCCACGCGCACAATGTTGCCGCCCAGCTGCGCCAGCCGATCGTCTTCCAGCTGGTTATAGCGGTTGGTCAACGCGCTGCCCTGCTCGCTAAGGCTTTGCCACGCGGCAAACAGCCGATCGGCGATAGCCTGCCGCACGGCGGTCACGCTGCTGGCCTCACCGGCGGCGGCGTACAGCGCCTGGTAAATCGCCTGATTGCGGCTGTTCAGATCCGGCGTCGTCTGGCCGTTCAGGGAAGCGAAGGCCGCAGCCAGCGCCGTACCGGCAACGGGCGCCAGGCCGGTCTGGATGACCGCCTCCAGCAGCACCGGCGCCGCACCGATATTGGGCACGGTCGGCACGATAACCGTTCCGGCTCCGGCAGCCAGCAGCTGCTGTACCTGGCCTGCGGCGGCAAAAGCACTGTTGCTGACCAGCCCTGCCGCCTGCTGCGGATTCAGCGCGGCCGCCGCCAGATCGTTGCCGCCGATCCAGTGAATATAGAGGCCGTCGGCATCCGCCTGGCCGCGCCTGGCCGCCAGATAAGCGGCGAGCTGGTTAGCCGTATTGTTGTCGGCATTCAGCAGCGGCAGCGCCACCGCTTCGCCCGCGGCATAGTTGCTGCCGCCGTTATTGGAAGGCTGGAGCGACTGGTCGATTTTTGCGGCCAGAATTTCGTCATAGAGCGGATGTCGGCTGCTGTCCCAGGTATAGCGGCCGTTATTACCGCCATCGCTCAGGCTGTCGCCAAAGACGGTGTAGCTATCCCAGGCCAGCACCGGAAAAGTCGAGACGGCATAAAAGAGCCACGCGCTTCCGGCAGCGCGCAGGCGCGAATATTTTTTTAGCATGGCGTGACTCCAGAAAGAGCCTGAAAGCGGCGGCATGACGCCGGTTATTTTGTTGCTATCATCGTCAACCTGTCAGATAACTATTGCCTTTCCGGGCATTGCGTCAAGCCTTTTGCGTGTATTTTTTAACCAATTCAGATAAGGAACTTTACTTATGCAGCGTTGCGGTTGGGTGACTCAGGATCCGATCTATCTGGCCTATCATGATACGGAATGGGGCGTGCCGATTACCGACGCGCAGGCGCTGTTTGAAATGCTGTGCCTGGAAGGTCAGATGGCCGGCCTTTCCTGGCTGACCGTCTTAAAAAAGCGGGAAAACTACCGGCGGGCGTTCTGCGGTTTCGATCCTGAACAGGTGGCGTTGATGACGGAAAGCGACCTCGATCGGCTGATGCTGGACAGCGGGCTGATCCGCCATCGCGGCAAGCTTTCCGCTATTGTCGCCAACGCGCGCGCGCTGCTGGCGATGGCGGCGCAGGGCGAGGCCTTTGCTGAGTTTATCTGGCAGTTTGTTGATCGCCAGCCGCAAATCCACCGCTACAGCGACTATCGCGCTGCGCCAACCTTCAGCACCGTTTCCGATGCCCTTTCTAAAGCGCTAAAAAAGCGCGGCTTTAAATTTGTCGGCACCACTACCTGTTATTCGTTTATGCAGGCCTGCGGGCTGATTAGCGACCACACGACCAGCTGTTTCTGTCATCCGGATAACCTCAGGTAGCGTCTCTTTACAAATTTAGGAAGACAACACGGTTTTTTTTCGGCGCGGGGTCGGCATAATCGCTTCTTTTCAGGCTATTTTCGCCAGTCGCTGTTCAGGAAACGCTATCCATGAAAAAACGTTTTGTTACTCTTGCTCTGGTTTTGAGCGGTACCATCGCCCTGTCGGGCTGCACCACGAATCCTTACACCGGCGAACGCCAGGCGGGTAAAGCCGGTATCGGCGCGGGCCTGGGCGCCGCGCTGGGCGCAGGCGTCGGCGTGCTCTCCTCTTCCAAAAAAGATCGCGGCAAAGGCGCGCTGATTGGCGCAGCGGCAGGCGCGGCGCTGGGCGGCGGCGCGGGCTACTATATGGACGTGCAGGAAACCAAGCTGCGTGAAAAAATGCGCGGCACCGGCGTCAGCGTGACGCGTGAAGGCAATAATATCGTGCTGAACATGCCGAACAGCGTCACCTTCGACAGCAGCAGCAGCTCGCTGAAGCCTGCGGGTGCCAACACGCTGACCGGCGTGGCAATGGTGCTGAAAGAGTATCCAAAAACCGCCGTTAACATCGTCGGCTATACCGACAGCACCGGCAGCCGCCAGCTGAACATGAACCTGTCGCAGCAGCGCGCCGACAGCGTAGCCAGCTCGCTGATCACCCAGGGCGTGGCGACCAATCGCATTCGCACCGGCGGCATGGGGCCGGACAACCCGGTCGCGACCAACAGCACGGCCGCAGGTAAAGCGCAGAACCGTCGCGTGGAAATCACCCTCAGCCCGCTGCAGTAATCCCGCCAGCCGGACAATCTTTGTCCGGCTGTTTCCCTGCCCAACCGCCTGACTGTGGGCGAGACCGCCCTTATGCTTTATGATGGCCGGATCCGCTTCCCGCCATTACCCGCTATCTTAAGATTTAAGCCCGTGATGGCTGCTTTCATTTTTACTCGTTCAAGGATCGCTATGAACCGCAAGGCCGCACGCGCGACAATCAGCGACGTTGCCAGAAAAGCCCATACGGGCAAAACCAGCGTTTCTCGCTATCTCAACGGCGAGCAGCACCTTCTGTCCGCCGATTTAAAGCAGCGGATTGAAACCGCCATTGCCGAACTTAACTATCGACCCAGCCAGATGGCGCGTGGCCTGAAGCGCGGGCGCACCCGCTTAATCGGCCTGATTATCGCGGATATTACCAATCCTTACTCCGTTGATGTGATGTGCGGCATTGAGGCGGCCTGCCGCGCGCAGGGCTTTACGCTGCTGATGTGCAACACCAATAACGAGGTGGACCAGGAGCAGCACTATCTGAATCTGCTCAGCAGCTATCAGGTGGAAGGGATCGTGGTTAACGCCGTGGGGATGCGCGAGGAAGCGCTGAGCCATCTCCAGCAGTCGCTGCTGCCGATGGTGCTGATTGACCGTAAGATCCCTGATTTCGCCTGCGACGTGGTAGGGCTGAATAACCACGAGGCCGCCGCGCAGGTCACAACGCATCTGCTTGAAGAAGCCTTTGACGCCATTCTGTTTGTTACCGAGCCATTGGGCACCGTCAATACCCGCCACGAGCGCCTCAAGGCGTTCCGGGAAACGATGGCGCAGCATCCGCAGCGCGAGGCCGAACAGGCCGAAGTGGCGTTAAACGACAGCGCGCGGCTGGATGGCATCCTGCAAGATTTTTATCAGCGCCATCGCCACCAGCGCTGCGCCGTATTGGCCGTTAATGGCGCGCTGACGCTGCAAATCGCGCGCAGCTTCAAACGCCTGGATCTGCGCTGGGGCGAAGATTTAGGGCTGCTGGGCTTTGACGAGCTGGTCTGGTCGGAACTGGCGGGCGGCGGCATCACTACGCTGAAACAGCCTACGTGGCAGATTGGCTATGCGGCGCTGGAACAGGTTATCCGCCGTATTGAAGGTGACGAAGCGCCGCCGTGCGAGCAGCTCTACTCCGGCGAGTTGATTATCCGCAGTTCCACGAAGTTCGCCTGATTTCCTTTCTTTTCACCGTATTAACGCAGCGGTCGGCCTGACCCGCTTCGTTCTGACGCTTTTCCAGTAAATTTCCAAATAATTGTCCACATCGTGAGCGCGATCATAAAACCGCGCTCCGCCCCTTTCGGTTGGAACCGGTTCCAGTTAACGTTTTTGTAACGTCAGGGCCACCGCCCGGAGGAAAAGATGAAACCTGAAATTATTGTAGTGACCGCCGCCTATGGCCGCGATCGGATCGGCGAACTCGGCGGTCAGCAGGCCGTGGTGCCGATTGTCGCCGCCGCCGGCGCAGACGGCATTGAGATCCGCCGCGAGCTGTGCAGCGAAGCGGAAATCCAGCAGCTGCCCGCGTTGGGCAAGGCAATCAGTGATGCCGGGCTGACAGCGTTCTACTCGGTCCCGGAAGCGCTTTATACTGAAGAGGGTGCGCTGAATCCTCGGCTGGCAAGCCACCTTAACGAGGCGCAGCAGTTAAACGCCCGCCTGATAAAATATTCATTAGGCCATTATCAGCCCGGTTCGGACGACTCGCCGCTGCGCGACGGGCTGCCGTTAACGCTGGTGGTGGAAAACGATCAGACCGACTGCGGCACGCTTGCCGCCCTCAACGGCTATTTTTCTGACAACGCGCCTGTTGGGATGACGTTTGATATGGGCAACTGGCTATGGGTGGGCGACGACCCCATCCGGGCAGCGGGAAAGCTGGCGTCTTTCGTCAGCTACGTGCACGTCAAAGCCGCTGCGCCGACCGCTGACGGCTGGCGCGCCATCGCGCTGGACGAGGCTGATAATCTGTGGCGGGAAACGCTGGCGCTGCTGCCCTCCGACGTGCCGCGCGGTATTGAGTTCCCGCTGGAAGGCGACGACCTGGTGGCCGTCACCCGTCACTATGTAGATTTGCTGCGAGAGGTATAAATCATGACCCTTCATGAAAACGGCACGCTGGATGCGGTGACCATCGGCGAAGCGATGGCGATGTTTATCGCCAGCGACACCGGCGATCTGGCGGCGGCGGAGCATTTTACCAAACGTATCGCCGGGGCCGAGCTGAACGTCGCTATCGGCCTGGCTCGCCTGGGCCTGAAGGTAGGCTGGGTCAGCCGCGTTGGCGATGATTCCTTTGGCCGCTTTACGCGCCAGCAGCTGGAAAAAGAGGGCGTCGACAGCCGTCAGGTGACCACCGATGCTCGCTATCCTACTGGTTTCCAGCTGAAATCCCGCGTGGAAGACGGCTCCGATCCGCTGGTGGAATATTTCCGTAAAGGCTCTGCGGCCAGCCATCTGTCAGTCGAGGATTTCAACCGCGACTATTTTGGCGCAGCGCGCCACCTGCACCTGAGCGGCGTGGCGGCGGCCATCTCCGACAGCTCGCTGGCGCTGTCAAAGCATGCGGCGCAGGAGATGAAGCGGATGGGCAAAACCATCTCCTTCGATCCGAACCTGCGTCCCGTGCTGTGGTCAAGCGAGCGCGAAATGGCTACCCAGCTCAACGCGCTGGCGGGCTTTGCCGACTGGGTTTTGCCAGGCATCAGCGAAGGCAAAATCCTGACCGGCTACGACCAGCCGGAAGCGATCGCCGATTTTTATCTGGCGATGGGCGTCAAAGCGGTCATCATTAAAACGGGCTGCGAAGGCGCCTGGTATAAAACCGCCGAGGGCGAAAAAGGCCAGGTCGACGCGATCAGAACCGCTAACGTGGTGGATACCGTTGGCGCGGGCGACGGCTTTGCCGTTGGCGTCATCAGCGCGCTGCTGGAAGGGAAAACCCTGCCGCAGGCGATTAAGCGCGGCAACCGCATCGGCTCGCTGGCTATCCAGGTCAGCGGCGACAGCGAAGGCTTGCCCACGCGCGAAACGCTCGGCGATTTTTAAACAGCGGGCGACACGAACCGGACCAGGCTTCTAACCGAACCATAATGAGCCGCACCCACCCTACAATGCAGAGTGCGGCCACCTCCAACAGAGGAAGCAGACGATGAATAAGCAGACAATCGCGCCTAAACGCTGGTGGTACATCATGCCCATCGTGTTTATCACCTACAGCCTGGCGTATCTCGACAGGGCCAATTTCAGCTTTGCCTCGGCCGCCGGCATCAATGAAGATCTGGGCATCACGCACGGCATGTCGTCGCTGCTGGGCGCCCTGTTCTTTCTTGGCTATTTCTTTTTCCAGATCCCCGGCGCGGTATACGCCGAACGCCGCAGCGTAAAAAAACTGGTTTTCGTCTGCCTGGTGCTGTGGGGCATTTGCGCCTCGCTGACCGGCATGGTCAGTAATATCCCGATGCTGGCGGCCATTCGCTTTGTGCTGGGCGTGGTGGAAGCGGCCGTGATGCCGGCCATGCTGATCTATATCAGCAACTGGTTTACCAAATCGGAGCGCTCCCGCGCCAATACCTTCCTGATCCTGGGCAACCCGGTGACGGTGCTGTGGATGTCCGTGGTTTCCGGCTATCTGATCAACGCCTTCGGCTGGCGCGAAATGTTTATTTTTGAGGGCATTCCGGCGGTGATCTGGGCCGTGGCCTGGTGGTTTATGGTGCAGGATAAGCCCGCTCAGGCGAAATGGCTGAGCGAAGAGGAAAAAGCGGCGCTGGCGGCACAGCTGCAAAAAGAGCAGGAAAACATCAAGGCGGTGCGCAATTACAGCGAGGCGTTCCGCTCGCGCAATGTCATTATCCTTTGCATTCAGTATTTTACCTGGAGCATCGGCGTCTATGGCTTTGTGCTGTGGCTGCCTTCTATTCTGCGCAACGGGATGCAGATGGGCATGGTGGAAGCGGGCTGGCTCTCTGCGGTGCCTTACCTGGCCGCTACCGTGGCGATGATCCTGGCTTCCTGGGCTTCCGACAAGCTGCAAAACCGTAAACTCTTTGTCTGGCCGCTGCTGTTAATTGGCGCGCTGGCGTTTTTAGGTTCATATCTTGTAGGGGCGAATAATTTCTGGCTGTCGTTCAGCCTGCTGGTGGTGGCCGGTGCCGCGATGTACGCGCCTTATGGCCCGTTCTTCGCCATTATCCCGGAAATGCTGCCGCGTAACGTGGCGGGCGGCGCAATGGCGCTGATTAACGCGATGGGCGCGCTAGGCTCTTTCCTGGGCTCCTGGGTCGTGGGTTATTTGAACGGCGCGACGGGCAGCCCTTCCGCTTCGTATATCTTTATGGGGGTATCGCTGCTTATCTCGGTCTGGCTGACGCTGATCGTAAAGCCAGCAGCCAATAAGCAACCCCCGATGCCGCATGGCGCTAAACACGCTTAACGGTGCGGGCCGCCTGGCCCGTGCCTTAAAGAAACAGGGAGACAAGCATGAAACCATCCGTGGTGCTGTATAAGAAGCTGCCGCAGGATCTGCGTTCGCAGCTCGACGAGCATTTTAACGTTACCGAAATCAACGGCCTGACCCCGGAAACCCTTAGCCAACACGCGGAGGCCTTTCAGCAGGCCGAAGGTATTTTAGGCTCCGGCGGCAAAGTGGACGCTGAGTTCCTGAAAAAAGCGCCGAAGCTGCGCGTCGCCTCTTCCGTTTCCGTGGGCGTGGACAACTTTGATATTCCCGCGCTGAGCGAACGCGGCGTGCTGTTGATGCACACCCCGACCGTACTGACGGAAACCGTCGCCGATACCATGATGGCGCTGGTGCTGACCAGCGCGCGTCGCGTGGTGGAATCCGCCGAGCGCGTGAAAAAAGGTGAGTGGCAGGGCAGCATCGGCGCGGACTGGTTCGGCATTGACGTGCACCATAAAAAAATGGGCATCCTGGGCATGGGTCGTATCGGACTGGCGCTGGCGCAGCGCGCGCACCTGGGCTTCAGCATGCCGATCCTTTACAACGCTCGTAAGCACCACGAAGAGGCGGAGCAGCGTTTCGACGCGCAATACTGCGATCTGGATACGCTGCTGAAAGAGTCCGATTTCCTGTGCATCAGCCTGCCGCTGACTGAACAAACGCATCACCTGATCGGCCGCGAGGAGCTGGCGAAAATGAAGCCTTCCGCCGTGCTGATCAATGCCGGACGCGGCCCGGTTATCGATGAAGAAGCGCTGATCGCCGCGCTGCAAGAGGGCACTATCCACGCCGCCGGTCTGGACGTGTTTGAGAAAGAGCCGCTGCCAAAGGATTCGCCTTTGCTGACGCTGCCTAACGTGGTGGCGCTGCCGCATATTGGCTCTGCGACGCATGAAACCCGTTACGGCATGGCAAAAGACGCGGTGGAAAATCTGATTGCCGCCCTGAACGGTAAAGTGGACAAGAACTGCGTTAATCCTGAAGTAGCAAAATAATTTTCTGTGCCGATGCGCTTTGCGTGTCGGCACGTTTTTCAGCGCCCTGCCGACCTCTTTATCCCGCAAAAATTCCCTTCTTAGCCTAAACAGGCGCTAAACAAATAGCCTGTTCGTTCCTGAACGCCTCAGTGCCCTGTTGTTATTTAGTTGATCCACTCAGGTAACCATAAGCTAAATCATTATTTAATTAAGATGATATAAAATGAGATCCTGCGGCTTTTTAATTAAAAAAAAGCGGTCATATTGTTAATTAAATGCTCAACATAAAGAAAGCAATAGAAATGTAAAGATCCCTTTTTGTTACCTGGCCTTTCTTCCCCCTTAGGGGCGGGCATTGTGCCAACTTAATATTGTGATATAACTACGCTCATTCGGAAACTCGCTTATCGGCATAAATTATGCCGAGGGTATTATTTTGCCCGTAATAAGCACCACATTAATAAGGGGGGAATCTTCAACGACTTAAAGATGTTTAATTATCCGTAGCGCCAGCAATCACGAGTGACAGGTTTATTATTCATGGGCTCCCCTGAATTAATACAGCACGCTCACGCTGGCTGAAATTCTCTTTTATTTAATATAAAGAAACCATGAAAAATAAACCTGACCTTAATAAAGAAAATAAGTCGCCGTGGCGGCACCGTTTAACCTGGCTGACCGTAGCGATTCAGGGCGCTTTCCCGATTGCCTGTGCGTTTACGCCCGCGCTGGCCGTTGCCCGCCAGCATTTTTTGACGCAGTCGGCGGATGCCGTCGCTATCCGAACGCAGGTTTATACCCTGGGCCAGGCGGAAACGGCAGCGGGCGTGGCGCAAAAATACAATATGAGCGTGGAAGCGCTGCGCAAGCTGAACCAGCTGCGCACTTTCGCTCACGGCTTTGATCGGCTACAGCCGGGCGACGAGCTGGACGTGCCGCTTTCTCCTTTGCCAAAAGTGCACTGGCACAACGCCGACAACGGCCTGGAGATGAAAGCCGCCGGTCTTGCTACGCAGGCGGGTTCCTCGCTCGACAGCCGCAACGGCAACGGCGCCGCCTCTGCCGCCGCCAGCATGGCCGCAGGCGAAGCGAGCGAGCAGGCGCAGCAGTGGCTGGGCCGTTTCGGTACCGCGCGCGTGCAGCTGGACGCGGATAAAAACTTCTCGCTGAAAAACTCGCAGTTCGACCTGCTGCTGCCTTTAAGCGATCGTAGCGACCGCCTGATCTTCACTCAGGGAAGCTTCCACCGCACCGACGATCGCAACCAGGCGAATCTCGGTCTGGGCATGCGCCATTTTGGCCAGAATTTTATGACCGGCGCCAACGCCTTCTTCGATTACGATCTTTCCCGTCAACATGCCCGTTCCGGCATGGGCGTCGAGTACTGGCGCGACTTTATCAAAGTAGCGGCGAACGGCTATGTGCGGTTGACCAGCTGGAAAGACTCTGAAGATTTTTCCGGCTACGAAGAGCGTCCGGCCAACGGCTGGGATATCCGTACGGAAGCCTTCCTGCCTGCCCTGCCTCAGCTGGGCGCGAAGTTTAACTACGAACAATATTACGGTAACGACGTGGCGCTGTTTGATAAGGATAACCGCCAGAAAAATCCGCACGCCATTACCGCAGGCGTCACCTTTACGCCCTTCCCGCTGCTGTCGCTGGAAGCGGAACAGCGCCAGGGCAAAGCCGGAGAACACGATACGCGGCTGGGCCTGACGCTCAATTATCAGCTCGGGATGCCGTGGCGCAAACAGCTGGACAGCGATGCGGTAGCGGCGATGCGTAGCCTGGCCGGCAACCGCTACGATCTGGTGAACCGTAATAACAACATTGTGCTTGAGTACCGCAAACAAGAGACGATCAGGCTGAGCACCGCGAAGCTCATCAGCGGCACGGCCGGCGAGCAAAAAACGCTGAACGTTTCGGTCAACAGCAAATACGGCCTGGATCGCATCAACTGGTCCGCGTCGTCGCTGCTGGCTAACGGCGGGAAAATTATCGCTAACGGCCCTACCGATTTCAGCGTGGTGCTGCCGGCCTATCATGCCGACGCCACCGGTACCAACAGCTACACCCTCAGCGGCGTGGCGATCGATAAAAAAGGTAACGCCTCAAAGCGTACGGAAACGCAAATTACCGTCACCGAAGCCGCTATTAACGTTAACAGCAGTTCACTGCTGCCGGTCAGCAGCACGCTGGTATCAGACGGCCACGCTCAGCAGACGCTGACCCTGACGGTAAAAGACAGCCTGGGCAATCCGGTTGATATCAATGAAAAAGAGATTAGCGTGACCAAAAGCGCGCAGGCCGCCGACGATACCAAAGTGTCTGCCTTTACTCGCCAGAGCGCAGGCCGTTATACCGCCGTGGTGACGGCGGGCACGCATCCGGAAACGCTGACCATTACGCCTGTTGCCCGCAATATGACTTTTCCTGGTGCAACGGTAACTATCGCGGCGGATAACGCAAGCGCACGGCTGGCAAGCCTGACCGTGGTCAGCAACGATGCGGTAGCCGACGGTAAAGCAGCCGATCGGGTTACAGCGCTGGTAACGGATGCGCAGGGCAATCCGCTGGCCGGACAAACCGTAACCTTCAGCGCCGACAATAGCGCCGTCATCCCGCAAAGCGCGGTAACTGACGACCGGGGCGAAGCGTCCGTTCCCGTTAGCGATACCAAAACCGGCCAGAGTAAGGTTGTGGCGCAAATGGGCTCCGCCCGTAAAGAAGCCGAAGTGAATTTTGTGGCAGGCAAGGCGGCATCGGTTTACATGCATCGGGTCACGGGCCGCGCCGTTGCGGATGGTACAGATACCAGCGTGGTTGAGATCTTTGTAAAAGATAGCAACGGCAATCCCGTCACCAACAGAAAAGTCGCCATTACGGCCACTGACGACCGCGTCAACATTCCTTCTGAAGTTACTTTAGATAAATATGGCGCGGCGCGTTTCCCGACCTCCAGCAATCACGATGGCGGCTGGAAAGTAGAAGGAACTATTGATGGCCTCAAAGGCTCGGTGATTGTCTATTTTTACGCGGGCTATCCAACCGTCAATAACTCTTCTTTCACCGTAAGCGCCACGAGCGTGCCGGCTGACGGCGTCAGCGCCATCACGCTTACCCTCGTCGCCCGGGATATGCGCAATAACGCGGTGAAAACGCTGCCGAACTTAATTAACTTTGATACCAGCGGCCTGCCTGGCTGCCATATCAGCGCGGTTAAGGTCAGTGGTAACGTCTATACCGCTCAGCTGACCTCAACTAAAGCGATGAGCGGAAAGATTGCGGTTAATTTGATGCTTCGCCGTGGCGTGATGCCGATTAACGTAACTTTTACGCCTCCGGCCCGGTAATGTTGCCAGGGTAAGATCGGAAAGGCCCCATTTTGAGCGCGTACGCCAAAAACGGGGCCTTTCAACTGACCGGCTGGCGCGGGTAGCGCCGCAGACCAATAAAACCGTCCCTGACAGCTACCCGGGGCGGTTTTCACTTTTAACGAGCCAGCCAGCCGCCGTCTACGGCAATGGTGTAGCCGTTAATATAGTCGGCAGCCGGAGAGGCCAGGAATACCGCTGGCCCCATCAGATCGGCCGGCAGTCCCCAACGGCCTGCCGGGATACGCTCCAGAATATCGGCGTTGCGCTTTTCATCGGCACGCAGCTGTGCGGTATTGTTGGTCGCCATATAGCCCGGCGCGATGGCATTAACGTTAATACTGTGCTTCGCCCATTCATTGGCCAGCAGACGCGTCACGCCCATCACGGCGCTTTTTGATGCCGTATAAGAAGGCACGCGAATGCCGCCCTGGAAAGAGAGCATGGAGGCAATATTGATGATTTTCCCGCCCTTGCCCTGTTTGATAAACTGACGCGCTACCGCCTGCGACATAAAGAACACGGATTTAATATTCAGGTTCATCACGTCGTCCCAGTCTTTTTCTGAGAAGTCGATCGCATCTTCACGACGAATGATACCGGCGTTGTTGACCAGGATATCGATTTTGCCGTATTCCGCCACGGCTTTTGCCACAACGCCTTCAATACATTCGGTTTTGCCCAGATCGGCGGTCAGGCTGAAAAAACGGCGGCCCAGCGCGGTGACGCGCTCAATGGTTTCTTTCGGCTCGACAATATTCACGCCAACGATATCGCATCCCGCTTCCGCCAGCCCCAGCGCCATACCCTGACCCAGTCCCGTATCGCATCCCGTGACCATCGCCACGCGGCCTTTTAAATCAAATGCATTCAAAATCATAACTGCTCCTGTAAGCCAGAGGGCGGACTGCGTGTCAGAAGCCGGGAAAGTGGCCTGTTATCCGAGACAGGGCAGCCCTGCCCGGTTTTCGAGCGCACACTATAGCGGAGGGAAAAGCACGCACGCCGTGATCGAAATCAGGAAAAGGGGGATAATGAAATCGCTATTTATAAAAAATAAAACAATGTTTCATTTTAAAGGGCGAAACGGCGTCCGCCCTGGCTGGCTTATTCTACGGCTATCGGCGTTTGCTCCACGTTGATTTTGGTCTCGCCCTGAAGCGTTTTGATACGCTCTTCGACTTTTTGTACCGCGCTGGCATCCTTCAGCAGCGAATAGGTCAGCGTAAACTCCGCGCTCTGGCCCGGCTGCAGCTGTTTAACCCTGCCCTGCTCTTTTTCAATCGTTACCGGATAGGCATAGTTGGTGCCGGGCTCGATCCCCGTCACGTAGCCCTGCTTCAGCGTATCGGTGTTTTTCCACATCGTCAGCACCGGCAGCTGCCGCGTATCGAATTCGATAGCCGCGCCCTTGTCGCCTTTGCTGTTAACCACGGCCGCCACGGTTTTGCCATTGCTGTCGGCAATGGGCTGCAGGTTAAACACCATTTCATCGAAATCTTTGGTTGGCGCGCCATAGGTCTGCCAGTTTTCCAGCCCTTTTTTCGCATAGTCATTAAATGGCGAAACGGATTTTACCGGCGCCAGGAAACGGGCGTTTTCTTCCAGGATCGGCGTGCTGAAGTTGCTGTGATAGATAATTTCATAGTCGTGCGGGTAGTCAGCCTGGTTGGTCAGCACGTCGTGGAGGGTAAAGGAGTCCGCGCCCGGCACGTAGCGCAGCTCGGTCCAGGTTTCCAGACGCGCTTTTTTAAAGGTGTTTTCTTTCAGCAAGCCGCGAATACGGATTTCATGCGGCGCCTGGTCATCCACGATCACTTCCACTTTCGACGCTGGTGTATTGCCCGCTTTACCGTGCAGCGTGTAAATACGCCCGTCTTTGGTGACCGGATGGCCGGTCCACTCAAAGCCGCAGCGCACCATCATCTCGTTAAATCCTTCCAGCCAGCCCAGGCCGTTACGGCTTTCCAGATTGATATAGGCCGGGTTCACCACCTCATCAACCGGCGAATCCCAGCCCAGCCGCACGCCGTGACCGTTAACGTGCAGCAGATCCATACCGCGCGTCGGGCTGAGCGCGATAGTCAGGCCGTTTTTGCTGGTCAACGTCAGCACCTTCGAGCCTTCCTGCTTGCCGCCGTGCAGCACCTGCTGTTCCAGCGTAAAGGGTTCGCCGCTCAGCTTGAGCTGCCTGCTGTCGATCCGCCAGTCGCCTTTTTCCGTGCCCTGCGTATCGGTTAACACCCAGCTTTGCGCCGCCGCCTGCCCGCTGAACATTGCTATCACCGCGCCCGCCAGAAGAGTCTTATGCATTTTGTTGTCCTTGCTGAAATGATTAAGCTGAAGAGCAGCCAGCCTACAAAGCATGCGGTATCAGGACTGTGACTGGCGTCACCGCACGGATTTTTAAGAAATTTTTATCAATAAGTCGTGCAGTTCATCACAAATTATTAACTGAAATAGCCAGCTGACGGAAAAAAGCGGCAGGGCTAACGGCGAAAAAAAGCTAATCAGTTGAAACGATTCACCTTTAACCTTCGCTGCCTGCCTGACCACCGCCTGCTGTTGCTGGCCGACACGGCTGCCCGCTGACGTTGCATCACGCCTGGCGTGGCGTTAAGGTTAGCTTTCACTTGCCTACGATAAGCAGTTAATACGTTATGAGCTTTTCCGCTTTCGGTAACAAATTCACACGCGCCTCAGGGATCACCCGCCTGATGGAAGATATGGGCGAAGGGCTGCGCACGCCCGGTTCGGTGATGCTGGGCGGCGGTAATCCGGCCCAGATCCCGGCGATGAACGACTATTTTCAGCAGCTGCTGCAGCAGATGCATGACGAGGGCAAGCTGGCCGATGCGCTTTGCAACTACGACGGCCCAAGAGGAAAAAGCACGCTGCTGGAATCGCTTTCCACGCTGCTGCGCGACGAGCTGGGCTGGCAGGTAGGGCCGCAGAATATCGCCCTGACCAACGGCAGCCAGAGCGCCTTTTTCTATTTGTTTAATCTTTACGCGGGCCGCCGCGCAGACGGGCGCAAAAAGCGCGTATTGTTTCCACTGGCTCCCGAATATCTGGGTTACGCTGACGCCGGGCTGGACGAAGAGCTGTTTGTTTCCGCCCGTCCCGATATCGAAATGCTGCCTGAAGGCCAGTTCAAATATCACGTTAATTTTGAGCAGCTGCATATTACCGAAGATACCGGGCTGATTTGCGTTTCCCGGCCGACCAATCCAACCGGCAACGTGATTACCGACGAAGAGCTGATGAAGCTGGATGCGCTGGCGCAGCAGCATGAGGTACCGCTGCTGATTGATAACGCCTACGGCGTGCCTTTTCCCGGCATCATCTTTAGCGACGTTCGCCCGCTGTGGAACCCGAATATTATTCTGTGCATGAGCCTTTCCAAGCTGGGCCTGCCCGGCTCACGCTGCGGCATCATTGTTGCTGATGAAAAAGTGATTACCGCCATCGGCAATATGAACGGCATTATCAGTCTGGCGCCGGGCAGCATCGGCCCGGCCATCGCGCATGAGATGATCCAGCGTGGTGATTTGCTGCGCCTGTCGGAAGAGGTGATCAGGCCGTTTTATCAGGAAAGGGTTAAGCAGACTATCGCCGTTATCCGGCGCTATTTACCCGAAGAACGCTGCCTTATCCACAAGCCGGAGGGTGCTATTTTCCTCTGGCTCTGGTTTAAAGATCTGCCCATTTCGACGGAGATCCTTTATCAGCGTTTAAAAGCGCGCGGCGTATTGATGGTGCCGGGCCACTTTTTCTTTCCGGGACTGGAGCATGAATGGCCGCACACGCACCAGTGCATGCGCATGAACTATGTGCCGGACAGCGACAAAATTGAGAAAGGGATCGCCATTCTGGCGGAAGAGATTGAGCGAGCGCACAGCGAATCGGGCGGCAGAGCCCTCTGCTGATGCAAACGAAAAAGGCCGCACAAAGTGCGGCCTTAATTTTACGCGCGGTCTTATTTCAGAATTTCAATGCGGCGCGGTTTGTTGGCTTCCGGCACGATGCGCTCCAGATCGATATAGAGCAGGCCGTTTTCCAGGCGTGCATCACGCACGTTAACGTGCTCGGCCAGCTGGAATTTACGCTCGAAGTTGCGTTCCGCAATACCCTGATAGAGATAGGTTTTTTCCTGCTGCTCTTCTGGATGGGCGCCGCGCACGGTCAGCATATTGTCGTGAGAGGTGATCTCCAGTTCGCTCTGCGCGAACCCTGCCACGGCAATGGTGATTCGGTACTGGTTTTCCGCCACCAGCTCCACGTTATAAGGAGGGTAGCCGCCGTTGCTCTGACCCTGGTTGGATTCCAGCAGGTTGATCAGACGGTCGAAACCAATAGAAGAACGGTACAGCGGGGCGAGATCGAAATTACGCATGGTATAGCTCCTGATTATCAGCGAGGGTGTAATGCGACCTTCCACTATGGACAGATCGTCGGGCTACAAGCGGTATCCTGTCGGCATACGTTTTGTGACCCTGAACATAAAATGGTGACATTAAGATCGCTTTCAAGGGCCCGTTCAGGAAATTTTTCGGCCAATCCGGTGCGAATGTCATACACTCAGAAAGAGATTAATCGGAGCGTTAAAGCAGCGGGCACATGCTGATCATGATAAGCAGAGCGGTTTTGCCGCTGCTGAAGGGATAAAGAATATGATGGTACTAAAAAAAAGTCGTTTCGCTGGCCTGCTGGCCTGTCTGTCACTGGCCGGCACGGGTGGCTGCTCCAGCTTTATGTCCCATTCCGGCCCCGATCAGGGCTATTATCCCGGTACGCGCGCCAGCGCAAAAATTGTTAGCGACAGCGACAGCGGCTGGGTAATGCGCCCGCTGGCGGCTATCGACCTGCCTTTCTCCGCCGTGCTGGATACGCTGCTGCTGCCGTTTGACTACTACCGCTCAGGCCGCGATAAAACCGGCGATTCACCGCGTGAACGCGTGTTGCGCAGCGAGCAGCAGAATCATACCAGCGACAGCCTTTCGCAGGCCGCGCCGCTGGTGATCAATACGTCGCCTCGACATCAGCAATAAAAATCTGCTGAAAGCCCGCCACGTTACGCAAATAGGCCACATAAAGCCCGTCCGGCGAGCAGACGACCGCTTCCGGCGAAGGCGCTTCGGCGGTGCGGGCCGTCAGCCTCCGCATTTTACCGCTGCCCGTATCGCATAACACCACGCTGTTATCGTTAATAAAAGCCACCGACTTGCCGTCGGGATGCCAGCTGAAGGCGGACTGAATATCGCTGGCGGCGTGGGTGATCTGACGAGGCTTGCCGCCGCCGGGCGCGATGGTCCACAGCTGCACCACGCCTTCGTCGTCCTTCATTAAAAAGGCGATGGCGCGACCGTCGGGTGAGCTACGCAGCCAGTGACGCGGCGAGGTCGCCAGGCCCGGAAAGGGGCGATCGTGCGTAAAAGTCAGCCGACGCTGCCTGACGCCCAGCGGCGGAGCGGGCAGCGTGGCGGCGGTGCCAGCCAGCGGAGCGTCGCCTTCCAGCGCATAGTCGGCCATCTTTTCCGGCAGATCGACAATAAACACTTCCGGTACCTTCTCGCCTTTTTCGCTGAGCGTATCGCCGATAAACGCCAGCGCCCAACGCTGCCGGTGGCCGTCGCTTTTCAGGTAGCCCTCTTCGCCGATCCAACCCTCTTCATAGGCTCGATTGATCTCATCGCTGCCGGGCGTCGGCGTGGCGGTGGTGGCGCTGACCAGCACGCAGAAATGGCTGCCTGCATACTCTCGGGGATGCTGCAACGGCGGACAAACCGCATGTAGCGGCACGGCCACGCCGACGTTGCGCAAATCTTGTTTCACGTCCAGCTCGTGCATCACATGATCGTTATAGGTAAAACTCAGCCTGGTGCCGTCGGGGCTGAACACGTGTACGTGCGAGCCGCCGCGCAGCGCGCCGGGCGTAAAGGGCGGCGTAATATCGCAGGCGTCCATATTTTCCACCAGGCCGTTCTGAATAATAACGCCACGACGATGATGAAAGTCATAGCGCCACTGGCTGTCAGGATGTTCCGGGCCGTGAATGCAAACGTAGCGCGGCGGCAAATCCGGGCTGACGGTGATCACGCCAACGTGCGCGCCCGCCTGCGCCTGGTAAAGGATTTCCGTCTGGCCGCTGAGGTTAACGCGCTCGACGGTTAAGCTGTTGAAGGTGGAGGCATTGCTGCGAACGTCGTAGACCAGCCAGTGGCTGTCGGCCGTCCAGACGTTGATATTGGTGAGCTGGTGATTGCGCTGAGCAAAAGTGAGCTGTTTTTCCGTCATCATGCTTACCCTTAGCGAGGTTTGCTGCTAAGGGTAATGCATTACGCGCTTTTGCGGTACTGGCGCTTAAAGCGTGATACCGCCGCCCTGTCAGAGCGCGAATTTTTCGATAGCGTGCGCCACGCCGTCTTCCATATTGGTTTTGGTAACGAACTGCGCAATGTTTTTTACCTTGTCGATACCGTTGCCCATCGCCACGCCCGTGCCGGCGAAGGTCAACATCGCCAGATCGTTTTCCTGATCGCCGATAGCCATCACTTCATCGCGGGAAAGCCCTAAACGCTCGGCCAGCGCTTTGACGCCCGCGCCCTTATCGACTTTCTTATTAAGGATTTCCAGGAAATAAGGCGAGCTTTTCATAATGGTATAGCGATCGTAAGCTTCCTGCGGAATGCGGGTAATGGCCTCATCCAGCGTTTCTGGCGTATCGATCATCATGACTTTAGGGAAAGTGGCGGTTTTATCCATCTCTTCCACCGCGCGGTAGCGCAGCGGCATCCCGGTCAGCGAAGCTTCGTGGACGGTGTATTCGCTGATGTCCTTGTTGGGCGTAAACAGCAGCGATTTCGTCAGCGCCTGAAAATGTACGCCCAGCTCGCGCGCCAGCTTTTCCACATACAGGTAGTCGTCAAAGTTCAGCGTAACTTCCGCCACGCACTCGCCCGATTCCGCTTTCTGCACCAGCGCGCCGTTATTGGTAATGCAATACTGCCCTTCCCGTTGTAAATCCAGCTCCATCAGATAACGCTCCACGCCGATAAACGGCCGGCCGCTCGCCAGTACAATCGCTATTCCTTTATCACGGGCTGCCTGAATGGCCCGCTTAACGCCAGGCGTCACCTCATGCTGAGGATTAAGCAGCGTGCCGTCTATATCAATCGCAATCAGTTTTATCGCCATAACTTCCTCTTGAGCTTCACGGTTTCTTTCATGCTAACGCGATTCAGCCAGCCATGACCAGACGAATCACGCCCGGTAATTTTAAGTTCGATTTGGTAAATCTTCCGGTAAATGTGCTCGCGCTTACGGCCTTTGGGTGAAAAAAGCGGGAAACGGGCTTGTCAGCTAAGCCCTGAAAAGTAGCAGTAAAACCCTCCTGCCCATAAGCGCGCAGGCCGGAAATGAAAATAATGGTCAGTTTTATCAGCGCGCGTTTGGCGATCCGGCACAGCAGAAAAGCTGAAAAAAAAGGCAGATCGAACGATCTGCCTTTCAAACGCTGTTGCATGGCCGGAGGGCCTGCGTCCTGCTTTATCAGATATCGATATTGGCGGCTTTCAGCGCGTTCTCTTCGATAAAGGCGCGGCGCGGCTCCACCGCATCGCCCATCAGCGTGGTGAACAGCTGGTCAGCGGCAATCGCATCCTTCACCGTAACGCGCAGCATACGGCGGCTGTCCGGATCCATCGTGGTTTCCCACAGCTGCTCCGGGTTCATCTCGCCCAGTCCTTTATAACGCTGTACCGACAGGCCGCGACGCGACTCTTTCACCAGCCAGTCCATCGCCTGCTCGAAGTTAGCGATCGGCTGACGACGCTCGCCGCGTTCGATAAAGGCATCTTCCTCAATCAGGCCGCGCAGCTTCTCGCCCAGCGTACAGATCTTGCGGTATTCGCCGCCCGAGATAAATTCGCTGTCCAGCGGATAATCAGTATCAACGCCGTGCGTACGGATACGCACTACCGGTTCAAAGATATGCTGCTCGCGGTTCTGGCGCACATGGCTGGCATAGGTGCTGCCGTGCTGCTCGTTCTCGTTCAGGCGCGTCACCAGCTCGTCGATCCACTGCTGAACCGGCGCCTCTGCGGAGATATCGCTCAGCGTCGGGTGATAGATCAGCGCGTTCAGCAACGCCAGCGGATAGCGGCGCTCCATACGCTTGATCATCTTGCGGGTGCTGTTGAACTCGGCCACCAGGTTTTCCAGCGGCTCGCCGCCCAGCGCAGGCGCATCGGCGTTGGTGTGCAGCGTCGCGCCGTCCAGCGCGATGGCGATCTGATACTGATCCATCGCCTCGTCATCCTTGATGTACTGCTCCTGCTTGCCTTTTTTCACCTTGTACAGCGGCGGCTGCGCGATATACACGTGGCCGCGCTCGATAATTTCCGGCATCTGACGATAGAAGAAGGTCAGCAGCAGCGTACGGATGTGCGAGCCATCCACGTCCGCATCGGTCATGATGATGATGCTGTGGTAGCGCAGCTTGTCCGGGTTATATTCGTCACGGCCAATGCCGCAGCCCAGCGCGGTGATCAGCGTCGCCACTTCCTGCGAAGCGAGCATCTTATCGAAGCGCGCTTTTTCCACGTTCAGGATTTTTCCCTTCAGCGGCAGGATAGCCTGGTTTTTACGGTTACGGCCCTGCTTGGCGGAGCCGCCCGCAGAGTCCCCTTCCACCAGATAGATTTCTGACAGCGCCGGATCGCGCTCCTGGCAG
This sequence comes from Erwinia sp. PsM31, assembly GCF_030433775.1. Taxonomy (NCBI): domain Bacteria; kingdom Pseudomonadati; phylum Pseudomonadota; class Gammaproteobacteria; order Enterobacterales; family Erwiniaceae; genus Erwinia; species Erwinia sp. PsM31. Next base: position 155,146 of record NZ_JARUWZ010000006.1, read on the forward strand.
TCTGCCAGCTTGCCCGGCAGGCCGGCCAGATCCAGCGCGCCTTTACGACGGGTCATTTCGCGAGCGCGACGCGCTGCTTCACGCGCGCGGGCTGCATCGATGATTTTACCCACGACGATTTTGGCATCGCCCGGATTTTCCAGCAGGTACTCTGCCAGCAGCTCGTTCATCTGCTGCTCAACGGCTGATTTCACCTCGGAAGAGACCAGCTTGTCCTTGGTCTGCGAAGAGAACTTCGGATCCGGTACCTTAACGGAAACCACGGCAATCAGGCCTTCGCGCGCGTCGTCGCCGGTGGCGCTGACCTTGGCTTTTTTGCTGTAGCCTTCTTTATCCATGTAGGCGTTCAGGGTACGCGTCATCGCCGCGCGGAAGCCGGCCAGGTGCGTGCCGCCGTCGCGCTGTGGGATGTTGTTGGTAAAGCAGTAGATGTTTTCCTGGAAGCCGTCGTTCCACTGCAGCGCCACTTCCACGCCGATGCCGTCTTTCTCGGTAGAGAAATAGAACGCGTTAGGGTGGATAGGCGTTTTGTTGCGGTTCAGGTACTCCACAAACGCCTTGATGCCGCCTTCATAGTGGTAGTGATCGTTCTTGCCGTCGCGCTTGTCTTCCAGCTTGATAGAGACGCCGGAGTTAAGGAACGACAGCTCGCGCAGACGCTTCGCCAGGATCTCGTACTCGAAATCGGTGACGTTGGTAAAGGTTTCGTGGCTTGGCCAGAAACGCACGCGCGTCCCGGTCAGGTCGGTTTCGCCGGTTACCTGCAGTGGGGCCTGAGGCACGCCGTGAACGTAGATCTGCTGGTGAACTTTGCCTTCGCGACGGATGGTCAGCTCCAGCTTTTCAGACAGGGCGTTAACCACCGACACGCCTACGCCATGCAGGCCGCCGGACACTTTATAGGAGTTATCATCAAATTTACCGCCTGCGTGCAGCACGGTCATGATCACTTCCGCAGCGGAAACGCCTTCTTCTTCGTGAATGCCGGTTGGAATACCACGACCGTCATCCTGCACGGAAACGGAGTTATCGGCATGGATGGTGACCAGAATGTCTTTACAGTGACCTGCGAGGGCTTCGTCGATGGCGTTGTCCACAACCTCGAATACCATATGGTGCAGACCGGTGCCGTCATCCGTATCGCCGATATACATACCCGGGCGCTTGCGTACCGCATCCAGCCCTTTCAGAACTTTGATACTTGAGGAGTCATAAGAATTCGACATCAACGTTTCTCGCTCGTTTAATCTTCAGGTTGAACCGCTATTTTACCCTGTTCCACGTGGAACATCTTGCCCTTTTCGTCAGCCATGTCGAACACATGATCGGCACTAATAGCGCTGACAAAAACCTGGGCTCGAGTGGCCTTTAAGCGCGATGCCAACAGGTGGCGCCGCGTCTCATCCAGCTCGGAGGCAAAATCATCTATCAGATACAGGCAGCGTCGCCCGTTCTGTCGGGTGAGAAACTCACCCTGCGCCAGCCTCAGGGCGCACATCAACAGCTTTAACTGGCCGCGCGACAGCAGATCCTCCACCGGCGTGCCGTCGGCGCGAATGCGGAAGTCCGCTTTGTGCGGGCCGCTGGCCGTGTAGGTTAAGGCGCGATCGCGCTCAAACTGACGCTCCAGCAGATCGCGATAGTCCGTTTCTTTATCCCAGCCACGCTGGAAAGAGAAATTCAGCGCAAACTCAGGCAGAAACTGCGCGCAGGTGGCGGTGATATCCTCAGCAATGGCTTCGCTGTAGGCGGCGCGCCACTGGCTTATCTGCTCCGCCAGCGGCGCCAGCTCCTGATCCCAGGCGCGGATCTGCTGGTAGCGCGTGACCTGGCGCAGCGCCGCGTTGCGCTGCTTCAGCAGCCGCCGCAGGTTGCTCCAGGCGGTGAAAAAGCCCGGTTCGTTATGAAAACAACCCCAGTCGATATAGGCGCGCCGGTACTTCGGGCCGCCGTTAAGCAGCGTAAAGCCTTCCGGCGTAATCAGCTGCATCGGCAGCATCTGCGCCAGCTCGGCCACTTTATGACCATCGGTGCCGTCAACCCGCACCTTGCTGTCGCCCGCACGATTTTTGGTCAGGCCGACGGTGGTTTCACGCTCGGCCCCTTCAATGCGGCCGTGCAGAATAAAAGCGTCCTGCTCGTGGCGGATCACTCTGCCTGCCTGCAAACTGCGGAAAGCGCGGCCGTGGCCCAGCGTATAGATAGCTTCCAGCACGCTGGTTTTGCCGCTGCCGTTAGCGCCGACCAGAAAGTTGAAGCCGGGCGCCAGCGCCAGATCGGCATTTTCAATGTTGCGAAAATCTTTGATAAGCAGGCGGGTTAAAGCCATAAGTGGAGTCATTCCGCGGGCAGTAGATCGGATAAAACGGCACGTGCTGTTATACAAGGCCAGAGCGTTACGGTGCGGGCGAGCCGCCGCCGCGTGAAAGCACGCGAGGGCGGCGGGCGCCGGACCAAGTCAGCCCGATAATTTTACTACAAACGCATTGGCATGACGACATAGGCCGCCGACTGGCTGGCCGCGTCTTCAATCTGCACGCTGGAAACGGAGTCGGTCAGCAGCAGACGTACGTTTTCGCACTTCAGCGCGTTAAGCACGTCCAGCACGTAGCTGACGTTAAAGCCGATTTCGAGATCGGTGCCGCCATAAGTGACGTCCAGGATCTCTTCCGCTTCTTCCTGTTCCGGGTTGTTGGCGGTAATTTTCAGCTGATTTTCGCTGATATACAGGCGAACGCCACGGAACTTCTCGTTAGAGAGGATTGCCGCGCGCGAAAAAGCCTGCTTCAGCAGATCGCAGCCGGCATCCAGCGTTTTGTCCGGGTTTTTCGGCAGCACGCGACGATAGTCCGGGAAGCGGCCATCCACCAGCTTGGAGGTGAAGATAAAGTCGCCGACGTGCGCGCGAATATTGTTGCTGCCGATCTGCACCTGTAACGGCGTCTCGCCGCCGTCCAGCAGGCGCACCAGCTCAATCACGCCCTTACGCGGCACGATCACCGAATGATTGGGCAGCGACTGGCCTACCGGCATCGAGCAAACCGCCAGACGGTGGCCGTCGGTGGCGACGGTGCGCAGCTCTTCGCCTTCCGTTTCAAACAGCATCCCGTTCAGGTAGTAGCGTACGTCCTGATGGGCCATAGAAAACTGGGTGGCTTCGATCAGGCGCTTCATCGTGGCCTGCGGCAGCGTGAATTCCACCTCGCTTTGCCAGTCGTCCAGGTTCGGGAAGTCGCTGGCCGGCAGCGTGGAAAGCGAGAAGCGGCTGCGGCCGGAGCGCACCAGCATTCTTTCGCCATCCAGGATCACCGTGATCTCTGCGCCTTCAGGCAGACCGCGGCAGATATCGAAAAATTTACGCGCGGGCACGGTGGTCGCGCCCGGCTCGTGATCCTGCGTCAGCGCGACGCGGGCCACCATTTCCATCTCTAAGTCCGTTCCCGTCAGCAGCAGGCTGCCGTCGTTAACCTGTAAAAGCAGGTTGCCGAGGATCGGCAGCGTCGGCCGGCCGCCCAGCGGGCTGCTGACCTGCTGTAAAGGTTTAAGTAACTGCTCACGTTCAACAATAAATTTCATAGCGTCAGGAAGATAATGTTCTGATTAGATTTGAGAAATCTTCTTTAATATCGTGACTCTCTTCACGCAGCTGCTCGATCTTGCGACAGGCGTGCAGCACCGTAGTATGGTCACGACCCCCGAAAGCGTCGCCGATTTCCGGCAAGCTGTGGTTGGTCAGCTCTTTCGCCATCGCCATCGCCATCTGGCGAGGACGCGCGACGGAGCGCGAACGCCGCTTGGAAAGCAGGTCGGCTACCTTAATCTTGTAATATTCCGCCACCGTCTTCTGGATATTATCGATGGTGACCAGCTTTTCCTGCAGCGCCAGCAGATCGCGCAGCGCTTCACGCACAAAGTCGATGGTGATGGCGCGGCCGGTAAAGTTGGCGTTGGCGATCACGCGGTTCAGCGCGCCTTCCAGCTCACGCACGTTGGACCGCAGGCGCTTGGCAATAAAGAAGGCGACCTCGCCCGGCAGGCGAATATCGTTTTCATCCGCCTTTTTCATCAGGATAGCCACGCGGGTTTCCAGCTCTGGCGGCTCGATCGCCACCGTCAGGCCCCAGCCAAAGCGGGATTTCAGACGATCTTCGACGCCGTTGATCTCTTTAGGATAGCGATCCGACGTCAGGATGATCTGCTGATTGCCTTCCAGCAGCGCGTTGAAGGTGTGGAAAAACTCCTCCTGCGAGCGCTCCTTGTTGGCGAAAAACTGAATATCATCGATCAGCAGCGCGTCTACCGAACGGTAGTAGCGCTTAAATTCTTCAATGGCGTTGTTTTGCAGCGCCTTCACCATGTCCTGCACAAAACGTTCCGAGTGCATATAGACCACTTTGGCGTTGGGCTTGCGCGCCATAATGCCGTTACCCACAGCATGCAGCAGGTGAGTTTTCCCCAGGCCAGTGCCGCCATAGAGGAACAGAGGGTTATAGGCGCCGCCGGGGTTGTCGGCGACCTGACGAGCGGCCGCACGCGCCAGCTGGTTCGATTTACCTTCAACGAAGTTATCGAAGTTATGCTTGGTGTTCACGTTTGAACGATACGACAGTTCCGCAGGCGCAGGCATGCTGTCCCAGCTTGGACGTACCGGTGCCGGTCGGTTCATCGGCGGCGGCGCGCTGGCGCTGCTCATCACCGGCTGGCTGACCGGACGCGTTACCGGCTTGCTGCCGACTTCAAAGCGCAGCAGCGGCACATCGGCGCCGCAAAAGTCATTAAGCAGCGCATTGATATTGTTAAGGTATTTGTCACGAACCCAGTCGAGCACAAAGCGGTTTGGTGCATACAGGGCCAGGGTGTTGTCGTTCAATTCAGCCTGGAGCGGACGTATCCACATGCTGAATTCGGTGGCAGGTAGTTCATCCTGCAAACGGGCAAGACACTGTTGCCAAAGCGTAAGTGACACGGCGGACTCCACTCGAAAATATTCGATAAGAAAAAAGGCGCTGAAGCGATAAATTCATCATTGTTGACGCATGCAGATGACGCACATACGAACCGCTGTCCGCGGTTTCTCCGCCGCTGACTGACCCGAAGGATCGCTAACGGAAGGGCGGATCATAGCGCAAAGCGCAGCAGAGATCTTCACTTTCTACACAGTTTTGTTCCAATTTATCCACAGGGCAAAGCGCGCAGGGACAAGTTTACTCGTTCGCGCTCAAAAGACATTCAGGATCCTGCGCATAAGATGAAAATTTAAGGCGCCGTCACGTTATTTACGCAACGCGCTTGCAATAAGATCGGCGGAAGATCCTGAACGATCCTTGCGCTTTACGACAGAGGCCGTATAATTCGTGCCCCGGCGTGTTGCGCTCTGGCCCGTACCGGCTGGTTTTGCGGTCGAACGGGATATCCAGACGCGCCTTTAAAAGCGAAGTAAATTGACTCCGGACTGTACAATTATTACAATCCCGCCTCTTTATTAAAGATACACTGAGGCGTCGGTTGGTTTTCGGACCTTTCAAGCGCGTCACTAAGTGAAATTTTCCAAGTTTAGGTAGAAATCGCCATGAAACGCACTTTTCAACCGTCCGTACTGAAGCGCAACCGTTCACATGGTTTCCGTGCTCGTATGGCAACAAAAAATGGTCGTCAGGTTCTGGCACGTCGTCGTGCTAAAGGCCGTTCACGTCTGACCGTTTCTAAGTAATAAAAGCTAACCGCTGAGTGGTTAAGCTCGCATTTCCCAGGGAGTTACGTTTGTTAACTCCCACTCATTTCACTTTCGTCTTCCAGCAGCCACAAAGAGCCGGTACGCCGCAAATCACCATCCTCGGCCGCCTTAACTCGCTGGGGCATCCCCGCATCGGTCTTACCGTCGCCAAAAAACATGTTAAGCGCGCACATGAACGCAACCGGATCAAGCGATTGACCCGCGAAAGCTTTCGTCTGCGTCAGCACGACCTGCCCGCTATGGATTTTGTAGTGGTGGCGAAAAAAGGCGTGGCCGATCTGGATAACCGTGCGCTGATGGAAGCGTTGGAGAAGATGTGGCGTCGTCACTGTCGCCTGGCTCGCGGCTCCTGATTGCGCTGATCCGCGTTTATCAACGCGCGATCAGCCCGCTTTTAGGACCCCACTGTCGTTTCCACCCAACCTGTTCGCAATACGGTATTGAGGCATTGCGCAGGTTTGGTGTGGTAAAAGGCAGTTGGTTGACGATGAAACGCGTATTAAAATGCCACCCTTTGAACCCGGGTGGTGACGATCCGGTGCCGCCAAAAACCGACGATAACTGAGAACATTAACGATGGATTCGCAACGCAATCTTTTTCTCATCGCTTTTCTGTTCGTGTCTTTTATGATCTGGCAGACCTGGCAGACGGACCATGCTCCGCAGCCGCAGCAAACCCAGACCACGCAAAACACGACAGCAGCCGGTGATGCCGCAAACCAGGGTGTACCCGCCAGCGGCCAGGGCAAAACGATCACCGTTAAGACTGACGTCCTGTCTTTACAGATCAATACTCGCGGTGGCGATATTGAGCAGGCGCAGCTGCTGACTTACCCGGACAAACTGGGTTCTTCACAGCCTTTCCAGCTGCTGGAAACCTCGCCAGGCTTTCTCTATCAGGCACAAAGCGGCCTGACCGGACGCAACGGCCCGGATAACCCGGCCAACGGCGCCCGCCCGCTTTACACCACGACCCAGGACAGCTTTGAGCTGGCTGACGGCGCGAGCGAGCTGCGTATTCCAATGACCTTTACGGCGGAAAACGGCGCGACCTATACCAAAACCTTCGTGCTGAAGCGCGGCGAGTTTGCCATCGACGTCGATTACCAGATCAACAACACTACCCAGCAGCCGCTGGAAGTGGCGATGTTCGGCCAGCTGAAGCAGACTATCGATCTGCCTAAGCATCGCGATACCGGCAGCAATAACTTTGCGTTGCACACCTTCCGTGGCGCGGCTTACTCCAGCAGTGAGACCAACTACGAGAAGTACAAGTTCGATAAAATCAGCGATAACGAAAACCTGAGCGTCAATACCAACAACGGTTGGGTGGCGATGCTGCAGCAGTACTTCGCTACCGCCTGGGTGCCGCGCACCAACGGCGCCAACACGCTGTACACCAGCAATCTGGGTAACGGCATCGCTGCGGTAGGCTACAAGTCTACGCCGGTTTCCGTTGCGGCAGGCGCGCAGCAGAACCTCAACGCCACGCTGTGGGTTGGCCCGGAAATTCAGGATAAAATGGCGGCTATCGCCCCACACCTGGATCTGACCGTGGACTACGGCTGGCTGTGGTTTATCTCTCAGCCGCTGTTTAAGCTGCTGAAGTTCCTGCACAGCTTTATCGGTAACTGGGGCTTCTCCATTATCGTCATCACCTTTATCGTGCGCGGCATCATGTACCCGCTGACCAAAGCGCAGTACACCTCGATGGCTAAGATGCGTATGCTGCAGCCGAAGATTCAGGCGATGCGCGAGCGCTTAGGCGACGACAAGCAGCGCATGAGCCAGGAAATGATGGCGCTGTATAAAGCAGAGAAGGTGAATCCGCTGGGCGGCTGTCTGCCGCTGGTTATCCAGATGCCGATCTTCCTTGCGCTGTACTACATGCTGATGGGCTCTATCGAGCTGCGTCATGCGCCGTTCGCGCTGTGGATCCATGACCTTTCTGCTCAGGACCCGTACTACATCCTGCCGATCCTGATGGGCGTGACGATGTTCTTCATTCAGAAGATGTCGCCGACCACCGTGACCGACCCGATGCAGCAGAAGATCATGACCTTTATGCCGGTTATCTTCACCGTGTTCTTCCTGTGGTTCCCGTCTGGTCTGGTGCTGTACTACATCGTCAGCAACCTGGTGACCATTCTGCAGCAGCAGCTGATCTACCGCGGGCTGGAAAAACGCGGTCTGCACAGCCGCGACAAGAAAAAAGCTTAACCGACATCCCGTCGCCAACGGCGCGGACAAGGGTTATCATAAGGCGGTCAACTGACCGCCTTATTTTTTTGCCTTAAAAAGAGAGTCGAACATGAGTCATAGCGAGACTATCGTCGCCCAGGCGACGCCGCCAGGCCGCGGTGGCGTGGGTATTCTGCGCGTTTCCGGCCCCAAAGCCGCCGAGGTGGCCCAGGCGCTGCTGGGCAAGCTGCCGAAGCCCCGCTACGCCGACTATCTGCCCTTCCGCGACGCCGATAGCACCACGCTGGATCAGGGAATTGCGCTCTGGTTCCCCGGCCCGAATTCCTTTACCGGCGAAGACGTGCTAGAGCTGCAGGGCCACGGCGGGCCGGTGATCCTGGATCTGCTGCTGAAGCGCATCGTGGCTATTCCCGGCGTGCGTATCGCTCGTCCCGGCGAGTTCTCCGAGCGCGCCTTCCTTAACGACAAGCTCGATCTGGCGCAGGCGGAGGCTATTGCCGATCTGATTGACGCCAGTTCGGAGCAGGCGGCACGCTCGGCGCTGAACTCGCTTCAGGGCGCTTTTTCGCTACGCGTCAACACGCTGGTGGAAGCACTTACTCACCTGCGCATCTACGTGGAAGCGGCGATTGATTTTCCCGACGAGGAGATTGATTTCCTCTCGGACGGCAAAATCGAAGCCCAGCTGAATCAGGTGATAGCCGATCTGGACAGCGTGCGTGCCGAAGCGCGTCAGGGCAGCCTGCTGCGCGAAGGCATGAAGGTGGTGATTGCCGGCCGCCCCAACGCCGGGAAATCCAGCCTGCTCAACGCGCTGGCGGGCCGTGAAGCGGCCATCGTTACCGACATTGCCGGTACCACGCGTGACGTGCTGCGTGAGCATATCCATATCGACGGGATGCCGCTGCATATTATCGATACCGCCGGGCTGCGCGAAGCCAGCGACGAGGTGGAAAGGATCGGTATTGAGCGCGCCTGGCATGAAATCGAGCAGGCCGACCGCGTGCTGTTTATGGTTGACGGCACGACCACCGGCGCGACCGAACCGGCGGAAATCTGGCCGGACTTTATCGCCCGTCTGCCGGCCAGCCTGCCGATTACCGTAGTACGCAACAAAGCGGATGTTACAGGCGAAACGCTGGGGCTGACGCAAGTAAACGATCACTCACTTATTCGTCTCTCCGCGCGTACGGGTGAAGGTGTTGAGGTGCTGCGCGAGCATCTGAAGGAAACGATGGGCTTTGCAGGCAATACCGAAGGCGGCTTCCTGGCGCGCCGTCGCCATCTTCAGGCGCTGGAGTTAGCGGCCGTTCACTTACTTCAGGGCAAAGAGCAGCTGCTGGGCGCCAAAGCGGGCGAGCTGCTGGCGGAAGAGCTGCGCGTCGCGCAGCAGGCGTTAAGCGAGATCACCGGCGAGTTCACCTCCGACGATCTGCTGGGACGGATTTTCTCCAGTTTTTGTATCGGTAAATAATCATTTAAAATGGTGCTCCTGCTGTGGGCACCGTTTTTATTTATATTTCACTCCCACATGAACTTATATCTTTTTACTTTCACTCATTAAGACAGAATAATTTTTTACCATTACTCAGACGAATGTCGCAATTTTTTAGCGTTAAAGTAATTATTATTTCATCAGCTTCACTTATGCATTCAGGCCAGACAAAGCGGTGAGATACCGCCGGAATAATTTATTAATATAAAGAAAGAAATTAATATTTTTATTGTATTTATACAATAAAAACAATGAATTACATAGAAGAGTCATAAAGAAAGGAGGCTGTATTTTATAGGGAAGAATAAGTTAAAAACACCTTACAAATAAAGATAAATTTTCCATATGATATATTAAGGACAATCCTCATGAAAAAAACCTTCATTAATGGCCTGGCCGCACTATTTTTTTGCTCTGTTACTATGACGGCCTGTGCAGCTGATGACACGACGCTAAATTGTAAAAATTCGAGTACGATAACAGCGCTTAATTTAAAAACATTAGGCTTGAAATTATCGGCAGATACGCCTGTCGACACCGTAATCTATAGCGGAAAAATGGACGTAAAATTTAATTGTGCGTTAGATCAGCTTAAGCAGTATGGGCAAGACGCGGAAGTCTACTTCAAACGTAATGCTGCAGGCGAGTTGGGGTATGGGCTGACCATTTATGTTGGCTACGGCGATACCGAGCCGGGAGCAGCCCCCGTTAATATCCCTACGGGGAAAAAAGTTTCTACCTATGCCTATACCAGCGGCGGCACAGTGGGTACCTATACGGAGGTTGAACTTTCCGTTCCCTTTAAAATTGTCAGAACCGCTATGTCAACAGCGCCCTATTCGGCGTTGAGAAACTATGTTAATCCGTTTGCTGTCGGGTCTAAAATCCCCGGCACAGATTTGCAGTTTCAGGTCAATAACATCAAAAAAGCGATTACCTTAGAATAAGGGCAACATAGAAAACGCCTGTAATTACAGGCGTTTTTTGCTAAAGCTTACAGCTCAATCACCCTGTCCGCGCTGGCGATAGTCGAAGGCCGGTGTGCGATAAAGATCCGGGTGATTTTCAGCGCCGCCACGGAAGCATTGATATGCGCCTCGTTAGCCAGATCCAGATGGCTGGTCGCCTCATCCAGAAACAGGATGTTGGGCCGTCGATATAAGGCTCTGGCAATCAGCAAGCGCTGCTTCTGGCCGCCCGACAGGCTGCCGCCCAGCTCGCTAATCAGCGTCTCGTAGCCCATCGGCATCGCGCTAATTTCCTCATGAATATTGCAGTCCATGGCGCAGCGGATAATACGCTCCATATCCTTCTCGCCGTCAAAGCTGGCGATGTTCTCAGCGATGGATCCGGCAAACAGCTTGTCTTCCTGCAATACGCAGGCGATACATTCCCGATAGTTATTCAGCCCGATATTGTTGATATTCAGGCCGTTGATCAGGATTTCGCCCTCGGCAGGCGCCAGCAGGCCGGACATGACCTTCATCAGCGTGGTTTTGCCAATGCCGGAAGGCCCGACAATCGCCACGCTCTCGCCGGCCTCGACGATGATATTCAGCCCGCTGAAAATCGGTTTCGACAGTTTGTCATACTGATAGGTGACGCCGCGCGCCTCAAAGCTGGCCGGTTCGCCCGAGGCGACCAGCGCCCGGCCCGGCTGGCTTTCTTCCGCGTCGGTAAAGACGATCTCCGCTACCCTGTCGCTGTGCAGCGTCAGCATTTTCAGCTGTAGCACCATATTGATCAGGCTGGCGGCCCGGTCGGAAAACTGGCCGCGATAGGCGTTAAAGGCGACAAACATACCCAGCGTCATTTGACCATCGATCACCATCGAGGCGCCAAGCCACAGGATCACTACCTGGTCGATGGTGCTGATAAACGTGTTTACGCCGCCAAACAGCAGATCGAGTCGGGTCAGGCGAATATTAGCGTTGGTGGTGTCGATATTCAGATTCAGCCAGAACTGCGCTCGCTTGGCGGTTATGCCCAGCGCTTTTAACGTGCCGATGCCGTAAAGGCTTTCCATAAAATGCGAGCTGGCCCGCGCGCCTTTCACAATCTGCTCTTCCTGCGCCTGCCGATAGCGCTGCCAGGTCGCCAGGCGCAGCAGCATATACAGCGCCGTAAAGCCCAGCACGACCCATACCAGCCAGCCGCCGTACAGGAACATCATGATAAACACGCCAATCGACATCAGCGAGTCGATAATGCCGTTCACCAGGCTGCTGGTTAACGTGTTGCGGATCACGTCCAGCGAGCCAAAGCGGGACTGAATATCGCCAAGCTTGCGCTTCTCAAAATAGTTGAGCGGCAGATTAAGCAAATGATCGAACATGCCCGCTTTCCACTGTACGTCGATCAGCGATCCCATCACCAGCGATGTCCAGGCGCGCAGCATACTGACGAAGGCGCGGAACAGGATAAAGCCCAGTAGCCCGATACAGATCAGCGACAGCAAATCGTGGTCTTCCGCGATAATCACATGATCCATCACCAGCTGCGTTCCTACCGGCATCAGCAGGTTAACCGCTTCTATCACCAGCGAAAGGCAGAAGATTTTGGCCAGGAAGCCCGGCAGCCCGCTGACGTTTTTCATCATCGTGGTAAAGCTCAGGCTGCTGCGTTGTTTAATGCGGGAGAACTCGCTGTCTGGCCAAACTTCCAGCGCCACGCCGGAAAAGTGCTGGGACATTTCCGCCAGCCCGACAACACGCCGGCCAAAGGCCGGATCGTGCAGGATAAAGCGCGAGCCTTTAACGGCAACCAGCACCACGAAGTGGCTCATATCCCAGTGCAGCAGACAGGGCGTTTTCAGCTGTTTCAGCTCGTCCAGATCCAGCGCCAGCGGTCGCGTTTTCAGCTTCAGCTGCCTGCCGATGTCGATCAGCACGGCCAGCGTAGCGCCATGTGAAGAGATGCCAAATCGGCTGCGCAAATTAAACAGGTCAATATCCATGCCGTGATAGCGGCAGGCCATGACCAGACAGGCCAGGCCGCATTCTGCCGCTTCGGTTTGCAACACGACCGGCACTTTGCGCCGAAAGCTGAAATTCAGCCGACGCAGGAGAGTGTCAAACAGAGGATCGTTCATTTACAGGCCCGCTAATGCTTTTTTTGAGGTCATAGTAAGGCGACAGCATCCACTGCCAGAGAGGCCGTTTTTCCAGAAACAGCGTGGCCTGCGCTTTCATGCCGCTGGAGAGCGCCAGGGGCTTGCCCTGATAGCTGAAGCGGCTCTCTTCAAGCGACACGATTACCTTGTAATAGGGTTCGATGACGCCGTCGGTGCGCGGAAGCGTGTTGTACTTGCCCATTTCCTGATAGGAAGCCGGCACGTTGGAAATGGACAGGATGCGGCCCGGAAACTGGCCATATTTCTCGAAGGGGAACGCTTCATAACGCAGGTTGATGGCGTCGCCAGGATGGACATAGGGCATGCTGGTGTTGGGCAGCCACAGCATCAGGTAATAACGGTTGCTGCTGGCGGGCGTCAGCTGGGCCAGGCTGTCGCCAGGGCTGACCATTTGCCCTTCCGTCACGCTCATATTTTCAATTTTGCCGTCGCTCGGCGCGGTAATAAACAGCGTGCCGCTGGCGTCCACCTCCGCCAGCTGGCGCATCAGATCGCTGCGCTGCGCCTGATATTGCGAAATCTGGTTGTCATATTCGATCCCCCTGGTCAGCAGCTCGCTCTCCAGGCTGCTAATCTGCAAAGCTTCCTGAATAACCTGCGTATTCAGGCTCTGCCAGGCATTCTGCTGCTGATAAAAAAGATAGCGCTGATTGGCAAACTGCTCTTTGTTAATCAAACCCTTACGTAAGTAATCACCGTAACTCGTCATGCTTTTCCGCATTTCGCTCAGGCCGTTTCCGGCTTCAAAAATCAGCGTCTGCGATTTTTGATGCGCCGCCTGGTACTGCGCCAGCTGATGCTGCAAATTCTTCAGCGTGGCCGCTTTGTTTTTCTGAAGCCGGGCGATAATCGTTTCCGATAGCGCAATCTGTTGATTAATCGCAGCGATCGAACGGACGCTGACGTTGCCGGTCAAGGTAATCCGGCTGACGTCGATTTGATAAAGCCGATCGCCCTTTTTTACGCGCTGCCCGGTTTCAGCCCAGGTTTTGGTAATAAACCCTTGCTGTGGTGCAAGGATGGTGATGGCGTGCGGCAACGAGATCACCTCGCCGTTGACGTTAATTCGGCGGGTAAAGGTGCCGTAAAGAATAAACATCAGCAGCAAAATAAAGAACAGCATTGACGCCAGAGCGACGGCCCAGGCGGGATAGCCGGAGGTTAACAACGCCTTACCCAGCCATTTCGTCTTCAGATGCTGCACCGCTTCCATGCGAAATAAAGGTTTGTTTTCCATAACATTCTTAGCGTTTGATTATAAAAGATTTATTAGCACTTACTGATGAAGTGAATAAAATCCGGCCTTCCGTGCCTGGCAGAGGAAAGTACACTATTTCCCGTACGACAATCAACTTCAATTTAAAATTGAAAATAACAACAATATTTAATTCTACTACACTAATTTATTGGAATTCTTCTGCACTCCCTTTAGCAATTATATATTGGCATTACAGGAAATTATTAAACTTAAATAAGACAATGAAGATATTAAAAAGCCATGTAAAAAGAATATTGACGATGAGAACCACACGCGCATTCGTTAATATTAATCCTAATTTAGAGGTAAAACGGGAAAGTTACGTGTCACGCGCTAAGAAAATTCTTACAATAATAACGCGTTTTCACCCATTTTCACGGAGCGACAGATGGCCAGCCATTTCGCACGCTGGATCCTGACGGATACCCGCGTCCCGGTACACCAACTTTCTCAACAGATAACAGAAAGCGCCAGTAACCTACCGGAAAGACGGCGGACGCGCTTTCTGGTGGCCCGTATGCTGCTGGCGGAAATGCTGCTGCGCCTTTATGGCATTTCGCCGCTGCCTGAAATCCGGCTCTCACCAAACGGACGTCCCCACTTTGCCGATCCGCAGCTGCCCGATTTCAGCATCGCCTACGCAGGCAATATCGTTGGCGTACTGCTGGCCGGAGAAGACGGCAGCGTCGGGCTGGATATGGAAATCGTCCGCGCCCACAGCCGCCAGACGCTGGAGCGATATTCACGTGAAATTTCTCCGGCCGAAAAAGCCTGGATACTGGCCCAGACCGATCCCGATGAGGCGGCCACCCAGCTCTGGACGATGCGGCAAAGCATACTAAAGCTGTCCGATAACCCGGAAAAAGATTCGCTGAGACTGCATCCCGCGTCCGGGCGCCTACGCTCGCTGTTGCAGCCGCAAACAGAAGCCTTTTCCGACGTTGAGCCGCTGATTATCTGGTCTTGCGCCCATTCATCGGGCTGTGAGCGGCTCTCGCTGTGGGAAGTGGACAACGCGCGCTGGAAAGGCCTGCAGGATATTCCAGCCACGGGACAGAAGATGGGGCCGCGCGCGCTGCGGCTGGTGAGCCTGCCGCCGGAAAAAGCAATCGCGCTTTAGCGCGGCCAAAAAAAAACGGGCCAGCGGCCCGTTCAGATTAGTGCGCGTCGATAAAGACAATTTTTAACACAAACAGGATCGCCACGACGATGACGCACGGCGAAATTTCACGCCAGCGGCCCGTGCCCAGCTTCATCACGCAGTAAGAAATAAAGCCCAGCGCAATCCCTTCGGTAATAGAAAAACTGAACGGCATCATCACGGTGGTAACAAAGGCCGGCACCGCTTCGGTCAGGTCGTCCCACTTGACGCGCGCCAGGCTGGAGGTCATCAGCACGCCTACGTAGATCAGTGCGCCTGCGGCAGCGTAAGCCGGCACCATGCCCGCCAGCGGCGACAGGAACATCACCAGTAGAAACAGCACGCCCGTCACCACGGCCACCAGGCCCGTGCGTCCGCCAATAGAAACGCCGGAGGAGCTTTCGATATAGGCGGTAACGGAAGAAGTACCGATGTAAGCGCCCGCTACCGAACTGATGCTGTCGACGTAAAGCGCCTGCTTCATGCGCGGAAACGTGCCTTTTTCATCGGTCAGGCCCGCTTTATCCGTTACGCCAATCAGCGTGCCGGAAGAGTCAAACAGGTTTACCAGCATAAAGGAGAAGATGATCCCCGCCATGCCGACGTTCAGCGACCCTTTCAGATCGACTTCGCCCAGAATGGACGTAATGCCCGTAGGCATAGAGAACACGCCGCCATACTTCACGTCGCCCAGCGCCAGGCCGATCAGCGTAGTCACCACAATGGAAACCAGCACTGCAATATGAATATTGCGGGAAGCCAGCACGGCAATAATAAAGAAGCCCAGCGCGCCCAGCAGGACGCTGTGGGAGGTCAGATCGCCTACCGCCACCAGCGTTTCTTTATTGGGCACCACGATCCCGGCGTTTTTCAGGCCGATCATCGCGATAAACAGGCCAATACCGGCAGTAATACCCACGCGCAGGCTGACCGGGATATTGGAAATCATCCAGTAGCGAATGCGGAAAAGGGTCAGCAACAGCAGCCCTACGGCGCCCCAGAAGATGGCGCCCATGCCGGTCTGCCAGGAGACGCCCATCGCGCCGACGACCACGAAAGCAAAAAAGGCGTTCAGGCCCATTGCGGGCGCAAGCGCTACCGGCAGGTTGGCGACCAGCCCCATCAGAATACTGCCTCCGGCGGCGATCAGGCAGGTCGTCACGAATACCGCCTGGGTATTCATGCCCGCCACGCCGAGGATCTGCGGATTCACGAACACGATATAGACCATGGTCAGGAAGGTGGTAAAACCGGCAATCACTTCCGTACGCACCGTCGTGCCGTGTTCCTGTAGTTTGAAGATCCGCTGCAGTAGACCTGAGTTGTTCATATAAGATTCCAAAACGGAGAAAAGTTATCGTCGGCTATCCTAAACGATAAATTTTAATTTGCCAGACGGCGCCAGAGTTTTTTCGCAACCGATTGCGCCTTGTTAGCCCTGACTTCAGCGCCGTTAACGTAAAATTCATCTTTTCCGGTCGCGTTTTACCTTTCCACGCGTAAAGTAAAAGCACGCCCCTTCGTTAAGGATGAACCGATGTCTGTTAGCTGTATCTTTTTTGATTGCGACGGCACGCTGGTGGACAGCGAGCTGCTTTGTACCCAGGCCTATGTCAATACGTTTGCGCGCTACGGCGTCGAGCTGTCGCTGCAGGAGATGTTTGAAAAATATAAGGGCGTAAAGCTCTATGACATTATTGCCGACGTGACCGCTGAACATCATCTCAGCGCCGATGTCACGGAGCTGGAGCCGGCTTACCGTCAGGAAGTGGCGCGCCTTTTTGAGCAACAGCTACAGCCGATTGCGGGCGCGAAAGCCCTGCTGGCGCAGATTAGCGTGCCGATGTGCGTGGTATCGAACGGCACCGTGCCGAAAATGCAGCATTCGCTGGGATTAACCGGGATGCTCGACTATTTTGATGACCGATTGTACAGCGGCTATACGATTTCACGCTGGAAGCCCGATCCCGCGCTGATGGCATACGCGGCGGAACAGATGGCGATCCCGCTGGCGCAGTGCATCCTGGTGGATGATTCCGAAGCGGGCGCCAAAGCAGGCATCGCGGCGGGTATCCCGGTGTTCTATTACTGCGCGGACGCCCACAACAGGCCGCTGGATCATCCGCTGGTGACGCCTTTTGACGATATGGCGCAGCTGCCGGAGCTGTGGCGGCAAAAAGGCTGGCAACTGACGCGCTGAGCAGGCACTCCGCGCCAGGCGGCGCGGACACCGTTTAGCCGATCGCGCCCAGCGTATCTTCGCTGCCCTGCTTTTTCGGCAGTAAAAACAGCGTGGCGAAGATATCCAGCAGGTAAATCAGCGCCAGCAGCGTAATCGCTGCCGTAAAGGAGAACTGCATCGCCAGCAGTCCGATAACCAGCGGGCCAAAACCGCCGACGCCGCGGCCCAGGTTAAATAAGACGTTTTGCGCCGTAGCTCTGACCTGCACGGGATAGGTGTCTGAGATCAGCGCGCCGTAGCCGCCGATCATGCCGTTGACGAACATCCCCATCACGGCGCCCGCAAACAGCATCATCATCGGATCGCGTAGCTGGGCGTATGCCACCACCATCACGACCGCACCAGCCTGATAAAGCAGGAAAATCTTCCAGCGGGCAAAGCGATCGGCCAGCATGCCGAACAGCCAGATACCCAACGTCATGCCCACGACCGTGACCGCCGTCCACAGCCCCGATTTGGTCAGCGAGAAGCCAAAGCGGCTGGAAAGGTAAGCCGGCATCCAAATCATCAAGCCGTAGTAGCCAAAGTTCTGTACCGAGCACAGGATAAAAATCCCCAGGCTGGCCTTAGTCGTGGCGGCATCTTTACACAGCAGCTTCAGCCTGGCGGCGAACGATAAGCCCTGATGAACATCCACATGCCGCGTAAAGCCTTCCGGCTCGCCCAGGCCGCGCCGGATAAAAAACGATGCGGCGGCAGGCAGCAGCCCGACCAGGAACATGCCGCGCCAGCCGATGTAGGTTAACAGCAGCGGGGTAATAAAAGCGGCCAGCAGCACGCCAAGCTGCCAGCCGATGCCGACCCAGGCGGAAGCACGGTTACGCTTGTTGGCGGGCCAGGCTTCGGCAATCAGCGCCATGCCGATGCCAAACTCGCCGCCCAGCCCCACGCCCGCCAGCGTGCGGTACGCCAGCAGATCCCAGTAGCCCTGCGCAAAGGCGCAAAGCCCGGTAAACACGGAAAACATCAGGATGGTAAAGGTCAGCACGCGGATCCGGCCCAGCTTGTCGCTGAGATGGCCGAACACGACGCCGCCGATCACCGCGCCAATCAGCGTCCAGGTGACCAGCGAGCCTGCCTGTGAAGGATCGAGCGCCAGAGAAAGGCTGATGGCGGGCAGCATAAACCCGAGGATCAGCAGATCGAAGCCGTCCATTGCGTAGCCGCTGATCGCCGCCAGCATCGCTTTGCCTGGCGTTACGCCTTTTTTTTGTTGCATCACGGGAGTTCCTTGCCGGTGTGAAGTGCGGCAAGTATAAATTACGAGCGCCGCCAGACCAACTTAAAGCGTCAGGCCGGAAGCGCGATGGTCAGACTGGCTTGTCGTCGCTTTCGCCGGTGAGCAGCTCGTCCAGCTTGTCGCCGCCAACGTGACGGAAGTCCTGACCTTTCACGAAATAGAAGATGATTTCACAGATATTCTGGCAGCGATCGCCAATACGCTCGATAGCGCGCGCGCAGAACAGCGCGGTCAGCACGCTGGGAATGGTGCGCGGATCTTCCATCATATAGGTCATCAGCTGACGCACGATGCCCTCATATTCCTGGTCGACCTTTTTATCTTCCCGATAGATTTCAATAGCCGCATTGAGATCCATGCGCGCAAAAGCATCCAGCACGTCGTGCAGCATCTGGATGGTGTGATAGCCCAGCGATTCCAGATTTACCAGCAGCGACTGGTGCTGCTGGCCAAATTTTTCCAGCGCCGTGCGGCTGATTTTTTCCGCCACGTCGCCAATGCGCTCCAGCTCGGAAATGGTTTTGATGATCGCCATCACCAGACGCAGGTCGCTGGCGGTCGGCTGGCGCTTGGCGATAATGCGCACGCACGCCTCGTCAATCGACACCTCCATCATGTTGACCTTCTGATCGCCATCGATCACCCGCTGCGCCAGCTCGGCATCCTGGTTGTGCATCGCGACGATGGCGTCCGTCAGCTGTTTTTCCACCATGCCGCCCATCGTCATCACCTGGGTGCGGATGTGCTCCAGCTCGGCGTTGAACTGCCCGGAGATATGTTTATTCAGATTGAGATTATCCATGCGTTTCTCCAGTCAACTTAACCATAGCGGCCAGTGATATAGTCTTCGGTTTGTTTTTGGTGCGGTTTGGTAAACAGCGTATCCGTATCGCTGAACTCAATCAGCTCGCCCAGATACATAAAGGCCGTATGGTCGGAACAGCGCGCGGCCTGCTGCATGTTATGCGTGACGATCACCACGGTGTAATCCTGCTTCAGCTCGGTGATCAGCTCTTCGATACGGCCAGTGGAAATAGGATCCAGCGCGGAGCACGGCTCGTCCAGCAGCAGCACCTCCGGGCGAATGGCAATGCCGCGAGCAATGCAGAGGCGCTGCTGCTGGCCGCCGGAAAGGCTGTAGCCGCTCTGCTGCAGCTTGTCTTTGGTTTCCGTCCACAGCGCTGCTTTGGTCAGCGCCCATTGTACGCGCTCATCCATTTCGGCACGGGAAAGTTTTTCGAACAGGCGCACGCCGAAAGCGATGTTATCGTAAATCGACATCGGGAACGGCGTCGGTTTCTGGAACACCATGCCGACGCGCGCGCGCAGCAGGGCGATATCCTGGCTGGCGGTCAGGATGTTTTCGCCATCCAGCAGGATCTCGCCTTCCGCGCGCTGTTCCGGATAGAGCGAAAACATCTTGTTAAACGTGCGCAGCAGCGTCGATTTACCGCAGCCCGACGGGCCGATAAAAGCGGTGACCTGGTTTTTAGCAATATCCAGATTGATATTCTTCAGCGCATGAAATTTTCCATAGTAAAAGTTCAAATCACGAACCTGGATCATATTGCCGGAAGTGTTGTCAGCCATTCTTTTTCTCGCTTATACGCGCCGCCGCAGCCGCGCGTTAGATCAGTGTTTGCTTTTGGCAAAAATCACGCGCGCCAGAATATTTAAAATCAGCACGCAGACGGTAATCAGCAGCACGCCTGCCCAGGCCAGGCTTTGCCATTCGGCAAACGGGCTCATGGCGAATTTAAAAATCGTCACCGGCAGGTTAGCCAGCGGCTGCAGCATATCGGTGCTCCAGAACTGGTTGGAGAGCGAGGTAAACAGCAGCGGCGCCGTTTCCCCGGCGATACGCGCTATCGCCAGCAGGATGCCGGTAAGAATGCCCGATATCGAAGCCTTCAGCGTAATGGCCGAAATCATTTTCCATTTCGGCGTACCCAGCGCGTATGCCGCTTCGCGCAGGCTGTCCGGCACCAGCTTCAGCATATTTTCCGTGGTGCGAATAACCACGGGGATCTGCAACAGCGCCAGCGCCACCGCGCCCGCCAGGCCCGAAAAGTGCTGCATCTGCGCTACCACCAGCGTGTAGACGAACAGGCCGACCACGATGGAGGGAGCAGAAAGCAGGATATCGTTGATAAAGCGGATCGTTTCCGCCAGCCAGCCTTTACGGCCATATTCCGCCAGATAGATACCGGCCATGATGCCCAGCGGCGTCCCCACGATGGTCGACCAGAAAATCAGCAGGCCGCTGCCCATAATGGCGTTAGCCAGACCGCCGCCTGCCGTATTGGGCGGCGGCGTGTTTTCCGTAAACAGCGCCAGCGTCATGCCGTCCACGCCGCGCGCGATAGTCGCCCAAAGGATCCAAATCAGCCAGAACAGGCCAAACGCCATCGTCAGCAGGGAAAGGGTCAACGCGATGCGGTTTTTCATCCGCCGCCACGCCTGCATTTTACGGCGGGAGGCTTCCAGCTCCGCGCGGGACTGCATGGCTATCATGCTCATGAGCGCGCTCCTTCACTTTTCGCCAGGCGGATAATCATCAGCTTTGAACAGGCCAGCACGATAAAGGTAATCACAAACAGGATCAGCCCCAGCTCCATCAACGCGGCGGTATGCACGCCCGATTCCGCTTCGGCGAATTCGTTTGCCAGCGCGGAGGTGATGCTGTTGCCCGGCATAAACAGCGAAGCGCTGTCCAGCTGGTAGGTATTACCGATAATAAAGGTCACCGCCATGGTTTCGCCCAGCGCGCGCCCCAGCCCCAGCATAATGCCGCCGATCACGCCGTTTTTGGTAAACGGCAGCACGATGCGCCAGATCACTTCCCAGGTGGTGCAGCCGATGCCGTAAGCGGACTCTTTCATCATCACCGGGGTCTGCTCGAAAACGTCACGCATCACCGAGGCGATATAAGGAATGATCATGATCGCCAGGATAATCCCGGCAGCCAGAATGCCGATGCCAAAAGCCGGGCCGGAGAACAGCGAGCCGACAATAGGCACGTTGGCCATCAGCTCGCCCAGCGGCGTCTGAAAATAAGTGGCAAACAGCGGAGCGAAGATAAACAGCCCCCACATGCCGTAAACGATGCTGGGGATGGCGGCCAGCAGCTCGATCGCCACGCCTAAAGGACGACGCAGCCAGTTTGGTGCCAGTTCGGTGAGAAACAGCGCGATGCCAAAGCTGACCGGCACGGCGATAACCAGCGCGATAGCAGAGGTCACCAGCGTGCCGTAAATCGGCACCAGCGCGCCGAACTGTTCATTAGGCGCATCCCAGGTTTTGGTCCACAGAAAGGAGAGGCCAAATTTCTGAATGCTGGGCCAGGAAGAGACGATGAGCGAGACAATAATGCCGCCGAGCAGCAGTAAGACAATCAGCGCGGCCAGCTTGACCAGCGCGCCAAAAATGAGGTCACCCTGCTTGCCGGGAGCCTTGAATGTCGGCCTGGATGTAGCCATAAAATTCCCGATAGTGAACGTTTTTGGGCGGCACAGCGGCCGCCCGAAACTTATAGCCGTTTAGTCAGCTTAGTACAGCGCTTTGCCCGAGCTGTCTTTAATATTGGTTTTCCATGCGGCGCGGATCTGCTCTACGACGGAGTCCGGCAGCGCGGCATAGTCCAGGCTGGTGGTGACCTGGGCGCCGTTTTTATAGGCCCAGTCAAAGAACTTCAGTACGGCTGCGCCCTTCTCCGCGTTGGCCTGATCTTTGTGCATCAAAATAAAAGTGGTGGAGGTGATTGGCCAGGCGTTATCGCCTTTCTGGTAGGTCAGATCCTGCGCGAAGGATTTGCTCCAGTCCGCGCCTTTCGCCGCGTCGCTGAAGCTCTGTTCGCCTGGCGCAACGGCTTTGCCGTCGGCATCCAGCAGCTTGGTATAGGCCAGGTTGTTTTGTTTGGCGTAGGCGTATTCCACATAGCCAATCGAGCCAGGCAGACGCTGCACGAAAGCGGCTACGCCGTCGTTGCCTTTGCCGCCCAGGCCGGTTGGCCAGTTAACGGTGTTGCCTTTGCCAACTTTGCTGTTCCAGTCGCTGTTCACCTTCGCCAGATAGCTGGTGAATACAAAGGAGGTACCGGAACCGTCAGCGCGGCGCACCACGTTGATATTGGCATCCGGCAGCTTGACGCCAGGGTTCAGCTTAGTGATGGCCGGGTCGTTCCATTTCTTTACGTTACCGAGGTAGATATCGCCAACGGTTTTGCCATCCAGCGTCAGTTCGCCGGATTTTACGCCGGGAATGTTCACCGCCAGCACCACGCCGCCAATCACGGTTGGAAACTGGAACAGGCCGTTTTTCTGCAAATCTTCTTCTTTCATCGGCGCGTCGGAGGCGCCGAAGTCGACGGTCTTAGCAATAATCTGTTTTACGCCGCCGGAAGAACCGATCCCCTGGTAGTTAATCTGCGCGCCTGTTGCTTTGTTGTACTCGGCCGCCCATTTGTTATAGACCGGCGCCGGGAAAGTCCCGCCCGCGCCCGTCAGGTTGTCGGCGGCAAAAGCGGAAACCGCGCTCAGCGACAGCGTAACAGCCACCAAACGAGCCAGGTTTTTTTGCATCAGTGTCATATTCCCTCCAGGGGATAAAGTCAGTCTTTATACTGTTTTAGTATGATTAATGATTGCTGCTGGAGGCAAAATAGGACAGTTTGATGACAGTAAAATGTACACAATATGACAGTTTTGTGACGAACATCTTTTATACAGACATCCCAGAAAAGAGTGGATCGCCTTTGCAATCGCCCTGTTGTTACTTCGCTACGCCAGCAACGCGCGCGGCAGTTGCGTGACCCGGCTTCCGAATCGACGTCGTGTATCTTCCGGAAGCGCCGTCCATTCGTTGCGCTGACTTTTCTCTGCATAAAATTCATTTTTTATCCAATATTTAGCAGCCCTGAGTGGGCTAATATCAAAGCCGAAAACGCGATGGAGGACGATTAATTTTCGCTCTCGTTTATGGAATGAAATACGTTATTAAGGGAAATTTTTATGAAATACACAGCAAAAGTGATTATTGGCAGCCTGCTGCTGGCCGCCACTGCGGGGCTGGCACAGGCAAATGAGCAACCACTGGTATCGAACAATGCTTTCACATCAGACAATGATAGTCTGGTCGCCTATTCCGATAGCAGTAGCGTTTTTTACCGCTCTTCTTTTCAGATCAGAAATATAAAAGCTCTTATTGACGCTAACAAGACGTTGCAGGAGAAGGTGACGCAGCAGCAGGAGAGGCTTGAGAAGCAGCAGGAAGAAACGAAGACACTGGATAAACAGTTCCAGGAGCTGAAAAAAAGCGTAGAGGAAAAAGACCGGGCAAACAGGGAAACGCAAACCACCGTGCAGAGCCTTAAAGATCAAATCAGCGATCTGAAAAGGACGCTGGATGAGGTTAACAACAAAGTGAAATAGCTTTAAAAACGCGCCGATCCTCTGCAGGATCGGCGCGGTAGTCGGTTACTCTACCGTGACCGATTTCGCCAGATTGCGCGGCTGGTCAACATCGGTGCCTTTAATCAGCGCGACGTGGTAAGAGAGCAGCTGTAGCGGCACGGTGTAGAAGATTGGCGCGATAATCTCTTCCACGTGCGGCAGCGGGATAATACGCATCCCTTCGCTGTTGGCAAAGCCCGCATCCCGATCGGCGAACACGTACAGCAGGCCGCCGCGCGCGCCCCTTTTCAATGTTCCACTTCAGCTTCCCGGCTGAAGCATGTGCCGTCAACGGACAAAGAGTAGATTAGAACATCCGTTATTTTCTCTGCCCGAAACGGCCAAAAATCCGAATTCAGACAGGGAAGCCGCACAGCGTTTATTCTCTGGCTTTTCACCGCGTATTATCCCCTGTAAAGAATGCAACGGACGCTAACACAAGGAGTGTGCCACGATGGCCGGACTGCAATTCCCCTGCACTCTATTCAAAACCCAAAAGCGGATGGACGATTACAGCGCCAGTGATATGCGCTGCGGCGATCTGACCGAAGCACGGTTAAAATCCTATTACGGGCTGGTAGATGTGTCTGCCAAAGCCAATCCTTATACCCTGACGAAAATCACCCCGTTTAATCAGCCACAGTCTATGTTTTACGGCTCCCGTGGAGCTGGCGAGAAAATTACCCGCCAGCAGTGCGCGGCGATCCTGTTTGATGAGTTTCGGGAGCGTTCCCCCTTGTTCTCGGTATATGGGCCTTACCGCCATTTGGCCGAAGAGATGATTACCCACATGCAACACGGCAAAGGTTCACCTTTCAGCAGTGTGAGCCTGAACAGGGCGCTGAAGGAGCATATTTTGTCCGATAACACACCAAACAGCACTCGCTTACGGTTAGGTGAGGCTATTGAAAAATATATTGACTGGAAAAATAAATGTTATCCGGCAAAAGATAAAGAGGAGTTGCGAAAAGCTATTCTTGAAGGAAAACTCCCCAAATTCGACCGCATTCAGGATAGTTTTAATGGTATGGGCATAACTGTCCACGACACCTGGGCAACACACATCACTATCAAATCGCTACAGGTTGATGATGGTAGTTATCGGGCGGTGGTGCATTACAGAATCCAGGATCACTTTGGCCTGGATGTTGACGATATATCAAAATTCAGCTTCAACCTGTTCCGCTTCTTTCGTATCTGGTTTGTGTTGCAGCGATACAACCAGTTTGGTTTTAAGCCTTTTATGACCAACATGGAAGCCGTCATAGAAATTACTGGAGATCGCAAATGAGAGTAAAGAAAAGGAGTCTTATTGCCTTGCTCGCTCTGGCTGTCTGCGTATTGCCTGGTTACTGGCTTTGGCTATCACTGCGTCCGGTGGAAGTTATCGCAGTTCATGATAATGGTAATCATAGCTATGTTTTAGTCAGGAATTTCCCGCAGACCGATATGGGGAAAATAAACTGGTGGCTAAAAAATAAAGATACACTGAAAGAAAAGTATAACATTCCTAACCCCTCATCCTCTGGCTATTTTACTGTTATTTTTTGGAATTTCGGTGTGGGTTATAAAGAAGAAGGAAAATATGACAGGCTTTGTTTTGATGATATGAAAATAAGAATAAATTGCATCGAAAAGGATGCTGTTTTTTCCGTGGATAAAAGCAGGAATTTTGGTACGACTTTCACAGCATACGATGGCGATAATTATCGCTTAGGCCAGAATGGCGACATTATAAAAGTCGGTTCCGATTAGGATTGCGTCTTTCGCAGAGAAGCAGCGACAAAACAATTCTTTCTACCGGCTTGAATCCCCCTGATAACTTCCAGGCGTTAGAGCAAAAGATACCGCGCCGATCCTCTGCAGGATCGGCGCGGTAGTCGGTTACTCCACCGTGACCGATTTCGCCAGATTGCGCGGCTGGTCAACGTCGGTGCCTTTAATCAGCGCGACGTGGTAAGAGAGCAGCTGTAGCGGCACGGTGTAGAAGATTGGCGCGATAATCTCTTCCACGTGCGGCAGCGGGATAATACGCATCCCTTCGCTGTCGGCAAAACCCGCATCCCGATCGGCGAACACGTACAGCAGGCCGCCGCGCGCGCGCACCTCTTCGATGTTCGACTTCAGTTTTTCCAGCAGCTCGTTGTTTGGCGCCACCACAATCACCGGCATATCGGCATCGATCAGCGCCAGCGGCCCGTGCTTCAGCTCGCCCGCCGCATAGGCTTCGGCGTGGATATAGGAGATCTCCTTCAGCTTCAGCGCGCCTTCCATCGCTATTGGATACTGATCGCCACGGCCCAGGAACAGCGCGTGATGCTTATCAGAGAACTCTTCCGCCAGCGCTTCAATCTGCTTGTCCTGCGACAGCATCTGTTCGATACGGCTCGGCAGCGCCTGCAAACCGTGCACGATATCGTGCTCGATCTGCGCGTCCATACCCTTCAGGCGGCCGATTTTTGCCACCAGCATCAGCAGCACGGTCAGCTGCGTGGTGAAGGCTTTGGTCGAGGCCACGCCGATTTCCGTCCCGGCTTTGGTCATCAGCGCCAGATCGGATTCGCGTACCAGCGAAGAGCCGGCCACGTTGCAGATCGCCAGCGAGCCGAGATAGCCCAGCTCTTTCGACAGGCGCAGCGCCGCCAGCGTGTCCGCCGTTTCACCGGACTGCGACAGCGTGATCATCAGGCTGTTTTTGCGCACCGCCGATTTGCGATAGCGGAATTCAGAAGCGATCTCCACGTCGCACGGCACGTTAGCCAGCGCTTCAAACCAGTAGCGGGACACCATGCCGGAGTTGTACGAGGTGCCGCAGGCCACGATTTGAATATGCTCAACCTGCGCCAGCAGCGCGTTGGCGTTTGGCCCCAGCTCGGAGAGATCCACTTCGCCATGGCTGAAACGCCCGGTCAGGGTGTTTTTGATCGCCATCGGCTGTTCGTAAATCTCTTTCTGCATATAGTGACGATACAGGCCTTTGTCGCCCGCGTCGTACTGCACGTTGGATTCGATTTCGGCACGCTCCACGCGCTCGCCCAGGCGATCGAAGATAACCACGTCGCGACGGCTAACCTCTGCGATATCGCCTTCTTCCAGGTACATAAAGCGACGCGTCACCGGCAGCAGCGCCAGCTGATCGGAAGCGATAAAGTTTTCACCCACGCCACGGCCAATCACCAGCGGGCTGCCGGAACGGGCGGCCACCAGCACGGACGGATCGCGGCTGTCCATAATGACCATGCCGTAAGCGCCGCGCAGCTGCGGGATCACGCGCTGTACCACTTCACGCAGCGTGCCGCCGCTCTGCTTCTGCTCCCAGTGCACCAGGTGCGCGACCACTTCCGTATCCGTTTCGGACGCAAAGCGATAGCCCAGCTCTTTTAACCGCTCACGCAGCGGCTCGTGGTTTTCGATAATGCCGTTATGCACGATAACGATATGTTCTGAGATATGAGGATGCGCATTGGCCTCCGACGGCTCGCCGTGGGTTGCCCAGCGCGTGTGCGCGATACCGGTGCCGCCAGCCAGCGGCGTGGTTTCCGCCGCTTCCGCCAGTTTTTGCACCTTGCCTAAACGACGAAGGCGCGTGATCTGCCCTTCGGCGGTAACGACGGCCAGACCCGCGGAGTCATAGCCCCGATATTCCAGGCGGCGTAACCCTTCTAACAGGATTTCTGCGATATCACGTTGCGCTACTGCACCAACAATTCCACACATAGTAGTTTTCCTGACGTCATGGCGTTTGCCATTAACTTTGTCTTCTGCCTGTTTGTTCCGGTATGTTCCGGTTCCCCGAGCCTTGTAGAGAGTGGGGATTAGAGTTATATGGGTGCCATGCACCCCTTACTGCAATCGGGCGATCTTCGCCGCCCGTAAAATTATTTTTTCTTCGCCGGACGCTGCCAGTCGGTTTTCAGATTCTGTTCTTTACGATTGTAGGCCAAACCTGGCGCGGAGATATCTTTCATCACCGTGGTGCCTGCGGCGATGGTCGTGCCCGCCGCTACCGATACCGGCGCCACCAGCTGGGTATCGGAGCCGACAAAGACATCGTCGCCGATGATCGTCAGCGATTTGTTCACGCCATCGTAATTACAGGTGATGGTGCCCGCGCCGATATTGACGTTAGCGCCGATCGAAGCATCGCCCAGGTAGCTCAGGTGACCGGCTTTAGAGCCTTTGCCCAGCGTCGCCTTTTTCATTTCGACAAAGTTGCCGACGTGTGCGCCAGCGGCAAGCGAGCTGCCGGGACGAAGCCGGGCGAACGGGCCGACGGTGCAGTCTGCCGCCAGCTCGGCGTTTTCCAGCACGCTGTAAGGACTGATTTCGCAGTCGTCGCCAATCACGCAGTTTTTCAGCACGCAGCCGCTGCCGATTTTCACGCGGTTACCGAGCTGCACCTTACCTTCGATAATCACGTTGGTGTCTATTTCTACGTCGCGGCCATGTTTAAGCTCGCCCCGCAGGTCGAAACGCGCCGGATCTTTCAGCATCACGCCCGCCAGCAGCAGTTTTTCCGCCTGCTGTGCCTGCCAGACGCGTTCCAGCGTTGCCAGCTGTAGCCGGTTGTTAACGCCGTCGGTTTCCGAACTGTGCAAAGGCTGCGTCGTTTCCGTCACCCGGCCTTCCTGATGAGCCAGCGCGATAATATCCGTGATGTAATATTCGCCCTGAGCGTTGTCATTGGTGAGCTTGCTCAGCCAGCGCTTCAGGTCGCCGCCGTTGGCCAGCAGAATACCGGTATTGATTTCGCGGATCGCCAGCTGTTCCGGCGTGGCGTCTTTCTGCTCTACGATGCCCACGACCTGGCCCTGCTCACGGAGGATGCGACCATAGCCGGTGGGATTATCAAGGATGACCGTTAGCAGCGCGATGCCGCCCTGCGGTTTTGCCTGGCGCAGTCGCTGTAGCGTTTCGGTAGAAATCAACGGCACGTCGCCGTACAGCATCAGGATATCTTCGTCATCGGCAAACCAGGGCGCGGCCTGCTGCATAGCGTGACCGGTGCCCAGCTGCTCGGCCTGCAATACCCAGTTCAGCGAGGGATCCTGCAAGGTCGACTGTAAGCGTTCGCCGCCGTGTCCGTAAACCAGATGGACTTTATCAGCGCCCACGCCCTGCGCGGCGTCAATGACGTGTTGTACCATTGGCTTACCGGCCAAAAGATGAAGAACTTTGGGAAGATCGGAGTACATACGGGTTCCCTTGCCTGCGGCAAGGATCACCACGCTCAGCGCGCTGTTTGACATAGACATCCTGCTTGATGTTGAAATCGCTTTCCTGGCGAAAAGTAAAGCTGGATTGC
The DNA here is from genome assembly GCF_030433775.1 of Erwinia sp. PsM31. Lineage (NCBI taxonomy): Bacteria > Pseudomonadati > Pseudomonadota > Gammaproteobacteria > Enterobacterales > Erwiniaceae > Erwinia > Erwinia sp. PsM31. The sequence goes on from NZ_JARUWZ010000006.1 coordinate 184,346, forward strand.
GGGAAAAACACTACTTCTTTTACCCTTCAAAAATACTTTCCGCCGGGCCGAACAAGGGCACCACGCCGGGAAAAGCCGGTATGCGTCCCTCAGCCGGAGCATGATACCACCAAAATAGAGTCGTCTATGACTTTCCACCGCTGTCGATCAAACGGTTTTGCTCTTTAACCATTCAGAGATTTTTTGCTGCAGCACGACCACGACTTCGCTGCCGCTGGTGCCGGCGATAGCAGAGAAAAAAAGCGTTTGGGACGTAGTCATGTTGAAATCAATACAGAGTAAGCCAACCACAAAGCCAGTAAACATTGAAATAAATATGTGTTTCAGGAAAAAGCTCAGTTTCCCTTTATTTTCTTTTATCAGCTCGCCGTGGATAAAGTAATTAACCACTCCTCCGGCGCTGGCAACTATCATGGCATCCAAAAGATGATGTTCACTTAAAAACTTCATCAGCAACATAGTTTCATCATTATATAACACGGTAATACCTCAGAAAGATAAATAGCGATCGGCAAAGACCATGGCTATTTATGGCGAAGAAAAAGATTTTTTTCGCGTTCCCTGCGAGTAATTAACGTTTTAACCACGCCATTTCCGGCGTAAATCCACGAGCCGAACTGTTCGGCGGCGGCGGCATAGCAGCCCTGGTTTAAAAACATCAGCAGCGTGGAAGGCTGACCGCTTTTTAGCTCGATCAGGCCAGCTTTTACGCCCTGCTGCCCGGCGCCGACGCTGTGCAGAATGGAGCAGAGCGCGTCAAACTGATCCTGCGTGACGGGCACTTCAACTTTCTGCCGCAAGAGTTCGGCGCATTTGTTCAGGTCGCTGACAAGCAGCACCTCCGCCTGTTCAGGCGTAACGCTGTCGCCTTCACGGACGCTTTCCGCATGGCCATAGCCCAGCGTCCAGATGCCCGCGTCATTCTTCTCTGCGGTTAAACGAAGTTTTTCCTGAGCCTTGATAAAATCAATGCCCCTCTCTGAAATATTCATTTTTTTCACTCTGGCAGACGGGAAATAATGCTCCCGAAGGAGCATTATTTATTTCAAATTAACGAAGGTAATCCCATGGTTTACCGAACTGGCCGGTAGTTTCTTCCAGACCAGGTTCAGAGCCCTGTGACCAGAATTTACCGATAAAGTTAACGCCTTTATGCGTCACTTTACTGCCTTCCACGTAGACTGCGGTTGCACTCCACAGGGGATATTCAGCAGGCACATCCGGCACCACTGGCTCATCCGGAGTAACTTCGGATGCAGGCACGATAACCACTTTGTAAGAGGCCATATCGGTTTTGCTATTGGCCGCGGTGACGGTCAGCAGCAGCTCTACCACCTTTTCAGAGGTAACAGCCGGCAGCGCAACTTTCGTTTCGCTGGCCTGCGGAGAAACGATCTGCACGTTACCGCTGCCTGACCATTTGTAGCTGGCGGCTTTAACGGATTTATCCGCAGAGAAGACCAGCGTGCTGCCGCCCAGCGCTTTCATAGTGATAACAGCAGTTGGCGCGGTGTTATCTTCCGGGTCAACGGGATCGATTGGGTCAACCGGGTCAATTGGGTCAACTGGATCGATTGGGTCTACCGGGTCTACCGGGTCTACCGGGTCAATTGGGTCTACAGGGTCAATCGGGTTTTCACCGTTGATATTGATCCCTTTGAAGTAGAAAGGGGACATATCGATATTCTGCTGCACAATCGGGCAGCCCATACCTTCACGACCGGCGTTAACCAGCAGGCCGTTATCGTTATCGATAGTCCAGGTGAACAGACCGCCCAGGCCTTTTTCGATCACATAACGCGCTTTTTCACGTACGGTACGTGGCGTATCGATAGAGTGGAAAACTTTAGACGTCGGGCTGTACAGATAATCTGCGCAGGCTTCGTCATCGGTATACACGTTGTAACCGTTACGGCCAGACTGGTTTTCCAGATCCAGGTAGTTGTTGATAATGTCATAGTATTCAACACAGCCGGACTCAAAAGTCCCCACGGTAGTACCGCTACCATCGTAAGAACCCTTCAGCGGAGAGAAGGATTCAATGTTGCCGCCCTTGGCGCTACGTGAATAGCCTGCATAACCGATGTTGATGGCTTCAGGATCCACACCCAGGTTCAGCAGATACTCAACCGCTTCTTCCAGACTGTAGGTGCTGTTTTTGGTTTTATACAGGTTGGCGTGATGGGCCAGGCCGTCCGCCCACGGCGTACCGAAGAAGTCATAGGTCATCAGGTTGATGCCGTACAAACCCACTTCCAGCAGGCCTTTGATATTAGAATGCTGCAACACATCCACGTTAGCGGAAGACGCGATACTGATTTTCACGTGTTTCATGCTGTTAGCATCAAGCGCCTTACGCAGGCTGGAGATCAGCGCCACGTAGTTCTCACCATCTTCCGGGCCGTGTGGGTTACCCGCGCCTGCAGCATTTGGATATTCCCAGTCGATATCGATTTCAGAAAACATCGGGAAGCGGTCGAAGAACCAGATAATGCTGGCTACCAGCGTATCAATCGCGCTCTGGCTTTTCGCCAGCTCGTGGAAGGCTTCGCTCATCGTCCAGCCGCCGAGGCTGAAGGAAAGCGCCAGATCGTGACCCTGAGCTTTTGCATCAATCTGCAATTTACGCATCGCGCCCAGCACGCCCTGCAGGTTAGGGTGATCCTGATAGAAACAGTCGCCTTCGCCATCGGACGGATAGGTGGTGCCCGGGCCAAAACCAAATGCTTTCCAGCCGCTGAAGCCGCAGTTGATATAAGACTGGCAATCGGCCCACGGATCCAGGATGGTCATTTCGTTGGCTTTCTTGCCGGTCCAGGCCGCAGCCTGATCGATTTTTTCTTTATTAGCGCCTTTATCACCGACGATACCGGTAAAACCAAAAATGATTTTATCGTAGGCGGTTGGGTCTAACTTAGTGATATCAATCCCACGGCCGCGATTGGCTTTAAGAATGTTGCCATTATTATCAACCTGACGCTGATCGTAATGCGCCCAGTCAGTGTAATAGCCAAAGATTTTAGGTTTATTGGCGGTGTTATATTTGTTGTATACACGTTTTGCTACGCGACCTGAAGTGTAACTAAATTCTGAAGTGTTCGTTACCGGGTTAAATCCATCTGCGGCATAAGACTGTTCTGTAAGAATGTCTTGTTGAATCAACTTGCTCATTGCAAATCCTTATATGATAAAAGTTAGTGTACTCAGCGCCATCAATTAAGCTGGCCGACAAACTTTTACCCGATACGGAAAAGCATACCAGTTAAAAATAAAGAATAATTATCAGCTCACTCCTGCCCGCCCCGAAATAACATTAATAAGCCAGCTATCGGCCAGACTGCGTGCGTGAGTCTGGGGACAGGCAGGATAAATAACTCCAGACCGGATAAACGACCTTCGAATAACAAGACTCTGTTCTCTTTTATCAATGACGGATAAACAATAATTAGAACCTCGCTTAACATTGCGCGCGGCAAAACCGCTACAGACCCTTGACCGGCGCGGATTACCGCCTTCTGGCGTGCACTTTCTGCAATGCTTGTGCTAATAATTACAACCCGTCTTTATCTTTTCTGCTGGTATATTCCTGCCACCAACAGAGCGAAGCAGTTAAGCAGAGCGATATCTGCTAAAAAATAAAAAGAATATTAAAGCAAACATTAATAAGGATTTGCAGAGGCTATACAAAGCCTTTTACCATCGCTGTTTTTTTTAATCTATTACTGGTTTCCCCACTTAACAGGTCACAGTCATGAACGAAGAAATTTATCTTGGTAACAATATTTATCTCTCAGAGGAGAGAAATCATCTGATCAATGGCAACATTACATTAACCATCAGCGAAAAAGAGAAACGATTGCTGAGCTATTTCCTTCGCAACCCGGAAAAAGAGCTGACAAAAAGCCATTTGATTACGGCAATCTGGGAAAGCCGGGCTGCGACTATCGATGACGCCAACCTGACTCAGCTGGTTTATAAAATACGCCGCGATTTAGCTGCGGTGAACCTCAGAAACTGTATTAAAACGATACCGGGCAAAGGCTATATCTATATTCCGGAGAAAAAGAAAGCAGTGCAGGAACCTGTGATGGCGGACGCTGGCAGCAGCAAGACGGAATGCCTTATCTGTTCAGCGCTTACTATCATCGCCACCGTTATGGCGTTGTGCACGCTTTGCTTTTTCTTCTGGCGTAGCTGAACGTTTAACGCTCAGTTTAATTACAACATTAAATATAGTGTTTTATCCGATCGGGATTTCCTGCAGCGCGCTCTGTGTCGCCCCTTCGACAATAAAAAAAGGCCAGGCAGTTTCCTGTCTGGCCTTTCTGCTTAAACCTGAATTACATCGCTTTTTTGGTCAACTCGATCACGCGCAGTTTGGCGATCGCTTTAGCCAGTTCAGCCGACGCGGCAGCAAAGTCCACATCGCCGTGAGAGCCACTCATGTGCTCCTCGGCTTTGCGTTTCGCTTCCATCGCGCGGGCCTCGTCGAGGTCGGTGCCGCGGATCGCCGTATCAGCCAGCACGGTAGCCGCGCCTGGCTGTACTTCCAACATGCCGCCGGAGAGATAGATATACTCTTCGTCGCCCTGTTCTTTAACGATGCGAACCATACCAGGTTTAATGGCGGTCAGCAGCGGGGCGTGGCCAGGATGGATCCCCAGCTCGCCTTCGCTACCTGACACCTGAATACGCTGCACAGTGCCGGAGAACATCTGCTGTTCTGCACTGACCACGTCCAGGTGAAAAGTCATAGCCATAATTAACCTCCCGGGAAACCGTTATTACAGTTTCTTCGCTTTTTCCACGGCTTCTTCGATGGAACCAACCATGTAGAAAGCCTGCTCTGGCAGATGGTCGAATTCACCGTCCATGATGCCTTTAAAGCCACGGATGGTATCTTTCAGCGACACATACTTGCCCGGAGAACCGGTGAAGACTTCTGCCACGAAGAACGGCTGAGACAGGAAGCGCTGCATCTTACGAGAGCGAGCAACAACCAGCTTGTCGTCTTCAGACAGCTCGTCCATCCCGAGGATAGCGATGATGTCTTTCAGTTCCTGGTAACGCTGCAGCAGAGACTGCACGCCACGAGCCACGTCGTAGTGTTCCTGACCAACAACCAGCGGATCCAGCTGACGGCTGGTAGAATCCAGTGGATCAACCGCCGGGTAGATACCCAGAGACGCGATCTGACGGCTCAGTACCACGGTTGCGTCTAAGTGAGCAAAGGTGGTGGCTGGCGATGGGTCAGTCAAGTCATCCGCAGGCACGTAAACGGCCTGTACGGAGGTGATAGAACCGGTTTTGGTTGAGGTGATACGTTCCTGCAGAACGCCCATCTCTTCCGCCAGCGTTGGCTGGTAGCCTACCGCTGATGGCATACGACCCAGCAGCGCGGACACTTCGGTACCGGCCAGGGTGTAACGGTAGATGTTATCGATGAACAGCAGAACGTCACGACCTTCATCACGGAATTTTTCCGCCATGGTCAGGCCAGTCAGGGCAACGCGCAGGCGGTTTCCTGGTGGCTCGTTCATCTGGCCGTAGACCAGAGATACTTTGTCGATAACGTTGGAGTCGGTCATTTCGTGGTAGAAGTCGTTACCTTCACGGGTACGCTCGCCCACACCGGCAAAAACGGAGAAACCTGAGTGCTCAGCCGCAATGTTACGGATCAGCTCCATCATGTTTACGGTTTTACCTACACCCGCGCCGCCGAACAGACCAACTTTACCGCCCTTCGCGAACGGACACATCAGGTCGATTACCTTGATACCGGTTTCCAGCAGCTCCTGAGAGTTGGACTGGTCTTCGTATGAAGGTGCAGAACGGTGGATCGCCCAACGCTCTTCTTCGCCGATGTCGCCTTTCATGTCGATTGGCTCGCCCAGCACGTTCATGATACGGCCAAGCGTTGCGGTACCTACCGGTACTTCGATTGGGTGCGCAAGGTCAGCGACTTCCAGACCGCGCTTCAGGCCGTCGGAGGAACCCATTGCGATGGCGCGAACCACGCCACCACCCAGCTGCTGCTGTACTTCCAGCACCAGACGGGTATCACCATTTTTAGTCTCAAGCGCGCTGTACACTTGTGGTACTGCGTCCTGAGGAAATTCGACGTCAACAACGGCGCCGATTACCTGGACAATTTTTCCAGTAGCCATCTTGAATCCTCTACCTAATTCATTAAACCTGGTTAAACCGCGGAGGCTCCACCGACAATCTCGGTAAGTTCCTGGGTGATGCTGGCCTGACGAGCTTTGTTGTATACCAACTGCAGCTCTTTGATCAGGTTTCCGCCGTTGTCGGTCGCAGCTTTCATCGCCACCATACGCGCGGCCTGCTCGCTGGCCAGGTTTTCTACAACACCCTGGTAAACCTGAGACTCGACGTAGCGACGCAGTAACGTGTCCAGCAGCGCTTTCGGATCCGGTTCATACAGATAATCCCAGGTACTCTTCTTCACTACGCCTTCTTCCGGATCTGCTGGCGGTAACGGCAGCAGCTGGATGATTTGCGGTGACTGGGACATGGTGTTGATAAATTTGTTGCTGACAACATAGAGCTTGTCGATACGACCTTCGTCGTAAGCCTGCAGCATGACTTTTACCGGGCCGATCAGATCGGACAGGGAAGGCTTGTCGCCCATGCCCGTCACCTGAGCAACCACGTTGCCGCCGACAGCGCCGAAAAATGAAACACCTTTAGAGCCGATAATCGCCAGATCGCTCTCGACGCCTTTATCCGCCCAGCCTTTCATATCAGCCAGCACTCTTTTGAACAGGTTAATGTTCAAACCACCACAAAGCCCGCGGTCGGTAGACACGACCAGGTAGCCGACGCGCTTAACGTCGCGCTCCTCCAGGTAAGGGTGCTTGTATTCCAGATTGCCTAACGCAATGTGACCAATCACTTTGCGCATGGTCTCTGCATAAGGACGGCTGGCCGCCATGCGTTCCTGCGATTTACGCATTTTGGAGGCGGCGACCATTTCCATCGCTTTGGTGATCTTTTGCGTATTTTGAACGCTTCCGATCTTACTACGTATCTCTTTTGCGCCGGCCATAAGCTTCTCCTCAAAGCCTTGCGGCCTGCCCCGGAAGGGACAAGCCGCCAGACATTACCAGGACTGGGTTTTCTTGAACGTTTCGAGCAGAGCTTTCAGCTTCGCTTCGATATCGTTGTTGTAGTTACCAGCCTGGTTGATTTCCGCCATCAGCTCGCTGTGGTCGCGATCTGCATAAGCCAGAAGCGCTGCTTCGAAGCTGCCGATTTTCGCCAGCTCAACGTCGTTCAGGAAGCCACGCTCGGCGGCAAACAGCACCAGACCCTGCTGCGCTACGGACATCGGCGCATACTGTTTCTGTTTCAGCAGCTCGGTCACTTTCTGACCGTGGCTCAGCTGTTTACGGGTTGCTTCGTCCAGATCGGAAGCGAACTGAGAGAACGCTGCCAGTTCACGATACTGCGCCAGCGCGGTACGAATACCACCGGACAGTTTCTTGATGATCTTGGTCTGCGCAGCGCCACCCACACGGGATACGGAGATCCCTGGGTTAACTGCCGGACGAATACCGGAGTTGAACAGGTTAGTTTCCAGGAAGATCTGACCATCGGTAATCGAGATTACGTTGGTCGGAACGAACGCGGAAACGTCGCCAGCCTGAGTTTCGATGATCGGCAGCGCGGTCAGAGAACCGGTTTTACCTTTTACTGCACCGTTAGTGAAGCGCTCAACGTAGTCGGCGCTCACGCGGGAAGCACGTTCCAGCAGACGGGAGTGGAGGTAGAACACGTCGCCAGGGAAAGCTTCACGACCTGGTGGACGGCGCAGCAGCAGAGAAACCTGACGGTATGCAACGGCCTGCTTGGACAGGTCATCATATACGATCAGCGCGTCTTCACCGCGGTCACGGAAGTATTCGCCCATGGCGCAACCTGCATACGGTGCCAGGTACTGCAGCGCAGCAGACTCGGAAGCGGTAGCCACAACCACGATAGTGTTAGCCAGCGCGTTGTGTTCTTCCAGCTTACGTACCACGTTAGCGATGGTAGAAGCCTTCTGGCCGATAGCCACGTACACGCACTTGATGCCGGAATCGCGCTGGTTGATGATCGCATCGATCGCCATCGCGGTTTTACCGGTCTGACGGTCGCCGATGATCAGCTCACGCTGGCCACGGCCGATTGGGATCATCGCATCCACAGACTTATAACCAGTCTGTACAGGCTGGTCGACCGACTGACGGTCGATAACGCCTGGCGCAATCACTTCGATTGGCGAGAAGCCGTCGTTATCAATGGCGCCTTTGCCATCGATAGGTGCACCCAGGGTGTTCACCACACGACCCAGCAGGCCACGGCCTACCGGAACTTCCAGGATACGACCGGTACACTTAACCTTCATGCCTTCGGCGAGGTCAGCGTATGGGCCCATTACTACGGCACCTACGGAGTCGCGCTCCAGGTTCAGTGCGATAGCGAAGCGGTTGCCCGGCAGTGCGATCATCTCACCCTGCATAACATCGGCCAGGCCGTTTACGCGGATGATGCCGTCGCTGACGGAAACGATAGTACCTTCATTGTGAGCTTCGCTCACGACATTGAACTGAGCAATGCGCTGCTTGATCAGTTCGCTGATTTCGGTGGAATTCAGTTGCATATGCTCCAGTCCCCTTAAGACTGCAAGTCGTCTGCAAGGCGCTCAAGACGGCCGCGTACGCTGCCATCAATGACCATATCACCCGCACGGATGATTACACCTGCCATTACAGACTTATCAATTTTGCAATTCAGCTTAACTTTGCGTGACAGACGTTTTTCCATAGCGGCGCTGATTTTGGTCAGCTGTTCGTCACTCAGTGTAGTGGAAGAGATCACCTCAACGTCCGCGGTCGCATCGTATGCGGCGCGTAGCTGGATAAACTGAGCCAGTACATCGGGAAGCGCTGGTAAACGTTTGTTCTCAGCCATGACCTTAATCAGGTTCTGGCCGGCTTCATCGAGTTGATCACCACAGATAGCGATGAACCGTGCAGACAACGCTTCCGGCGCTAATGCGCCGGAAAGGAGTTCTGCCACTTGTTCATTGCTGGCTACTTCGGTAGCGAACGCCAGCATCTGCTGCCAGCGATCGACATTCTGATGCTCAACAGCAAAGTCAAAAGCTGCTTTGGCGTAGGGGCGAGCTACAGTAGTAAATTCAGACATCAGCCCCTTCCTCCTTACAGTTCAGCGACCAGTTTATCAACGATGTCGCTGTTAGCAGCTTCATCCACGGAACGTTCAATGATTTTCTCGGCGCCGGCGATAGCCAGCATCGCGACCTGCTTACGCAACTCTTCACGTGCACGTTTGCGTTCGGCGTCAATTTCAGCCTGCGCCTGGGTGACGATCTTGTTACGTTCCTGCTCAGCTTCGGCTTTCGCTTCGTCCAGGATCTGCGAACGACGTTTGTTAGCCTGTTCGATGATAACCTGAGCTTCTTCTTTCGCTTTTTTCAGCTGGTCGGACGCATCAGCCTGCGCGAGATCCAAATCTTTTTTGGCACGTTCTGCGGAAGCAAGGCCGTCAGCAACTTCTTTCTGGCGCTTTTCGATAGCAGCCATCAGCGGCGGCCATACGTACTTCATGCAGAACACTACAAACAGGATGAACGCGATGGCCTGGCCGAGGATTGTTGCGTTTAAGTTCACTGCACAATGCCTCTTGTTAAGTTAACTTTTTTCTCCGGTCTGACGACCGGCAGAAGCCGTTCATCGTCGAACTCGCGTCCAACGATGAACATCAGGGTTAGGCGACGGCGAACATCACATACAGACCCAGACCAACAGCGATCATTGGGATTGCATCCACCAGACCCATTACAACAAAGAACTGCGTACGCAGCAGAGGGATCAGATCCGGTTGACGCGCGGCGCCTTCCAGGAATTTACCTCCGAGGATGCCGATACCGATCGCAGCACCGATTGCCGCTAAGCCCATCATCACAGCGGCAGCCATGTACAGCAGATCCATATTCAGGTTTTCCATGACAGTCTCCAGTTTGTTTCAGTTAAAACGCAGTAGTGTTGATAAAAAAATCAGTGTTCTTCAGATGCCATCGACAGATAGACAATCGTCAGTACCATGAAAATGAAAGCCTGTAACGAAATGATCAGGATGTGGAAAATGGCCCATGGCACACTCAGAACCCACTGTGACCACCACGGCAACAGGCCGGCAATCAGGATAAAAATCAATTCACCCGCATACATGTTGCCGAACAGTCGCAGACCGAGAGAAACCGGTTTGGACAGCAGGCTCACGCCTTCAAGGATCAGGTTGATCGGAATGAAGACAGGATGATTGAAGGGTTGCAATGTCAGCTCTTTAGTAAAGCCCCCAATGCCTTTCATCTTGACGCTGTAGAACAGAATCAAAATAAATACGCCCAGCGCCATAGACAGCGTGATGTTCACGTCGGCTGAAGGCACAACACGCAACGCTGGCAGACCCAGAACGTGCTCGCCGATATACGGCAGCAGATCGATAGGCAGCAGGTCCATGAAGTTCATCAGGAAGACCCAGACGAAAATCGTCAGAGCCAGCGGTGCGATTACTTTGCTTTTACCGTGGTACATGTCGCGGACGTTGTTGTCGACGAAGCCAACAACCAGTTCAATCGCCGCCTGCAGTTTTCCCGGAACGCCGCTGGTGGCTGATTTCGCAACTTTGCGAAACAGCACCAGGAATACCAGTCCCAGCACCACAGAGAAAAACATGGAGTCAATATTTAATACCCAGAACGACGGTGCGTCGTGCGGATTCACTAGCTCGAAGGTACGCAGGTCCAGCTGAAGGTTATTCAGGTGGTGACCTATGTATTCCTGCGGCGTAGAGATTTCTCCTGCAGCCATGATGCCTCTTACCCTTTGTTGTTAATTACAGCCGGTGCGACGATTTGCACAATCAGCACCGATAACCAGGTCAGTCCGAGCGGCGTAAATGCCGCCCCAAACACCGCCAGCGCCACGACAAGCAGAAGAATGGTTGCCAGAACCTTCAGCACTTCACCCAGAGCGAAGCTCCAGGCCACGCGTCCTTTAACCGGGTCTCCTGCCTGATGACGCCAGGCAAAAATCATAAACAATACGTTCGGTAGCCAGGCCGCCAGTCCACCCGCAAGCGCGGACAGGCCCCAGGTCAACTCTTTCAGGGCGAACAGCGCGCCGATTATGACAAAAATCACCAGCTGAAGAAGCAGCACGGTTCGGGCAAATTTCACTCTGTAAAGGGACACTGACATGACGCTGAAACTCTCCTGCCCCGTCGGGGGTATGTCGCGTGTCGTATAAAACTGCCTTTGCCGCTTTGAGTCAAGCAGCAAAAAACGAGCAAATTATACGGCGCGCCCCTGCGATTTCAATGGATAAGTAGCGAAATGGTGAACAATTATTTAAATTTCTTTCGCGGGCGCACTTTTTCAAAACTGTCAGGAATGGCCGACAGGCGGAAAATGCATACGATAAAGGCCAAATATCGCTCATAAAGCGTGCGGAAGATCACAATTCAGTAATATTTTATCCGCATTCCGTTAAGGAATATTCTTAATATCGCTCAGAAAAATATAATTATATCAATAACATTCAACTACTTACTATTTTTTACCGTAAAACCAGCCTGCCAGCCGGATTAAAAGTGTTAATTGACAGTCATTGCAGCCAAAATTTCAGGCTAATCCGCCAGGCAAGCAAAATAAATATCACCACATTATTTTTCACTTCGCGCTGAAAAAGGCGGATCTCGTCCCGAAGAGGTAATATCCTTGATAACACTTTGTGAAATTAACGTTAAATGTAACCAGGTGTGAACGATAATTTCTGCGCGTCATTTTAACCTTACTGAAACATTCCCACCTGAAAAAAAATCACCGCGTATCGCCCGAAAGGCTAAATTTTCGTCGGGCTTTTTAGCCTTTCGCGTTACCTGCGCCTTCCTCTCCCCTGCCCTGCCGGGCTGACTTAACTAAAATCGGGTTTGGTAAGCCTGTGCCGTTCAGCCGCTTTGCTGAATAATCAGGCGATAATACGGTAAAAAATTCGGCTTTTCAGCGTTATTTTCAGGTAAATCACGTTCAATCAGCGCTGCTTGCTGCCAGATTTTGCGGATTAATTACCACCAGGTGACGTTCGCCTTCCAGTTCAGGAACGAGAAGCTTCACCGTCTTGTGATGGGTAAAACCTGCCGGCAGCGCGTCGATCTCATCCTGCGGCACGACGCCTTTCAGCGCATAAAATCGCCCTTTTTCGCCAGGCAGATGATGGCACCAGCTCAGCATATCGTTCAGAGAAGCGAAGGCCCGACTGATCACGCCATCAAAAGGCGGCTCGGCAGGAAACACCTCTACCCTGCTCTGTACCGGATCGATATTTTCCAGTTTCAGTTCATGCTGTACCTGCTTAAGAAAGCGTATGCGTTTGCCCAGGCTGTCCAGCAGCGTGAAGTGCGCTTCAGGACGGACGATAGCGAGCGGTACGCCCGGCAGCCCTGGTCCCGTGCCCACATCGATAAAACGGCTTCCTTCCAGATAAGGCTCAACCACGATGCTGTCCATGATATGCCGTACCAGCATCTGCTGCGGGTCACGCACCGACGTCAGGTTATAAGCCTTGTTCCACTTATGCAGCAGCTCAACATAGCCTGTCAGCTGCTCTTTTTGTCGATCGGTCAGGGAAATATTGGCGGCTTTCAGCAGCGCGGAAAGTTTATTAATCACGATTACATCCAAATCAGTTAAAGGGGCGACCGTAGCCGCCCCGCGAAGCATCAGGCGCTTTTGCGCAGCAGCCCCTGCTTTTTCAGGTAGATCAGAAGAATGGAAATAGCCGCAGGCGTGATCCCTGAAATACGCGAAGCCTGACCTATCGATCCCGGTTTGTGATCGTTCAGCTTGGCGATCGCCTCGTTAGAGAGGCCGCTGACCTGACGGTAATCCAGCTCCACCGGCAGCAGCGTGTTCTCGTTGCGCAGCTGGCGATCGATCTCTTCCTGCTGGCGGGCGATATAGCCTTCGTATTTCACCTGAATTTCAACCTGCTCGGCGGCCTGAGCGTCGCTTAAGGCGGGCGCAAAGGTGCTGAGCGTCATCAGCTGCTGATAGGTCATCTCTGGACGACGCAGCAGATCTTCGCCGTTGGCTTCTTTGGTCAGCGCGGCGCTCAGTACGCCATTCACTTCATCCACGGCTTCAGATTTAGGATGCACCCAGATGTCGCGCAGACGCTGACGCTCCTGCTCAATGCTCTCCAGCTTCTCGTTAAAGCGCGCCCAGCGGGCATCGTCTACCAGACCCAGCTCGCGGCCTTCGGCGGTCAGACGCAGATCGGCGTTGTCTTCACGCAGCATCAGACGGTATTCCGCCCTGGAGGTGAACATGCGGTACGGCTCTTTGGTTCCCAACGTGCAGAGATCGTCAACCAGCACGCCCAGATAGGCCTGATCGCGACGCGGCGCCCAGGTTTCTTTGTCCGCAGAGAGGCGACCGGCATTCAGCCCAGCCAGCAAACCTTGCGCTGCGGCTTCTTCATAGCCTGTCGTGCCGTTGATCTGACCGGCAAAGAACAGACCTTCGATAAATTTGCTTTCCAGCGTTGGCTTCAGATCGCGTGGATCGAAGAAGTCATATTCGATGGCATAGCCCGGACGGACGATCTTCGCGTTTTCCAGGCCCTGCATAGAGCGAACAATCTGCATCTGGACATCAAACGGCAGGCTGGTGGAGATGCCGTTTGGATAAATTTCATTGCTGGTCAGCCCTTCCGGCTCCAGGAAGATCTGGTGCGCGTTGCGATCGGCAAAGCGCATCACCTTGTCTTCGATGGAAGGACAGTAGCGTGGGCCAACGCCTTCGATCACGCCAGCGTACATTGGGCTGCGATCCAGGTTGCTGCGGATGACGTCGTGCGTTTTCTCGTTGGTATAGGTGATGTAGCAAGGCACCTGCTGTGGGTGCTGCGCCACGTTGCCCATAAACGAGAAGACCGGCAGCGGCGTATCGCCATGCTGCGGAGCCAGCACGCTGAAATCAATCGTGCGCGCATCGATACGCGGTGGCGTACCGGTTTTCAGACGGCTGACGCGCAAAGGCAGTTCACGCAGGCGACGAGCCAATGGGATCGAAGGCGGATCGCCAGCACGGCCGCCGCTGTAGTTATCCAGCCCGATGTGGATCTTACCGTCCAGGAAGGTACCTACGGTCAGCACAACCGCTTTGGCGCGGAATTTGAGCCCCATCTGGGTCACAGCGCCAACGACGCGATCGTTTTCCACAATCAGATCGTCAACCGCCTGCTGGAAGATCATCAGGTTCGGCTGGTTCTCCAGCGCGGTGCGTACGGCCTGACGATAGAGCACGCGATCCGCCTGAGCACGGGTAGCCCTGACGGCGGGTCCTTTGCTGGCGTTTAGTATCCTGAACTGGATACCGGCCTGGTCAATAGCGTGTGCCATCAGGCCGCCCAGCGCGTCCACTTCTTTAACCAGATGTCCTTTTCCGATGCCACCGATCGCCGGATTGCAGGACATTTGTCCAAGCGTATCAATGTTATGCGTTAAAAGCAGGGTTTGCTGACCCATCCGGGCTGCCGCCATAGCGGCTTCCGTGCCCGCATGACCACCACCGATCACGATGACGTCAAAAGGATCTGGATAAAACATGGTACTGAACCTCGCGGTTGTGCGATTTAAAAGAGTGGGGGATGCCCGGGGCGTGAATTCTACTCAACTTTGGCCGAAGGTGAAAGCGCAGGGCCAGACACGTATTAAAAAGAAGATCTTTTTTATTTAGAGATCTCTTTACTGGATCTTCTATTAGGATCGACGATCTCTGTGGATAAGCCTTTTTTCCTTTCCTGGATCATCAGCTTAAGCGGGATCGTTTGCTGTGAAAGATCGGTGATCCTGCGGCGTATAAGCTGGGATCAAAAAGGCATGTTATGCACAGGCTCGATCCGACCGTACGGTTGTTCTTTGGATAACCACCGGTTATTACCGCTGGATCAGCATAGTTATCCACAGTTGATCGCTATTTAAATAGGCAAATCGGGGAGAAATTTACAAAACTTCGCCTGTTTTTCAGGCGCCGATCGCACAAATTGCTGCGATCCGACGCCCGATCGTCAGCCGATCAGCGTTTTCCAGCTCTCGATCCACACCTCAGCGGGATCTTCGGGGATCTCATGTTCGAGCACGTCAATATCCAGACGGTCGCCGATGCGCTGTGCACCACATGCCGTCAACAATTTGTCCATTTTATCGATCGCACCGCAGAAAAGATCGTATTCACGGTTGCCGATACCTACGGCGCCGTAGCGCAGCTGGCTCAGATCCGGACGCTTCTCTTCTATTTCATCAAACAGCGGCTGCAGGTTATCGGGCAGATCGCCGGCTCCATGGGTAGAGGTCACTACCAGCCACGTTCCTGCTGTCGAAAGCTCGTTCAGCTCTGGCCCATGCAGTAATTCGGTAGAAAAGCCCGCTTCTTCCAGCTTCTCGGCCAGAAGTTCGGCAACATATTCCGCACTGCCCAGGGTGCTGCCAGTGATTAAGGTTACGTCCGCCATGTGAGATCCCTGTTTGCTAAAGGCGGCTATTGTACGCTGTGATCAGTCTGGGATCTACCTGTGGGTAAGTAAGGTTAATAAATGTAGATGAGCGGGCTTAACTGCCGCTTTTGTTTTGCGGGCAAATAAGTGAAAGCACGCCGCGAGCGCCACGTGCCGGACGGATGGGAACGTTCCTGACCCGATATAAGATATTTCAACAAAAATGAGGCGCCGATCTTTTGTGGATAATATTGTGCACAGATCAGGGCTTGATCGTCCGCATGATCGGGTTTTGCAGGGAAATTAACGTCTCGGTGGACTGGATCTCGTCAATGGTCTGGATCTTGTTGATCAGCACCTGTTGCAGCGCGTCGATAGATCGGCACATCACCTTAATAAAGATGCTGTAGTGCCCGGTGGTGTACCAGGCCTCCACCACTTCATCAAGCGCGTCCAGCTTCGCCAGCGCGGCCGGATAGTCTCTGGCGCTTTTTAAAATGATGCCAATAAAGCAGCACACGTCATAGCCAAGCTGGCGAGGATCGATTTCCACCCGCGTGCCTTTAATGATGCCTGCCTGCTTCATCTTCTCTACCCGGACGTGGATAGTGCCGGGGCTGACGTTGAACTGCTTGGCCAGCTCGGCATAGGCGGTACGTGCGTTGGCCAGCAGCGCATTGAGGATGCCGCGATCGAGATCGTCGGGTTGCAGATTATCGGGCATAAAGGCTCCGTCATTAAGGATTTGATAATTTGTCAGGGAATAATGTGCAGGAAAGTGAAAATGCAGGCAATAAAATAGCGGATAACTTACGTTACCCGCTATAAGGAAAACACAACCGCCTGGTCATAGCCAGAGGGTTATCTGATGTTAGCGCTTGCGCCAGACGGTTAGCTGGGCGACGGAATGCTGATATTTACGCGCCGTTTCGCGGATCACAAACGGCACGTCCTGCGGCGCGGCGATCTCTTCGAAATCTGCCGCCAGCAAACGCTGCAACGCCTGGTAGGTGGTCAGCGCCTCGCCGTTTTCGCGGATGCCGCCCAGCCAGTTCTCTTTTGGCGTGTACTCTTCCAGCCAGGTGTACGGCGACGACAGCATCAATACGCCGCCGGTATTGATCATCCTCGTGACGTCCTGCAAAAAGCGCTTCGGCTGACGCAGCCTGTCGATCAGGTTAGCGGCCAGCACCAGGTCGTAACCCGCCTTTTGCGGCTTCAGGTTGCAGGCGTCGCCCTGCATAAACTGAATGCGGCTGGCCTGCTCTGCGGCGAGGCCGAAATCTTTCAGCCGCACCTGGTGATACTCCACCAGGTCGCCCTCTTCCTGGGTCACATAACGGAAATCCTCGCCGCTGGTCAGCTGGAGCGCCACGTCGATAAAGCGCGCGGAGTAATCCATCCCCACCACTTGCTCAAAATAGCGGGCCAGCTCAAAGCTGGCGCGACCGGTGGCGCAGCCGATATCCAGCGCGCGGCCTCGTTTATCGGTCATGCGACAGGCGATATCCACCAGCGCCTTCGCATAGTTTTCTGTACCGAAGTAGCCCGGCCCGTACTGGAAGTCCAGGTATTGCGACACCATGCTGTCGGTTTCATACGGATTCAGCATTTTCTTTTCCTGATGGTTGGACACGACGTAGCGAAAGCCCGCGTGCTGGAAAAAGTGGCGGCGGAACGCATAGCGGGAAGATTTAATCGCTTCGTTGCCGGTGGAAATCCAGCTGCCGCCTTTAATTAGCGCATGTTTGCCGTCGAAGGTCGGCGTCGAAAAGTCGTCATAAAGCGGATGGACTTTAAAACCTTCCAGCCCGTTTATCGGCGTGGTCGTCCACTGCCAGACGTTCCCCACCACGTCAAAGAATTCGCCCTGGGCAAAGCGATCGACCGGACAGGAAGAAGCCCACCAGGCCAGATTCAGGTTGCCCGGCGCCTGCAGCCAGCGATCGCCTTCAACCTGCTCACGCAGCAGCAGCCATTCGGCCTCGCTGGGGAGCTGAACGGAACGGCCGGTTTTATCGGCTTTCCAGCGGCAAAAGGCGGCCGCCTCCAGCTGGTTGACTTCGACCGGCCAGTCCCACGGCATCGCGACTTCTTCAGTCATCAAACGCAGCCGTAACTGGTCAGGTTCCTCAGGCGATCCCACCCAGAAAGTCGGCATGGTTGCCTGCGCGAAATTGCGCCAGCCCAGACCTTCCTCATCCCACCAGCGATCGTCCCGATAGCCGCCTGCCGTGATAAATGCAAAAAACTCCGCGTTGCTTGCCAGCATCTGGCTGGCTTCAAAAGGCTTCACCTCGGTGGACAGCGTGCCGTATTCATTATCCCAGCCGTAGGTATCGTCGGTTTTCCCCTGCGTGACGCGTGCGCCGGCAACGGCTATCAGTCTGTTCTGCGGCACGGCGTGGCGATCGTGACGGGCGTCGGGACAGGCCGGCCAGTACGGCTGCGGTTTAACCCAGGCGAGCGGCAGCTGGCGGATCAGCACGCTGGAGGTTTCCAGATGGATCCGCTCATGCTCGATCCCCATCAGGATCACCCAGGCCGGGCTGTCCCAGCCGATCGGCAGCGTCAACGGCATCTCTTTAATGACGCTTTCGACAAGATGACGCACCTTGCCGCGATAGTCGCGCAGCTCGGCAAGCGTCGGCCACGCGTAGTGGGTTGCGTCCAGATCGTCCCAGCTCATCTCATCCACGCCGATAGCCATCATCGCTTCGATATGGTCGTCCACGCGGTTGTCGAGCAGGCCGGCCGCTACCAGCTTATTAATATAGAAAGTCGCGGTATGGCCGAAATAGAACACCAGCGGATGGCGCAGCGAAATCGCCTTAGTGTAATAAGCCTGCTCATCGGCAAGGCAGTCGAACAGGCTCTCGTAGAGCGCCCACGTTTGTTGGAAATAGCCAAGAAGCTCCTGTCGTTTTTGTTCTGCGTCGCTGCCGCTAAGCAACAACGTGTGAGTTGGGGCAGGTAACTCTGGGGAAAAAGCCTGGTGATGTTGTGCCACGTAATACTCCTGAGAACCGTAGGCGGGATAAAGCGTAGCTATGACTATAGCAGGAGAGGATTGTCGGGCAGCGGCAAAGAGAAAATCAGCGCTGCCAGCGGCGCAGCAGACGGCTCTTCAGGCCGGTATCAAAACGCCAGATATGGTCGAAAATGCGCATAATACCCGGTTTTCCATGATCGGACAGCGCAACGGCGTGAAAGCGCTGCTGCTGGAGGAGCTGGTGCTTTTTGACGGTTTTAACCAGATCTTCCGGCAGCCGCTGGGCGATAAAATCGGAAATAATGACGGCGTCGGCATCGTTCCACTCCGGTGTGGCGAGCCTGCCCAGCACCGACTGCAAACAGGCTGCCAGATCGGTGCCGCCGCGAAAGCGCTGGCTGAGAAAGCGGATCGCCTGAGCAATGCCGTCGTCTGCGGTCAGCTCGTAGCCCACCACTTCATGCGCGAACAGCATTATGTAGCAGCGACGGTTATCGGCCAGCGCCACCTTCAACAGGGCCAGGCAAAAGGCCTTGGCGCAGCGTTCGTTAAAGCCGCCCATCGAGCCGGAAGTATCCACGCAGACGATAAAAGGCCCGCGCGGCTGTTCTTCATGCTGCTGGTGGCTGACCGGGCGCTGCGAAACCCTGTCATGCCAGGCCTCGCCCTGCAGCCGATAGGTCAGCAGCCGTTTCTCCACCAGCCTGCGATAGAACTCCAGTTCCAGCTCGCTGATGCCCAGCGCCGCCAGCTCCGGCGGCAGCAGGCGCAGCACGTCGTCGCTTTGGTGAATGCCGTTGACCTCTTCCGGCACGCTGGCAGGTTCCCTGACCAGCTGGTGGAACGCCTCCAGCGGCGCCTGCTCGCTCAGTACCGCTTTGGCTTCGCGGCTGCGGCCCAGCTGTTCCGCCAGTTTTTGCAGCATCGGCTGCTGCGCCAGGAAATCGCCGTAATCGACCATCAGCTGATAATCGCCGCGCTGTAGCGGGCTTTTACTCAAATCCCACAGGCGGCTGGCGGCGGCATCGCTGTTATCCGACAGCACCGGCGCCAGCTGGCCGCTCATCGCCAGCCTTTGCTGTAGCTCCGCCAGCAGCTTTTCCCGCTCGCTGTCGAGCAGCTGCTGATTCAGCGACAGGGTTTGCAGCGTCAGGCTCAGCCGCCAGCGCTGTAAAAACAGCGTATGCTGCGGCTCGCTCATGCTCTGGCCCGCGACGCTATGCGCCACCAGCTCGCGGGCTTTGTCTTTAAACGGCGACTGATGCGAATCCAGGTAAAGTAGGATAGACGGAATTTTCAGGCAAAATGCCTGATGGGCGAGCGGCTGGCACTGTTGGAAAAGCGTAAATTCACCGGCAAGCGCTTCCGGCACCGCTGTTTGTTTCAGCTGCGCCAGGAGCTCCGATTTCCAGCGCGGCAAATCGTGCAGCAGCGCCTTTTTCATGCCGGGAAATTTTTCAAAAAAAAGGGCGAGCTGCGGGCTGGCCAACAGCGTCACCACCAGCTCTTCAATCAGGTCGCCTTCGCTGACCGCCAGAAAGGCGCTGAGCGTATCCAGCGATATCAACGACGCACCTGTTTCAGCTGTTCAGCGACCTGTTGCAGGCTCTCTTCGATCTTCGCCAGCCAGTCGTCGCTGATAAACAGGCAGCGATGATGCTGACTGAACAACGTACGTTGGGCATGCAGCTGTGCCTCTACCTCATCAAGCGCCTCGACGATCTCCTGCGGCAGCCCGTGTTCCAGCGGCTGGCCCGGCAGCATCAGCCGCGAAGTCTGGAGGCTGACATCGCGCACTGTCAGGCAGTCGGCGCCGTCGATATGCAGATCCAGCGTCTGGGCAAAACCAATACCGTTAAGCTTGCCGCGCACTTCGCCGCCTTTTTGCAGCCAGTGGTACAGCGGTTCGCGGCCAATCACGATATGGCTGACCTGCATGTCGTGCAGCATCAGCGGCTTTTGCAGCATCAGCGTCAGCGTGTCGGCGGACAGCGCCTCGGGCAGCTCATAGTGGGGTTTACGGCTGAATATGCCGCCGTGCTTCTCCAGCCTTATCGCCTGCTCTACGCTTTTTTCCTGCTGCAGGCTCAGCCGGCGTGAGGCGATTTGCTGCAGTTTGATCAGCATCGGCTGCTGCTGCCAGGCCTGCTGGGTAATCAGGTTGTCTATCTCGCGATCCAGCAGCGCCATTGAGGCAACGTCGTGCCACAGACAATCTTTCAGCAAAATCAGATCTACCGGCGCGATCGCTTTACGACCGCTGTAAAAAGCGCAGGCCTGTAAAAGATGGATCGCTTTTTTCCAGCGGCGATCGGAAATATAAGGCGCTTCCGGCTGGTTCTCCAGCTGCTGGCGCAGCATAAAAATCAGCTCAAACACCTCTTCCGGCAGCGCAACCTGCGCAATGCCTTTTTGCCATTCGCTATACTCTTCATCAGTAATGCAGAGCGACTCCGCGACGGGATTGCTGTTTTCATCCTGCTGATGGGTCAACATGCTGCGAAAGTTCTGCTTTTCATGCACGTTATCAAGCCACAGCCGGATCAGCATCCGGTCATACAGCGCTTCCAGCCCGCTGTCGGCTTCGGGCAGTTCGTTGGAGGCGGTCACCAGCAGCCGCATCGGGATGGCTTCTTCACAATCGCCGTTGCGAAAGCGGCGCTCGTTAATGGCGGTCAGCAGCGTATTGAGGATAGCCGGCCCGGCTTTCCAGATTTCATCCAGAAAGACGATTTCGGCATCGGGCAGGTAGCCTTTGATCAGGCGCTGATAGCGGCCTTCATCTTTCAGCGCCTGAATGGAAAGCGGCCCGAAAACTTCTTCCGGGGTGGAGAAGCGGGTCATCAGATATTCAAAGGCGCGGGCATGCTGAAAGGCATACTTCAGCCGACGGGCTATCAGGCTTTTGGCAATACCTGGCGGGCCAAGCAAAAAAACGCTTTCGCCGCTTAATGCCGCCAGCAGGCAAAGGCGAATAGCGTGATGGCGTTCGTAAAGTCCCTTTTCTAACGCGTTGCTGAGGCGTGCGATTCTTTCCGCCAGGAGGTGAGGCTGGGACATCATCAAACAGTATCCTTTTCTACGTTCTTGCCAGCGGGCGACTGGCGAGCGCAAACACTACTGGCTATGATGCTTGAAAGAGTTGATATACGTCAGCTTTTTTCTTGTCAAAGGGTGACACAGGCCATTGAAGTCGCTTTCCATACTCCAATTAAGGATAGGCATTCAGAATGATTCGTGCATACTGTGCGTTTTTTGATGGCTTGATAAGCTGGGCGCGTTTCAGCAATCAGCTCCAACAAAAGATCTTCCTATGAGTTCTGATAAAAAGCAGTCCCTTGGCGCCGTGACCTTAGCGGCAATAGGCGTCGTCTATGGCGATATCGGCACCAGCCCTCTCTATACGCTGCGGGAGTGTCTCTCCGGCCAGTTCGGTTTCGGCGTTGAGCGCGATGCGGTATTCGGCTTCCTCTCGCTGATTTTCTGGCTATTAGTGCTGGTGGTCTCGTTAAAATATATCAGCTACGTGATGCGCGCTGACAACGCCGGCGAAGGGGGGATTCTGACCCTGATGTCCCTGGCGGGCCGTCATACCGGTGCCAGAGCCACGGCGGTTTTGGTCATTATGGGGCTGATTGGCGGCAGTTTCTTCTATGGCGAAGTGGTGATCACGCCGGCCGTTTCGGTACTTTCCGCTATTGAAGGGCTGGAAATCGCCGCGCCTAACCTTGATGCCTGGATTGTGCCGCTGGCGATAGCGGTGCTGACGCTGCTGTTTATGATCCAGAAACACGGCACGGGTATTGTCGGTAAACTGTTCGCGCCGGTCATGCTGGCATGGTTCATCATTCTGGCCATACTGGGCGCTCGGGGCATTATGGCTAATCCCGACGTGCTGCACGCGCTGAACCCCTATTGGGCAATGCACTTCTTTTTTGAATATAAAACCGTCTCGTTTTTTGCGCTGGGCGCCGTGGTGCTGGCTATTACCGGCGTGGAAGCGCTGTATGCGGATATGGGCCATTTCGGCAAGCTGCCGATCCGTCTGGCCTGGTTCCTGGCGGTGCTGCCGTCGCTGGTGCTGAACTACTTCGGCCAGGGCGCGCTGCTGCTGAAAAATCCCGAAGCGATCAAGAACCCGTTCTTTCTGCTGGCGCCGGACTGGGCGCTGATCCCTATGCTGATCCTGGCGACGCTGGCGACGGTTATCGCTTCTCAGGCGGTGATTTCCGGCGTTTTCTCACTGACTCGCCAGGCGGTTCGTCTGGGCTATTTACCGCCTATGCGCATCGTGCATACTTCTGAAGAGGAATCCGGTCAAATCTACATTCCGGTCATTAACTGGATACTCTTTTTCTCCGTGGTGATCGTGATTGTCGGCTTTAAACACTCCAGCAACCTGGCAGCCGCCTACGGTATCGCCGTAACCGGTACGATGGTGCTGACCTCCATCCTTTGCACCACCGTGGCGATAAAAAACTGGCACTGGAACCGCTATCTGGTGCTGTTTATCCTGCTTTGCATGTTGTGCATCGACGTTTCGCTCTTTTCGGCCAACCTGGTGAAAGTGTTCTCCGGCGGCTGGCTGCCGTTAAGCCTGGCGCTGGTGATGTTTGTGATTATGACCACCTGGAAAAGCGAGCGTTTCCGTCTGCTGCGCCGGATGCATGAACACGGCAACTCGCTGGAAGCGATGATTGTTTCGCTGGAGAAGTCGCCACCGGTACGCGTGCCGGGCACCGCCGTCTATATGTCGCGCGCGCTGAACGTTATTCCTTTTGCCATGCTGCATAATCTCAAGCACAACAAAGTGTTACATGAACGTGTTGTGCTGCTGACGCTGCGGACGGAAGATGCGCCTTACGTCCATAACGTGCGTCGCGTGTCTATTGAACAGCTTTCCCCCACTTTCTGGCGCGTGGTGGCGAGCTACGGCTGGCGGGAAACGCCTAATATGGAAGAGATTTTCCACCGCTGCGGGCTGGAAGGCCTGAACTGCCGGATGATGGAAACCTCGTTCTTTATGTCGCATGAATCGCTGATTATCGGCAAGCGGCCATGGTATTTGCGTCTGCGCGGCAAGCTGTTTATGGCGCTACAGCGCAACGCCCTGCGCGCCCCTGACCAGTTTGAGATCCCGCCAAACCGGGTTATTGAACTGGGCACCCAGGTCGAAATCTGACAAGCCGGGCTACTGTACTGGGCACCCAGGTCGAAATCTGACAAGCCGGGTTATTGCACCGGGTACCCAAGCCGAAACCTGACCCTGCAAGGCCGACAATCGTCGGCCTTTTGTTTTGCTTACCGCCAGGCATATCCTCATCCCGACTCCTGAAAGAAACGTCGGATTTCTAAACCGGCGGCTTACTGAGCTGCGTGTTCCGGCGCGGCTTAGCGGGTTCTGTCGGCATCTAACCGGGCCAGGGTGTCACCACATACCAGCATGTCACTTTGCCACTACGTCACCACGTCAGCATAACTGCAAAGCCGCCGCCGTCACGATTGGCGCAACGCATCTGCATCCCATGCAGGCGGGCAATACGGTTAACGATAGACAGCCCAAGGCCGCTGCCCGATTTTTCCTGCCCCGGCGGCCGATAAAACCGCTGCCCCAGGCGGCACAGATCATCTTTGCTGACGCCTGGCCCGTTATCCGTGACGGCCAGGCCGTTTTCATTAATGCTCAGCTGCACCAGGTTTCCTGACTGGCCGTAACGCAGGGCGTTTTCTACCAGGTTACGCATCATTAGCGACAGCAGCAAAGCGTTACCGTTACGGATAATGGGCGAAGGCGGTGCTTCCAGCGCTATCTCCATTCCGACGGCCTGCGCCTGTGAGTAATGGTCGATCACGGCCTGCTGGAGCAGCTGACGCAGATCCAGGCTTTCCGTTGCCAGATCGGCTTTGCTGTCCAGCCTTGAGAGCGTAAGCAGCTGATCCACCAGACGAGTCGCGCGATCGATACCAAGATCCAGGTTTTGCAGCGCGTGGCGGCGCACCGTTTCGTCATCGTGAGCCAGCTGCGCGACCTCCGCCTGAACCTTGAGCGCGGCCAGCGGGCTTCTTAACTCATGCGCGGCATCGGAAGTAAAACGCCGTTCGCGCAGCAGCATTTCGCTGACGCGTGAGAACAGCGCGTTCAGCTCCGTCAGCAAGGGCTTCACCTCGTTCGGCACCCGCTTTTCCACCAGCGGCGTGCCGTCATCAGGCGTGCGCAGACGCAGCTGGCGGGCAATTCTTTTTAACGGCGCCAGCTCGTGCGTAACCAGCCACAGCAGCAGCAGCAGCATAATCGGCAACGCGATCAGCCAGGGGATCAGGTTGGTCTGGACGATATCGCGGGTCATGTCGTCGCGGTATTCCCACTCCTGACCTACCACCACCACATATTGTTTGTCCGGCGTGGGTAGCCAGACCATACGCCATAAATCGTCATCACCCCGGAGCTTGCCATCGGTAAAACCGTCGCGCCTGTGACTAAAGAGAAAATCCTTGCCGTTGTCGCCATCGTTCATCACCATGCTGCCATCCGCAGTGAAAACGGCAAATGCCAGCGCCTCATCCTCCTGTTCGCCGCGATGATGCTTCAGCAGCTTTTTAGTTTTTGGCAGCGTTAAAGGTTCGTGACTCAGCTGCTCGGGATTCATGGTCGCCAGCAGTTTGGCAAACAGCATCTGCTGGGTATCAAACAGCTGATTGATGTTGTGCCGCGTCTGCCACCACGAGCCGATGCTGGCAGCACCCCAGCAGATAAGTGTCAGCAGCAGAAAACCCAGCATCAGGCGCAGGCGCAGGCTTAGTCGATGCATTACGCATCTCCCAGCGTATAGCCGACGCCATGAACGGTACGGATAAACGTGCTGCCCAGCTTTTTGCGCAGGTGGTGGATATGAACTTCAACGGCATTGCTGGAGACGTCGTCATCCCAGCCATACAATTTTTCCTCCAGCTGCGCGCGGGTCAATACGCGACCAGGGTTAAGCAAGAACAGCTCCAGCAGGGCCAGTTCGCGCGGCTTCAGGGGGAGCGGCTCGTCGTTCAGGGTGGCCGTATGCGAACCGGAGGCCATCGCAACCGCGCCGTGGCGGAGCACGGGCTGTAGCTGACCGTGACGTCGTCGAATTAATGCCTGTAGCCGGGCGGCGACTTCGCTGAGGGCGAAAGGTTTGCAAAGGTAGTCGTCGGCGCCCTGCTGCAGCCCGGCAAGCCGCTGCTCCAGGGCATCCCGCGCGGTCAGGATCAGTACCGGCTCGTCCCGACCCTGCTGCCGCCAGCCGCGCAGAATATCCAGGCCGTCGATGCCGGGCAGGCTTAAATCCAGCACTACCGCATCGTAAGAGGTAGCGGAAAGCGCCGCCTGCCCCGTTTTGCCCTCGGTAAACCAGTCGACGCTGAAACCCAGCTTGCTCAGACCTGCTTTAATCCCGTCGCCAATCAGGCGATCGTCTTCAATGACCAAAATTTTCATGGCGACTTCCTCTGTGATTAACGGCTTTATACGAAAGGGAACGGGCGCTGTACAGGCAAAAATCGGGAAAAAAGGCTATTTTTCGGTACGGCTCGCAAACCGCGTATTTGATGATGTCTCTTAAGATCCTGTTAAGAAAAGTTTGTTTAACTGAGCCCTGAACACGACGAATCGCGCAGCGAAAGCTGCCTCACTCCATGGAATAAAGGTGACTATGATGAAAAAAACTGCTGCTTTATTAGCCCTCGCCGCTCTGGTTTCCGGCCCGGTATTCGCTGCTCAGAACGGCGGCTTCAGCGACCCAAGTGCGCCGACCGCGCCGACCGCCAACGTGCAGAAAGGCGGTTTCAGCGGGGATGAAACCGTGGTCACGGTCAAACAGGCGCAGGATATGAAGGACGATGCCTGGGTGACAATGCGCGGCAACATTGAAAAGCGCGTCAGCGATGATGACTATATCTTTCGTGACGCGACCGGCACGATGAAAGTGGATATCGATCATAAGCGTTGGGAAGGCCAGAACATCACGCCAAAAGACAAAGTCGAAATCCAGGGCGAACTGGATAAGGACTTTAATTCCGTCGAGCTTGACGTGAAGAAAATCCGCAAGCTGAACTGATTCAGCCTCGATCGGCTGGCCGAAGGTGAGGCCAGCAGCCCGACTGCGCTACCGACGGGTAAGCGACCTTCGGCGGCGTCTGGATCCGGGGCGGCCGCGTTCTTAGCAGCTTGCCCCGGTTGCGGCTAACGGCTTCCGTAACCGCTACGCTGACCCCGTAATGGCTAAGTTAGCCCTGAGGCGGCCAGTCTGGCCCCACAATGGCTGAGCAGGTCTCGCTATGGCCTAGGTCGACATCATGGACAGGTGCATAACGGCAGGCGAGCGGTCGAAACGGCGCCAGGCCAGCGCAATATCAGTATTTAACGCCGCATCGTCAACAGGGCGAAACACCACGCCGGGATGCGCGATGCAGCATAGCGATTCCGGCACGATAGCGAAGCCGAAACCCGCGGCCACCATGCCGATGGACGAGGAAATTTGCGGCGACTGCTGCCCGGTATGCGGCTGAAAGCCGGCGCGCAGGCAGGCGCTGATCACCAGTTCATACAGGCTTGGCGCAACCTCGCGCGGAAACATAATCAGCGTGTCATCAGCCAGCTGCGACAGGGAAATTTTCGACTGCGCGCCCAGCGCATGGCTGGCAGGCAGCGCCACCAGCATCTTTTCGCTGGCTATTACCTTCAGGTTAAACGCTTTGCTGCTCTCACAGGGCAGGCGAACGAAAGCGGCATCCAGCAAGCCCTCCTGCAAGTCGTGCATTAGCGACGCCATATTTTGCTCACGTGTCAGTATCGTCATTGACGGATAGCGAGCCTGAAAATCCTTCATCAACGCAAAAATCACCGAATGAAAGGCGACCGAGCTGGCGACACCCAGCGAAAGCTTGCCGGTCACGCCGCGGGCTATCCCTTTGGCTTTCTCCAGCGCATGCCCGGTCAGCTCCAGGATCTGGCAGGCATCCTGATAAAAAGCTTCCCCCGCTTCCGTCAGCTCCACGCCGCGCGACAGCCTCCTCAGCAGCGGCGTACCTATTTCCCGTTCCAGACGCAGAATTTGCTGGCTGAGCGGCGGCTGCGAGATCCCCAGCATTTCTGCGGCACGCGTAAAGTGGCGCGTTTGCGCGACCGCGACAAAATAACGCAGATGGCGGAGTTCCATATCTAATTCGTCTCAAAGTGATGGGCTTTCTATATTGGAATTCATAACTGAATCGAGTCAACATTCAATTAGTAATCCTGAACTGTTTTAGCATAGAGGCAAGTTATGAAACATTCTGTAACCGACTGTTTATGTGAGCAACAGCTGGTTTCAACCGTCAGCGGGCTCCGTCAGCAAAGACCAGAAAGCGTCATCTATCAAACCTCTCTGATGAGTGCGTTGCTCAGCGGCGTGTACGAAGGCAACGTTACCGTAGCCGACCTGCTGAAGAAGGGCGATTTTGGTTTAGGCACCTTTAACCAGCTCGATGGTGAGCTGATCGCTTTCGACAGCGAGGTTTATCAGCTGCGTTCCGACGGCAGCGCACGGGAAGCCGATCCGCAGCAGAAAACGCCTTTTGCCGTGATGACCTTTTTCCAGCCTCAGTACCGCCATCGTTTCTCTGCACCGGCCAGCCGTCAGGCTATTCACGATCTGATCGACAGCCAGGTGACTTCGGACAATCAGTTTTGTGCGCTGCGGATCAACGGCCATTTTTCTGCGGCCTCCACGCGTACCGTACCTTGCCAGCATCGACCCTATCGTTCTATGCCGGAAGTGCTTGGCCAGCAGCCTACCTTCCGGTTCAGCCAGCGCGACGGCGTGCTGATTGGTTTCCGTACCCCGCAGTATATGCAGGGCATCAACGTAGCGGGCTATCACGAACATTTCATTACCGACGATCGCCAGGGCGGCGGCCATCTGCTGGATTACCAGCTGGAAGAGGGCGAGCTGACCTTTGGCGAGATCAGCAAGCTGGTCATCGATCTGCCGGGCGACAGTGATTTTCTGCAGGCCAATCTGAATCCGGAAAATCTGGATTCCGCCATTCGCTCCGTTGAAAGCTAATCCTGAGGAATTAAGATGAAAAACCCAACCGAAACCGCTCTCTGGCAGCACGGCGCCGATTTGGTCGTGGCACAGCTGGAGGCGCAGGGCGTAAAACAGGTCTTCGGCATTCCTGGCGCGAAGATCGACAAAATGTTTGATTCGCTGGTGGACTCGACTATCCAGACCATTCCGGTGCGTCATGAAGCCAACGCTGCCTTTATGGCTGCCGCCGTGGGCCGCCTGACCGGCAACGCGGGCGTGGCGCTGGTGACTTCCGGACCGGGCTGCTCGAATCTGATCACGGGCATGGCGACCGCTACCAGCGAAGGCGATCCGGTGGTGGCGCTGGGTGGACAGGTGAAGCGGGCTGACAGCGCCAAACAGGTGCATCAGAGTATGGATACCGTGTCGATGTTTCGTCCGGTCACCAAATATGCCGTCGAGGTCACCGACTCCAACGCGCTGGCGGAAGTGGTCTCCAACGCCTTCCGTCATGCCGAGCACGGTCGCGGCGGCGGCGCCTTTGTCAGCCTGCCGCAGGATATCGTTGACCAGCCCGCTCGCGGTCAGCTGCTAACCAGTAAAGGCCAGCTGCTGCTGGGGCCTGCGCCGGATGCGGCCATTGCCGCCGTTGCCGCGCAAATTGCCAAAGCAAAAAACCCGGTACTGCTGCTGGGCCTGATGGCCAGCCAGCCGGCAAACAGCGATGCGATCCATCGCCTGCTGGAGCGCAGCCGCATTCCGGTTACCAGCACTTATCAGGCCGCCGGCGCGGTCAGACAGGAACACTTCTCACGTTTTGCGGGCCGCGTTGGGCTGTTTAACAACCAGGCGGGCGACCGTCTGCTGCGCGAGGCCGACCTGATTATCACTATCGGCTACAGTCCGGTTGAGTACGAACCGGCCATGTGGAACAGCGGCGGCGCCACGCTGGTACATATCGACGTGCTGCCCTCCGATGCCGATAACTGCTATCTGCCTGATGCGGAACTGATTGGCGATATTGCCGCCACCGTCGACAAGCTGGCCGAGCGCATTGATACGCCTTTACAGCTCAGCGCAGAAGCGGCAGCCATTCTGGACGATCGGCAACAGCAGCGTCAGCTGTTATCAATGCAGGGCAAAAATCTCAACCAGTTCGCGCTGCATCCGCTGCGGATCGTGCGCGCCATGCAGGACATCATTAACAACGACGTCACGCTGACCGTGGATATGGGCAGCTTCCATATCTGGATCGCTCGCTATCTCTATAGCTTCCGCGCCCGCCAGATCATGATCTCCAATGGGCAGCAGACCATGGGCGTGGCGCTGCCATGGGCTATCGGTGCCTGGCTGGTGGATCCGAGTCGTAAAGTGATCTCGGTTTCCGGCGACGGCGGCTTCTTGCAGTCCAGCATGGAGCTGGAAACGGCGGTCAGGCTGAAAGCCAATATCCTGCACATCATCTGGGTCGATGAGGCCTACAACATGGTGGCGATGCAGGAAGAGAAGAAATATCAGCGCGTTTCCGGCGTGAAATTCGGGCCGGTTGATTTTAAAGCCTATGCGCAGGCGTTCGGCGCGGCGGGCTTTGCGGTGGAAAGCGCGGCTGAGCTGGAGCCGACGCTGCGTAAAGCAATGGACGTCAACGGGCCTGCGGTGGTCGCCGTACCGGTGGATTACGCCGATAACCCAATGCTGATGGGTCAGCTGCATCTGAGCCAGATTCTTTAGTATTCAAGGAGATAATATGAAAACGAAAGTAGCCTTAGTCACGGGTAGCGGCCAGGGGATCGGCAAAGCCATAGCGCTGCGTCTGGCAAAAGACGGTTTTGCCGTGGCGGTCGCGGACTATAACAGCCAGACCGCGCGTCAGGTGGCCGACGAAATCGCCAGCGCAGGCGGTAAAGCGATTGCGGTAACGGTAGATGTCTCAAAGCGTGACCAGGTCATCGCTGCGGTGGAACAGGCTCGTAAAGAGCTGGGCGGGTTTGACGTCATCGTCAACAACGCCGGGATTGCGCCAACTACGCCAATTGAAGAGATCACGGCGGAAATGGTGGATAAAGTTTACGATATCAACGTAAAAGGCGTGATTTGGGGAATGCAGGCGGCAATTCAGGCGTTTAAAGCTGAAGGCCACGGCGGCAAAATCATTAATGCCTGTTCGCAGGCGGGCCATGTCGGCAACCCGGAGCTGGCGATCTACAGTTCCAGCAAGTTCGCCGTACGCGGCCTGACGCAAACCGCCGCCCGCGATCTGGCTCCGTTGGGCATTACCGTCAACGCTTACTGCCCGGGCATTGTTAAAACGCCTATGTGGGACGAGATAGATCGTCAGGTGTCAGAAGCGGCAGGTAAACCGCTGGGCTACGGTACGGCAGAGTTTGCCAAACGCATTACGCTGGGCCGCCTGTCTGAACCAGAAGATGTCTCCGCCTGCGTTTCTTTCCTCGCCGGGCCTGATTCCGACTACATGACCGGTCAGTCGCTGCTGATCGATGGTGGAATGGTATTTAACTAATCCCTGCCGACCGCCTTACGAGGCGGTCTTTTTTCATACTGTTCTGATGACCGATCGCTCCTCCTTTCCTGTTGCATATCCTGCGCAAAGCTTGTTAACGAAACGTTTCGATGGCGATCACAGTTCCGCATCATGACGATTGTTTTCCGCCGCCGTTTTTTTACACTCCCGATCAGCGAAACGTTTCGCTCTGGAGTGAAAGATGAAAAAAGGCGCCTTACTGAATTCTGCAATCTCTTCCCTGGTTTCCCGCCTGGGCCACACCGACAGCGTCACTATCGGCGATGCGGGCCTGCCCATCCCTTCAGGGCCGGAGCGCATCGACCTGGCGCTGACCCAGGGCATTCCCGGCTTTATGCAGGTAGTCGAAACCGTAACGAAAGAGATGCAGGTCGAGAGCGCCATCATCGCGGAAGAGATCAAATCTCATAATCCACGGCTCCACGACGAACTTTCCGCACTGCTCGATTTACTGCAACAACGCCAGGGAAACACTATCGCCGTTCAGTACGTTTCTCATCAACAGTTCAAACAGTTAACACAGCGCAGCCATGCGGTTATTCGCAGCGGGGAGTGTTCGCCCTACGCGAACATCATCCTTGGCGCTGGCGTGACCTTCTGAGGCCGTCATGCAACCTTTACTGCAACTACAGGGCATTGAAAAAGCCTTTCCCGGCGTCAAAGCGCTGTCCGGCGCTTCGCTGGCGGTTTACCCCGGCCGCGTGATGGCGCTGGTGGGCGAAAACGGCGCCGGAAAATCTACCATGATGAAAGTGATGACCGGCATCTATGCCCGCGACGCCGGCTCCATTAAATGGCTGGGCGAAGAGGTTAACTTCAGCGGGCCGAAAGCGTCGCAGGAAGCGGGTATTGGCATCATTCATCAGGAGCTGAATCTGATCCCGCAGCTTAGCGTGGCGGAGAACATTTTTTTAGGCCGCGAATTCGTTAACGCTTTCGGCGGCATCCGCTGGAAAAAGCTTTATGCGGAAGCGGACAAGCTGTTACAGCGGCTGAACCTGCGTTTCAACAGCCATAAACTGGTCGGCGACCTGTCGATCGGCGACCAGCAAATGGTCGAAATCGCCAAGGTGCTGAGCTATGAGTCAAAAGTCATCGTGATGGATGAACCCACCGATGCGCTGACCGATACCGAAACGGCCTCGCTGTTTCGCGTTATCCGGGAGCTGAAAGCGCAGGGCTGCGGCATCGTTTATATCTCGCACCGCATGAAAGAGATTTTTGAAATCTGCGATGACGTCACCGTGTTTCGCGACGGGCAGTTTATCGCCGAAAGAGCGGTCGATACGCTGCACGAAGAAGCGCTGATTGAAATGATGGTGGGCCGCAGGCTGGAAGAGCAGTATCCGCGCCTGAACAAAGCCCCGGGCGACGTGCGCTTAACCGTGAAAAACCTTAGCGGGCCGGGCGTAAACGACGTCAGCTTTTCACTGCGTCAGGGCGAGATCCTGGGCGTAGCGGGACTGATGGGCGCGGGCCGTACCGAACTGATGAAGGTGCTGTACGGCGCTTTTCCACGCAGCGGCGGCAGCGTCACGCTCGACGGTAAAACGGTAACGACGCGCACGCCGGAAGAGGGTCTGCGTCACGGCATCGTTTATATCTCTGAAGATCGCAAACGCGACGGGCTGGTGCTCGGCATGTCGGTAAAAGAAAACATGTCTTTAACCGCGCTCGACTACTTCAGCCACGGCGGCGGGCGGTTAAAACATGCCGAAGAGCAGCTGGCGGTCAGCGATTTTATCAAGCTGTTCAACGTAAAAACGCCCTCGATGATGCAGCCGATCGGGCTTTTATCCGGCGGCAACCAGCAGAAAGTCGCTATTGCGCGCGGGCTGATGACGCGGCCTAAGGTGCTGATTCTGGATGAGCCGACGCGCGGCGTGGACGTGGGCGCCAAGAAAGAGATCTACCAGTTAATCAATCAGTTTAAACAAGAGGGGCTGAGCATCATTCTTGTTTCCTCAGAAATGCCGGAAGTGCTGGGCATGAGCGATCGCGTGCTGGTCATGCACGAAGGCCGCCTGAGCGGCGATTTCCCCATTGAACAGGCCACGCAGGAACGCCTGATGGCGGCGGCGGTCGGCAAGCAACATAGCGCGGAGTTGGTCACACCATGAGTACTCAAACCCTACAGGCCAGCCGCGGCAAAGCCTGGCTGCTGGAACAAAAATCGCTGATTGCGCTGGTGGTGCTGATTGCCGTCGTCGCCAGTCAGAGCCCCAATTTCTTTACCCTGAACAATATGTTCAACATTCTGCAGCAGACTTCCGTCAACGCCATTATGGCCGTCGGCATGACGCTGGTGATCCTGACTTCAGGCATCGATCTGTCCGTAGGGTCGCTGCTGGCGCTGACCGGCGCAGTGGGTGCTTCGCTGGTTGGTATAGAGGTTAACGCGCTGGTCGCGGTGGCGGCCTCGCTGGCGCTGGGGGCGCTGATTGGCGCGATAACCGGCACCATAGTGGCAAAGGGCAAAGTGCAGGCGTTTATCGCCACGCTGGTCATGATGCTGCTGCTGCGCGGCGCGACCATGGTTTATACCAACGGCAGCCCGGTGAATACCGGCTTCAGCGATAATGCCGATCTGTTTGGCTGGTTTGGTATCGGACGGCCGCTGGGTATTCCCACGCCGGTCTGGCTGATGGCGCTGACCTTCCTGCTGGCGTGGTACATGCTGCACCATACTCGCCTGGGCCGTTATATCTATGCGCTTGGCGGCAATGAAGCGGCTACTCGCCTTTCCGGCATCAGCGTCAGCCGCGTCAAAATCACGGTCTATGCGCTGAGCGGCATGTTGGCGGCGCTGGCGGGCACCATTGAGGTGGCGCGACTCTCTTCCGCTCAGCCTACGGCGGGCACCGGCTACGAGCTGGACGCCATCGCGGCGGTGGTGCTGGGCGGCACCAGTCTGGCAGGCGGCAAAGGACGCATCATGGGCACGCTGGTCGGCGCGCTGATCCTGGGCTTCCTTAATAACGGCCTGAATCTGCTTGGCGTTTCTTCCTATTACCAGATGATCGTTAAAGCAGTCGTGATCCTGCTGGCGGTGCTGGTGGATAACAAAAAATAACCCTACAGGAATCGAAAATGAAAATGACTAAAATGACGGCGCTGGCCGTGCTGCTCGGCGCAACGCTCAGCGCCAACGCGATGGCGAAAGAGACGCTCGCGCTGGTAGTTTCCACGCTGAACAACCCGTTTTTCGTTTCGTTAAAAGAGGGTGCCCAGAAAGAAGCGGACAAGCTGGGCTACAACCTGGTGGTGCTGGATTCGCAGAACAATCCGGCAAAAGAGCTGGCCAACGTGCAGGATCTTGCGGTGCGCGGCACAAAATTGCTGCTGATTAACCCGACCGATTCCGATGCGGTAGGCAACGCGGTAAAAATGGCGAATCAGGCCAATATCCCGGTGATCACGCTGGATCGCGTGGCTGCTCAGGGCAAAGTCGTCAGCCACGTCGCGTCCGACAACCGCCTGGGCGGCAAAATGGCGGGCGACTATATTGCGAAACGCATCGGCGACCAGGCTAAAATCATTGAGCTGGCCGGGATTGCCGGGACGTCCGCCGCTCGCGAACGTGGCGAAGGCTTCAAAACGGCAGCCGATGCGCATAAATTTGTTATCCTTGCCAGCCAGCCCGCAGATTTTGACCGCACCAAGGGCCTGAACGTGATGCAGAACCTGCTGACGGCCCATCCGGATGTGCAGGCGGTGTTTGCGCAGAACGATGAAATGGCATTAGGTGCGATGCGCGCATTGCAAACGGCGGGCAAATCTGATGTGGTAGTAGTCGGCTTCGACGGCACTGCGGACGGCGTAAAAGCCGTGCAGGGCGGCAAACTCGCTGCCACCGTGGCGCAGCAGCCGGAGCAAATCGGCGTTATCGGCGTACAAACCGCTGATAAAGTGCTGAAGGGCCAGCAGGTTCAGGCTATCAATCCCGTTGACCTGAAGCTGGTCACTAAATAAATCAAAGAAAAGCATGGCACGCGCCACCTCTTGCAGGTGGCGCCTTTTTCTGGACGCTCCCATGAATAAAACCGGCAGGCTGGCCGTGCTCGGCAGCATCAACGCAGACCATATTCTTAATCTGACCTCCTTCCCCCGTCCCGGTGAAACGGTGATCGGTAAGCAATACCAGATCGCTTTCGGCGGCAAGGGCGCCAATCAGGCCGTCGCGGCCGGACGCAGCGGTGCGGATATCGCTTTTATCGCCTGCGTGGGCGACGACGATATCGGCCAGCGTATCCGTCAGCAGCTGGCGGAAGACCATATCGATATTGCGCCGGTGGAGGTCATCGCTGGCGAATCTACCGGCGTGGCGCTGATCTTCGTTAATGATGAGGGCGAAAACAGCATTGCTATCCATGCTGGCGCGAACGCCGCGCTGTCGCCCGCTCTGGTCGAAAAACAGCGGAAGATCGTTGAAAACGCGGATGCCCTGCTGATGCAGCTGGAATCTCCGCTTGAAAGCGTGCTGGCCGCCGCAAAAATCGCCCGTCAGCATCAGACCAAAGTCATCCTCAATCCTGCGCCGGCCATGCCGCTCCCGGACGAGCTGCTGGCGCTGGTGGATATGATTACGCCGAACGAAACCGAAGCGGAAATCCTCACCGGCGTGGCCGTTGCCTCCGATGAAGACGCGGCGCGCGCGGCATCGGTGCTGCACGATAAAGGCATCCACAGCGTGTTGATTACGTTGGGCAGCCGTGGCGTATGGCTAAGCGAAGCGGGTAAAGGCGAGCGCATCTCAGGATTCAAGGTGCAGGCCGTCGATACTATCGCCGCAGGCGATACCTTTAACGGCGCGCTGATGACCGCGCTGCTGGAAGGCAAGCCGTTACCGCAGGCCGTGCGTTTTGCCCATGCGGCGGCGGCAATTGCCGTCACGCGATCCGGCGCGCAGCCTTCGGTGCCTTGGCGTGAAGAGACCGATCGCTTTTTACAGCAGCAGGAGTAGCCCGTGCCCACAATGAAAGATGTCGCTCGTCTGGCGGGCGTATCGACGTCTACGGTTTCCCATGTCATCAACAAAAACCGCTTCGTCAGCGAGGCGGTGAAGGAAAAGGTTACTGCGGCGATTACTGCGCTGAACTACGCCCCTTCTGCGCTGGCGCGCAGCCTTAAACTCAATCAGACGCACACGATAGGGATGCTGCTTACCGCCAGCAGCAACCCCTTCTATTCGGAAGTGGTGCGCGGCGTGGAAAGAAGCTGTTATGAACGCGGCTACAGCCTGGTGCTGTGCAACACCGAAGGCGACGAGGACAGAATGAACCGCAGTCTGGAAACGCTGCTGCAAAAGCGCGTCGACGGTTTACTGATCATGTGCACCGAAAGTCATCTTCCCTCTCCCGAGATCCTTAATCGTTATCCTTCTATTCCTATCGTGATGATGGACTGGTCGCCCTTTGAAGGCGGCAGCGACATTATTCAGGACAACTCGCTGCTGGGCGGCGAACTGGCGACCCGTTTTCTGATTTCGCGCGGCTATACCCGCATTGCCTGTATCGCCGGGCCGCAGGACAAGACGCCGGCGCGTTTGCGGCTTAACGGTTTTTATCAGGCTATGCAGCAGGCGGAATTAGCCGTGCCTGAGGAGTATGTGGTCAGCGGCGACTTTGAATTTCAGGGCGGCTATCACGCTATGAATCAGCTGCTGGCATTGAGCCCTCGACCGCAGGCGGTATTCACCAGTAACGATGCGATGGCCGTTGGCGTTTACCATTCTCTTTATCAGGCGGGACTGTCGGTGCCTGAAGATATGGCGGTGATCGGCTATGACGATATCGAGCTTGCCCGTTATATGACGCCGCCGTTAACCACCATTCACCAGCCCAAAGACGAACTGGGTGAACTGGCTATTGATACGTTGATCCACCGTTTTGCCGATCCCGACGCCAGCCAGCAGCTGCTGGTGCTGACGCCGGAACTGATCGAACGCGGTTCGGTGGCGGAACGCTAGGCGCGTTTTTTCCGCTTTTCCCGGTCGGCAATCAGATGCCGGCCGTCGCCTGGCTTCAGCAGCATAAAGACCAGGCCGGAAAACACCGTTACCACGCCCATCGTCAGGAAAGTGGCGTGGAAGTGATCGACAGTGGTGCCGTCAAAATTGCTATAAAAACGCAGTACCGCCGCGCTGACCGCCACGCCAAAGCTGATAGCCAATTGTTGGGTGACGGCCAGCATACTGTTGCCGCTGCTGGCGTTGCTGTCGTTAAGGTCTGCCAGCGTAATGGTATTCATCGCGGTAAACTGGGTAGACATTGCCATTCCCAGCACAAATAACGGCAGCAGCAGTAGCGCCAGACTGGCCGCAGGCGACTGTAGCGCGAAGCTGGCGATCAGCACGCCAATAATGACGCTGATCCCCGTCAGCGTTTTGCGATAGCCGAACCAGCGCAGCACCTGCGTTACCGTTGATTTCGCCAGGATTGAACCCAGAGCGGTAGGCGCCATCATGCAGCCAGCCAGAATGGCGGTATAACCAAAGCCAACCTGGAGCATCAGCGGCATCAGGAAGGGAATACAGCCTGTACCGAGGCGCGAAGCGATATTGCCTAAGATGCCGACCGAGAAGGTGCGCGTCTTAAACATGGGGAGCGGGATCAGCGGCGTCGGATGACGGCGTGCATGAGCTATATAAAGAAGAAGCAGAAGAATGCCGCCGCTGGTTACCGCCAGCGCTATGCTGCTGGCGACTATTTTTTCGCCGAACAGCTCGATGCCGCTGGAGAGCATCACCAGGCCAATCCCAAAGAGCACAAAGCCGGTAAAATCAAAGCGGCGTTTCGGCGTGGTGAAGTCCGGCATATATTTGCGGGCATAGAAGATACCGAGAACGCCTACCGGAATATTAATCAGGAAGATCCAGTGCCAGCTCGCCCAGGTGACCAGTACGCCGCCAAGCAGCGGGCCCAGCACCGGACCGACCAGGCCTGGCATCGTCACAAAGTTCAGTACGGGCAACAGCTCGCTACGCGGATAGGCTCTTAACAGCGCCAGCCTGGCCACGGGCATCATCATCGCGCCGCCAATCCCCTGCACTATCCTGAACAGAACCAGCATAGTTAAAGAGCCGGAAAGCGCACAGGCCAGCGAACCCAACGTAAATAAAGAAACGGCAGCGATAAAAACTTTCCGGGTGCCAAAGCGATCCGCCAGCCAGCCGCTGACCGGGATCAGCATAGCGACGGTCAGGGTATAGCTGATAACAGCAGATTGCATGGCGAGGGGCGAACGGTTAAGGCTTAAGGCGATGGCGGGAAGTGCAGTATTCAATATCGTGGCATCAAGCGCCTGCATAAAGAAAGCCATGGCGGCAATCCACGGAAGTCCGGCCATACTGCGCGCGGATTTTATCATTGGGCATCCTTCTCAGTCGTTATTACCGACAGGAAAATCCTGCGAAGTAAAAAGAATAGCATCGGCAGGCCGGTGATTGTGATGGATATAAAAGAGAATTCGGGGCAATTTGCGGGTTAAATAACCTTAAAAAGTACGTTTATTGTTCCTTTGTTGAAAAAAGAAACGGTCGGAAGTTTTTTTTACAGAAACGCTTGTCAGCCGTCAGAAACTCCCTATAATGCGCCTCCACTGACACGGAACAACGGCCTGACGGTCACCGGGTCAGAAGGTTCAGGAAGCTGAATCGCCGGAGAAAACTTCTGAAAAAGTGGTTGACTCTGAAGGAGGAAAGCGTAATATACGCCACCTCGCGGCAGGAAGCGAA